>NZ_AVCC01000001.1 GCF_000622895.1 Herminiimonas sp. CN
ATGCAGGATGTGAAATCGGGCAGCGCGGGATTGTGCATTCCGGTGCCGTGATCGGCACCGATGGTTTTGGCTTTGCCAATGAGGGTGGGGCCTGGATCAAGATTCCGCAAACCGGACGCGTAATCATCGGCGACGATGTCGATATCGGTGCCAATACCTGCATCGACCGCGGCGCTCTGGCCGACACCGTGATTGAAAATGGCGTGAAACTCGATAACCAGATCCAGATTGGCCACAACTGTCATATTGGCGCACATACCGCGATGGCAGGCTGCGTCGGCGTGGCCGGCAGTGCCAAGATCGGTAAGTATTGCACTTTTGGCGGCGCCGCAATGGTGCTTGGTCATCTGAGCATCGCCGATCATGTCCATGTTTCTTCCGGCAGCATGGTGTCGCGTTCGATCCTGGAAGCCGGTCAGTACACCGGCTTTTATCCGCTGGCCAAGAATGCCGACTGGGAAAAATCGGCCGCCATCGTGCGCAATCTGGCGTCGATGCGGGAAAAGCTGCGTAGCCTGGAAAAGACCGTGCAATTACTTACAAAATCGCTTACAGACAAGAGTAAAGAAGAATGAATACCCTCGATATCAATCAAATCAAACAATATCTGCCGCACCGCTACCCGATGTTGCTAGTCGATCGCGTACTGGACTGGGAGGCCGGCAAGCGCATTACTGCAATCAAGAACGTTACGGTCAACGAAGAATTCTTCAACGGCCATTTCCCGAACAAGCCGGTGATGCCGGGCGTACTGATGATCGAGGCGATGGCCCAGACTGCGGCAATCCTGTCGTTTCTGACCATGGATGTAAAGCCGGACGAAGACACCATCGTCTATTTTCTCGGCATCGATGGCGCGCGTTTCAAGCGGCCGGTGGAGCCGGGCGACCAGCTTAGGATGGAAGTCGAAATCCTGCGCGTAGCGCGCGGCATCTGGAAATATTCCGCCAGGGCGACCGTGGACGGCCAGCTTGCAGTCGAGGGCGAGTTGATGTGCACCATGCGCAGCGCTGCCGATGCCAGCAAGGCTGCGGGGCAGTAATGTCGGGGATTCATGCCACGGCGCTGGTGGACGCCAAAGCGCAATTGGACAGTTCGGTCGAAGTCGGTCCCTATGCGGTCATCGGGCCGAACGTGCGGATCGCTGCCGGCACCAAAATCGGCCCGCATGTCGTGATCGAAGGCCATACCAGCATCGGGCGCGAAAATACTATTTTCCAGTTCGCCTCGATCGGGGCTGCGCCGCAGGACAAGAAATATGCGGGCGAGCCGACCCGGCTTGAAATCGGCGAACGCAATACGATTCGCGAATTCTGCACGCTCAATCTCGGCACTGCGCAGGATGCCGGCGTCACCCGGCTGGGCAACGATAACTGGATCATGGCATACGTCCATATCGCGCATGACTGCCAGTTGGGCAACGACATCATTCTGGCCAATAATGCGACGCTGGCCGGACACGTGCATCTGGACGACTGGGTATTTCTCGGCGGCTTTACGACAGTTCACCAGTTTTGCCGCATCGGCGCCCATGCAATGACGGCGTTCACCGCTGCCGTTAGCCAGGATGTGCCGCCGTTCGTGACAGCGGCCGGCAATCGTGCGGTACCGGCCGGTATCAATAGCGAAGGCCTGAAGCGACGCGGTTTCAGCAGCGAACAGATCATGGCGATCAAGCGCGGCTACAAATTGATTTACCGCGCCGGCTTGTCGCTCGAAGCGGCCCAGTCGGCGCTGCGGGAAGAGGAGTCGAAGACTCCGCAAGCCGCGCAATACCTGCGTTTGCTGCGTGAATTCATTGCGTCGTCCCCTCGTGGCATCATCCGCTGAGATCGCAAACACCGCGATTGCGATGGTGGCCGGCGAGAGTTCCGGCGACCTGCTGGCGAGCCGCTTGCTGTCGGGCCTGCGCGTGCATCTGCCGCAAGCCCGCATGCACGGCATCGGCGGCGCCAAAATGGCCGAGCATGGCTTTGTCAGCGATTGGCCGATGGAGAAATTGACGGTGCGCGGCCTGTTTGAAGTGATCCCGCGTTATCGCGAGATCAAGTCGATCCAGAATGCGCTGCGCGATCAGTTGCTGGCTGAAAAACCGGCGGTTTTCGTCGGTGTCGATTATCCTGGCTTCAATCTTGGCCTGGAAATGCAGTTAAAACAAGCAGGCATACCTACCGTGCATTTCATCGGCCCGCAAATCTGGGCCTGGCGCGGCGGACGCATCAAGAAAATCGCCAAGGCAGTGTCGCACATGCTGGTGGTGTTTCCGTTCGAGGAAGAGATCTATCGCCAGGCCGGCATCCCGGTGACCTACGTCGGCCATCCGCTGGCAGAAGTGATCCCGCTGCTGCCGGATGTAGCGGCGGCGCGGGTCGCGCTGAATCTGCCGGCGGCGGCAAAGGTGATCGCGATCCTGCCCGGCAGCCGCATGTCGGAACTCAAATACAACACCGCAGCCTTTATCGGGGCGGCAAAGTTGCTGGCCCGACGCGAGCCCGGCCTGCACTTTGTGGTGCCGATGGCCGGCGCGAAGCAGCGCGAGTATTTTGTGCAACTGCTGGCGCAAGCCGGTTTGACCGATGTTCCGCTACGCTTGCTCGACGGCCAGTCGCATACCGCGCTGGCGGCGGCCGATGCGGTGCTGGTGGCCTCCGGTACCGCATCGCTGGAAGTCGCGCTGTTCAAGAAGCCGATGGTGATTGCCTACCGGATGATGCGCGCTTCGTGGGAAATCATGCGCCACATGGGGTATCAACCGTGGATCGGGCTGCCAAATATCCTGGCGCGCGAATTTCTGGTGCCCGAACTGCTGCAGGATGCGGCCACGCCGCAAGCGTTGGCTGATGCGCTCTGGCAGCAGTTGAGCGACGTCAGCCTGCAAGCGTCCCTGCGGCAACGGTTTACCGAGATGCATCATGCGCTGCTGCGCGATACCGCCAGCGCAAGCGCGCAGGCTGTGTTGCGCGTAATGAATATGGCCAAGGATTAATACTGCACTTTGTATTTTTCAATTTCACAATAATTACCTGTGGAATTATCAGTATTTTTGTCCATACTCCCTATTTTGTTTTTTATTGAATTTTTTAAAGTGAGCGGTGTGCAAAAATCGGAACAATTCCTGTTGTCGTTTGACCTCGATAGCCCGTTGATGTGCGGCGTTGACGAAGCAGGGCGCGGTCCGCTGGCGGGCCCGGTATTTGCCGCCGCCGTGATTCTCGACCCGGCGCAGCCAATAAAAGGCTTGCGCGATTCGAAGAAACTGACAGCATCGCGGCGCGAAGTGCTGGCGCTCCAGATCCGGCAGCAGGCGCTGGCCTGGTCGATCGCTCAGTGCTCGGAGGAGGAGATCGATCGTTTGAACATTCTGCAAGCCACCATGCTGGCGATGCGCCGTGCAGTCGAAGGATTGTCGATGATACCGACGCTGGCCCTGATCGACGGCAATCGCTGTCCTGTGATGTCGATCCGCTGCGAGGCGATCATCCAGGGCGACGACAAGGTGGCGGCCATTTCAGCCGCCTCGATTCTGGCCAAAACCGCGCGCGATGCCGCCCTGGCGACGCTGCATCAGCAACTCCCGCAATATGCATTCGACCAGCACAAAGGCTATCCGACCGCCTTGCATCTGGCGCGGCTGCGCGAACATGGGGTGTCGCCGGTGCATCGCAAATCGTATGCGCCGGTGCGCGCATTGCTCGCCTTGGAGTAGCCATGAAACCGATTACCTCACGCGACAACCCGCTCTATAAAGAGCTAAAACAGCTGGCAACCAGCTCGCAAGCCCGGCGCCGGGCGCAGCGCACGCTGCTCGACGGCGTGCATTTGTGCGAAGTCTATCTGGAGCAGGTCGGCGCGCCGCCCCTGTGCGTGGTCAGCGACAGCGCCGTGTTGCTGCATGAAGTCGCACCTATCCTGCAGCGCTGCGAACAGGACGGCGCGCAATGCATAGTGCTGCCCGACGCGCTGTTCAAGGCCATTAGCCAGGTTGAGCATGGCGTCGATCTGCTGTTCGTGATCGATACGCCGGCGCCCGATGCGTCATTGCGCCTGTGCGGCAATGCGGTGCTGCTGGACAGATTGCAAGACCCAGGCAATCTCGGCTCGATTCTGCGCAGCGCCGCAGCAGCGGGAATTACCGACGTCTTTTGCAGCGTCGGCACCGCCTTCGCCTGGTCGCCGAAAGTATTACGCGCCGGCATGGGGGCGCACTTTTTGCTGCGCATCACGGAGAATGTCGATCTGGTGCAATTATTGCAGTCGGCAACCGTACCGGGGCTGGCCACCAGTTCCCATGCAAAAACAACCATTTACGACATCGATTTGCAGCAACCGGTGGCATGGGTGTTCGGCCACGAAGGGCAGGGGATTTCCGATTCTCTGATGGCCCTGACCACGCACCAAGTCGGCATTCCGCACCTGGGCCGGATGGAATCCCTGAATGTGGCAGCCAGCGCGGCAGTCTGCTTTTTCGAGCAGGTCAGGCAAAGGCGTTAATTCTCGCAAGCTAAAAATCCACCGCTGCCTCCCAGGCGCGACGATGGGCTTTTCATGTCTTTTCCGCACTTGTTGAGATTCTCAGTACACCCGCTTCTCCAGTTTGACTTCCTGCAGGATCGTGCTGGAAATCTCTTCTATCGATTTGGTGGTGGACGATAGCCAGCGAATTCCCTCCCGCTTCATCATCGCTTCCGCCTCGTTGATCTCGAAGCGGCAGTTTGCCAGCGACGAATATTTGCTGCCGGGGCGGCGCTCATTGCGGATTTCGGACAAGCGTTCAGGCGTGATGCTCAGGCCGAAAATCTTCGATTTGTAGGTCAGCAAGGCCGAAGGAAATTTGCCACGTTCGAAATCTTCCGGTATCAGCGGATAATTCGCCGCCTTGATGCCGTATTGCATCGCCAGAAAAAGGCTGGTCGGGGTCTTTCCCGAGCGCGATACGCCCACCAGGATCACGTCGGCGGTCGACAGGTTCTTGTGCGACTGGCCGTCATCATGGATCAGCGAGTAATTGATCGCTTCGATGCGGTTTTTGTATTCTTCTGAATTGGCAATGTTGTGACTGCGGCCGATGGTATGGGTCGACTTGACTTCGAGCTCCTGCTCCAGCGGGCCGACAAAGGTCTGGATCAAGTCCATGTACATACATTTGGTATTGCGGATGATCTGCGACAGGTCGCCCTTGACCAGCGTGGAGAAAATGATCGGGCGCTTGCCCTCCTGCTCAAAGGCTTCATTGATCTTGTTCGCTGCGTGATGCGCCTTGTCGAGATCGTCAATGAAGGGCAGGCGCACTTGCCTGAAGCGCAGGCTGAACTGTGTCAGTACTGCATGGCCGAAAGTTTCGGCCGTGATGCCGGTGCCGTCGGAGACGAAGAACACGGTGCGATCGAATGCTGCCGGCTGGTTGATCAAGGTATCTGGCATGGGGCCCTAAGAGAGTGGTTGTGCTAAAAATAGACGGCTTGCAGATAAAAACCAATCGCACCATGTAAAATGTGCGAATTGGGTTTAATCAGGTTGCTCTCATAAGAATAACAAAAAGCAGTGATCAATGAAGATGCGCACACAGATTTCTTATCATCAAACTAGAGGTTGTTATGTCCAACGCAGTACTTGCAGGGGTGTCCACGGAGGCCACTTACGTAGCTTCATTTGAACATTTGCGCATGACGGATGTCGATTCCGTCGGCGGCAAAAATGCATCATTAGGCGAAATGATCAGCCAATTGGCCAGCGCCGGTGTGCGCGTGCCGGGCGGCTTCGCCACTACCGCCCAGGCTTTCCGGGATTTTCTATCGTATAGCGCGGATGGTGGCCTGCCGCTGGCCGACCGCATCGCGCAGCGTTTGGAGAGCCTGAACATCGACGATGTCCGGTCCTTGGCCCAGGCCGGCGCCGAAATCCGTCAGTGGATCATCGACACGCCTTTTCAGCCTCGGCTTGAAAAGGAAATTCATGATTTTTATCAGCAACTTGTAGCAGACTCTGCAAGCGAAATGTCGTTTGCCGTCCGGTCCTCGGCTACGGCTGAAGATTTGCCGGATGCATCCTTTGCCGGCCAACAGGAAACCTTCCTGAACGTGGTCGGCATCGACAATATTCTTGAAGCGATGAAGCATGTGTTCGCTTCGCTGTACAACGACCGCGCCATTTCCTACCGCGTTCACAAGGGCTTCACGCATGCGGAAGTAGCCCTGTCCGCCGGCGTGCAGCGCATGGTGCGCTCTGACCTCGGCGCGGCCGGCGTGATGTTTACGATCGATACCGAATCGGGCTTCAAGGATGTGGTGTTTATCACTTCCAGCTACGGCCTGGGCGAAACGGTGGTGCAGGGCGCAGTCAATCCGGACGAGTTTTACGTCCATAAGCCGATGCTGGAGTTGGGCAAATCGCCGGTGATTCGCCGCAATATCGGTTCCAAGCTGCTGAAAATGGAATTCACCGGCGAAGCCAAGGCCGGGCGCTCGGTCAAGACCGTCGATGTGCCGATCGAGTTGCGCAACCGCTATTCGCTGAACGACGCGGAAGTGGTTGAGCTGGCCAAGTATGCGGTCATCATCGAGAATCATTACCAGCGGCCGATGGATATCGAATGGGGCAAGGATGGCCGCGACGGCAAGTTGTACATCCTGCAGGCGCGCCCGGAAACGGTGAAGTCGCAGCAGAAAGCGACCGATGCCCAGCAGCGCTTCAAGCTGCGCAGCACCGGTACGATACTGGCTTCCGGCCGCGCGATCGGGCAGAAAATCGGTGCCGGTCCGGTGCGCGTGATTCACGACCCGGCCGATATGGAACGGGTTCAGCCCGGCGATGTACTGGTCGCCGACATGACCGATCCCAACTGGGAGCCGGTGATGAAGCGGGCTGCCGCGATCGTCACCAACCGGGGCGGGCGCACCTGCCATGCGGCGATCATTGCGCGCGAGCTGGGTGTTCCTGCGGTGGTCGGCTGCGGCGATGCGACCGAATTGCTCAAGGACGGCACGCTGGTCACGGTGTCCTGCGCCGAGGGCGACGAGGGCAAGATCTACGACGGCTTGCTGGAAACCGAGGTCACCGAAGTGGCGCGCGGCGAGTTGCCGAAGCTGCCGCTGAAGATCATGATGAACGTCGGCAATCCGCAACTGGCGTTTGATTTCCAGTCGATTCCGAATGCCGGTGTCGGCTTGGCGCGTCTTGAGTTCATCATCAACAACAATATCGGCGTCCATCCGAAGGCGATCCTGGAATACCCGAATATCGATCCCGCACTCAAAAAAGCGGTTGAGTCGGTGGCGCGCGGCCATGCTTCGCCGAAGGCATTTTATGTCGACAAGCTGGCCGAAGGCATCGCCACCATCGGTGCGGCTTTCTGGCCCAAGCCGGTGATCGTGCGCATGTCCGACTTCAAGTCGAACGAGTACAAGAAGCTGATCGGCGGTTCGCGGTACGAGCCGGATGAAGAAAATCCGATGCTGGGCTTCCGCGGCGCGGCGCGCTATCTGGCCGACGATTTTGCCGAGGCATTTGAAATGGAATGCCTGGCCATGAAGCGGGTCCGCAACGAGATGGGCTTGACCAACGTCGAAATCATGATTCCGTTCGTGCGCACTCTAGGGCAAGCAGAAAAAGTCATCGCTTTGCTGGGCAAGAACGGCCTCAAGCGCGGCCAGGATGGCTTGCGCGTGATCATGATGTGCGAAGTGCCTTCGAATGCGATTCTGGCCGAGCAGTTCCTGCAGCATTTCGACGGCTTCTCGATCGGCTCCAACGACCTGACCCAGCTGACGCTGGGCCTGGATCGGGATTCCGGCATGGAATTGCTGGCGGCCGATTTCGACGAGCGCGATCCTGCGGTGCTGGCCTTGCTGTCGCAGGCAATTGCCGCCTGCCGCGCGCAGGGCAAATACGTCGGGATTTGCGGCCAGGGACCATCGGATCATCCGGATTTCGCCGAGTGGCTGATGAAGCAGGGCATCGAATCGATTTCGCTCAATCCGGATACGGTGATCGATACCTGGCAAGCGCTGGCGGCGGTTAAGTAAATTTTTATTGCCGACATGAAAACGCGAGCACGATGCTCGCGTTTTTTTTCGCTTATCATGGCAATGCCTTGTTTCCCCGGGCCAACGGATTCAGGCAGTCTATTTCGCAAAACATAAAAAAGGAACATCTGATGCACGACTGGATGATCTGGTTCGGCATGGCGGGCATTCTCGTCATTGCCGAAATATTCACCGGCACGTTTTATCTGCTGATGATCGCGTTGGGGATGCTGGCCGGCGGTGCGGCAGCGTTGACGGGCGTGGCTTTTGCGTTGCAAATGACGCTGGCCGCGATCATGGGCGCAATCGCCACCTTTTTATTGCGCAAGAGCAGTTTTGCCAGAAAACATAAAGTGCCAGCCGCGCGCGACCCGAATGTGAATCTCGATATCGGACAAACCGTGGATGTCGCGCAATGGCACGGCAACCATGCGCGCGCAATGTACCGCGGCGCCATGTGGGACATCGAACTGATGCCGGGCGCCGTGGCAGTAACCGGCACTTTCGTCATTCGTGAAATACGCGGCAGTCACCTGATTGTCGCCAATACCGCTAGCTAAAGGACCCCCATGATGTTTAATTTCGGCAGTGTTTCGATCATCCTGTTCATTCTGGCGATCGTTTTCGTGGTCAAGACCATCAATGTGGTGCCGCAGCAGCATGCCTGGGTGGTCGAGCGCTTCGGCAAGTACCATAGCACGCTGGCGCCGGGCCTGAACATCGTTTTGCCCTTCATCGACCGCATCGCCTACAAGCATTCGCTGAAGGAAATCCCGCTGGACGTTCCCAGCCAGGTCTGCATCACCAAGGACAATACGCAGCTGCAAGTCGACGGCATTCTGTACTTCCAGGTGACCGACCCGATGCGCGCCTCGTACGGTTCTTCAAACTACATTGCCGCGGTGTCGCAGCTGGCGCAAACCACGTTGCGCAGCGTGATCGGCAAGATGGAACTCGACAAAACCTTCGAGGAGCGCACGCACATCAACCAGAGCATCGTCAGTTCGATCGACGAGTCGGCCGCGAACTGGGGCGTGAAGGTGCTGCGCTACGAGATCAAGGATTTGACGCCGCCCAAGGAAATTCTGCATTCGATGCAGGCCCAGATCACCGCCGAGCGCGAAAAACGGGCGCTGATCGCCGCCTCCGAAGGGCGCAAGCAGGAGCAGATCAACATCGCAACCGGCGAACGGGAGGCGTCGATCGCCAAGTCGGAAGGCGAAAAGCAGGCCTCGATCAACCGCGCCGAAGGCCAGGCCGCGGCGATCATCGCCTTGGCCGAAGCCAGCGCAGATGCGATCCGCAAGACCGCTGCCGCGATCCGGGAGCCGGGTGGCGCCGATGCGGTGAACCTGAAAGTGGCCGAGCAATACGTCAGCGCCTTCGCCAATCTGGCCAAGACCAATAATTCGATTATCGTTCCGGCCAATATGAGCGATATCAGCGGCTTGATTGCAAGCGCGATGCAGGTCGTGAAGTCACAGCAAAAATCCTGATCCAGACTTGGCAGCCGTGTCGAAAACGACTGCCTGTCTCAGTTTTTCCGATCATGTCGGCGAATGGTTCTGTGCCAAAATATATACACAGTCATGTATTTATTAATGTCGCAATGAGATTGCGTGAGATAGGCCATTTTATGGCTATACTCAAAAATAAATCACAATCGATCAGGGTACGTCTTGACGCTTAACGCCGATGCGTTTTCATGATTTGCTGCTGTTCGCGCTGCCAGTCGCGCGCCCTCTCGGTATCGCGCTTGTCGTGCTGTTTCTTGCCTTTTGCCAGTCCGATTTCGCATTTGACGCGACCCCGCACGAAATGCAGATTGATTGGTACCAGGGTGTATCCGGATCGTTCGACCTTGCCGATCAGCTTGCTGATTTCGGCTGCATTGAGCAGTAGCTTGCGGGTGCGCAAGGCTTCCGGATGCACATGGGTGGAGGCGCTCAGCAGTGCGCTGATGTGGGCGCCGAACAGGAAAATCTCACCGTTGCGGGCGATTACATAGGCTTCCTTGAGCTGCACTCGGCCGGCCCGTATCGCCTTGACTTCCCAGCCATGCAGGACAACACCGGCTTCGTAGCGTTCCTCGATAAAGTAGTCATGGAAAGCTTTTCTGTTATCAACTATGGTCATGTGATGGGGCAATAAGGCGAGTCGGTTAAAATTCGTGTAATTTTATCAAACGGTTGAGATTCAATGGCTGCAGTACACAAATCAGTGATTGTAGGTTATAGCGCCGAGCAGATGTTTGCGCTGGTCGATAAGGTGGAGGATTATCCGCGTTTTCTGCCGTGGTGCGGCGGGGTGGATGTGCGCGAGCGCGAGGCCGACCGGCTGGTTGCCACCATTGCCATACAGTATCACGGCATCAAGCAGACCTTCACCACGGAGAACACCAATACCCGGCCGACCTCGATGCAGATGCGCTTGCTGGAAGGCCCGTTCCGGCATTTGCAGGGTGCTTGGGTATTCAAGCCGTTGCGCGAGGATGCCTGCAAGATTGAATTCGACTTGCAATATGAATTTTCCAGCAAAATTCTGGAAAAAATCATCGGGCCGGTGTTCGGCATGATTGCCAACAGTTTCGTCGATTCATTCTGTAAAAGGGCGGAGGCCGCATATGGATAAGGCAACCGGCAAGTTGCAGGTGCAGGTGTGTTTCGCCAAGCCGGATTCGGTGCTGCTGCGCGACGTTTTGGTGCCGCCTGGCAGCACTTTGCAAGCCGCCATCGAGCACAGCGGGATTCTGAGTGAGATGCCGGAAATTGACTTGTCGGCTTGCCAGGTCGGTATTTATGCCAAGCTCAAGACTTTGGAAACGATTTTGCGCGATGGCGACCGGATTGAGATTTATCGGCCGCTGATTGCTGATCCGAAAGAATCGCGTCGCCGGCGCGCCGACAGAAAATCGGGTTTATCTTCGGACTCGTAAGGATGGGCTTTGTGTCCTCGCAGCTGCAAGGATTTATTTGCATTCGCTGAGAATTTTCCTGGTGTCGCGCGCTTCCTGGGCCCGCTGCGCATCGCTCAGAAAAGCACGCTGACCATTTTTTTCTTGCCGCGCAATGCGCTGGCCGGAGTCGAGCGCTTTCTGGTAGGCGCTGGCGCGCTCGCAGTTTTTGCTCTTGTCGGCGGCGCGCTGGGCATCGTCGGCCGATTTTTTGTCTTTTTCAGCCTGTTCCATCCTGCGCTTCTGAAATTCGGCATTCTTCTCGGCGGTCGTCATCGGCAACTTTTTGTCACTGGCCGCTGCTGTCGGCGCACCACCTTCCGCTGCCTCGGGCGCAACGCTGGAAGCGGCTCCCCGGGACGGCGCGCGGGGAGATTTCAGGATATGGCTGTTCGGTACCGCTGCCGGTGGCGCCATGTCGGAATACTGCTTTACCCCTTTCTCATCCAGCCATACATACTGTGCTGCAGCATGAGACGATAAACCGAGCATCAGGCTGGCAAGGGCGAATGCAGTGATGCGCTTGTAGTGCAAATGATTCATTATCAACCTTGCTGATTGTACTGGAGAGAAATAAGCATGAAAGTCATCCGATTACCGTGCGGAATTACGTTTTATAATCCGTGGCGACCATACTTCCGACCGGAAATATTATATAGAAACACCGTCGCGTGGAAGGTAACTGGTCGGAGGATTTTATTTCTCTGGCGCAAGTCTATAGTTCGAACCGATGAACACGTCATGGGATTTTGTACGGGAAACGTCTTCTTTAAGCGGATTTCTGTATAATTCTATTTTGCGCCAATAGGAATTAAGATGCGTTTACTTCAAAAAGCACTCACATTCGATGATGTGCTGCTCGTACCGGCATATTCAAATATCCTCCCCAAAGATACCTCTCTGAAAACGCGCCTGACGCGCAATATCACATTGAACATGCCGCTGGTATCGGCTGCAATGGATACTGTGACAGAGGCGCGGCTGGCGATTGCGATGGCGCAAGAGGGTGGTATCGGCATCATCCACAAGAACATGACCGCTGCCGAGCAGGCGCGCGAGGTCGCCAAGGTCAAGCGTTTCGAATCCGGCGTGTTGCGCGACCCGATTACCATCCCGCCCACCATGCGCATTCGCGACGTGATCGCACTGTCGTTGCAGCATGGTATCAGCGGCTTTCCCGTGGTCGAGGGCAAGACCGTGGTCGGCATCATTACCAACCGCGACTTGCGCTTTGAAGGCGAACTGGATGCGGAAGCGCGCGCCAAGATGACTCCGCGCGACAAGCTGGTATATGTCAAGGAAGGCGATGATCCGGTCGAAGCCAAGCGCTTGATGAACAAGCACCGGCTGGAACGCGTGCTGGTAGTCAACGATGCATTCGAATTGCGCGGCCTGATTACGGTCAAGGACATCCAGAAAGCCACCGAGCATCCATTTGCCTCCAAGGACGAGCACGGCAAGTTGCGGGTCGGTGCTGCAGTCGGAGTCGGTCCGGAAAACGAGCATCGGATCGACCTGCTGGCCAAGGCCGGCGTCGATGTGATCGTGGTCGATACCGCGCATGGCCACTCGCAAGGCGTGCTGGATCGGGTCAGATGGGTCAAGACGCACTACCCTGAGGTTGAAGTTATCGGCGGCAATATTGCCACCGCAGCCGCAGCCAAGGCACTGGTCGAATACGGTGCTGATGGCGTCAAGGTCGGGATCGGCCCCGGCTCCATCTGCACCACCCGCATCGTGGCCGGTGTCGGGGTGCCGCAGATTACTGCGATTGCCAATGTAAGCAAAGCACTCCAGGGGACCGGCGTGCCATGCATTGCCGATGGCGGAATCCGGTATTCGGGCGATATTTCCAAGGCGCTGGCGGCTGGCGCTTCCTGCGTCATGATGGGCAGCATGTTTGCCGGCACCGAAGAGGCGCCGGGCGAAGTGATTTTGTTCCAGGGCCGCAGTTATAAATCCTATCGCGGCATGGGCAGCCTGGGCGCGATGGCCGACGGCTCAGCCGACCGTTATTTCCAGGACCCTGCCAACAACACCGACAAGCTGGTACCGGAAGGCATCGAAGGCCGGGTTGCCTATAAGGGCAGCGTATTGGCCATCTTGTATCAACTGGTCGGCGGCATCCGCTCATCGATGGGGTATTGCGGTTGCGCTACCATCGATGAATTGCGTGAAAAAGCGGAGTTTGTCGAAATCACCTCGGCTGGCATGCGCGAATCGCACGTACATGACGTACAGATCACCAAGGAAGCGCCGAATTATCGCGCGGATTGAATCTGTGGCCTGCGCTGGTTATACCCTTCGCTCGAACTGGAAGCCCCATGGTAATGACGCATCAAGATAATATGGATGATTTTATCGGGGCCAATACCGTGCCGCTGGATGCCTCCGGATTCAGCATGCATCAGCAAATCTTACGGATTCGGCGCATCGGCAAGCGTTTGTTCGGTGTTTCAAGCTGCTTTGTCAGCATCACCGATTTGATGACGGGCGCCGCCGAGTCAGAGCGCTCGATGGAGTCGATTGAAGCGGTGTTTGTTGATGGATTGCCGGCTCCGCAAGCCTTGTATGTGGCTAACGATGCCCGTAACGATCCATCGTTGCGCCAGCATCGGCTGGTTGTTGGTGCGCCGTACATCCGATTCTATGCAGCGCATCCGATCATGGATGCACAAAATCAGATTATCGGCAGCGTTTGCCTGGTCGATTACGCGCCACGCACCTTTAATCAGGAAGACGGACAGCTGTTGGCAGATCTGGCGTCCCTGTTCGAGCGTGAATTGCGACTCAGCAGCGCAAGCGCAACGCAGCTCGATCTGATCAAGAAGAATCGCAATTTGCGGCGGGAATCTCTGACCGACCCTCTGATCGGCACGTGGAACCGGACTGCCATCATGCGCGCATTATCGGCCGAGATGGTCAATTGCCGTCAGGCTCAAAAATCCTTGTCGATGGTTTTTGTCGATCTGGATCATTTCAAGAAAATTAACGAAGAACACGGCCGCCCGAGCGGCGACACCTTGCTGCTCAAGGTGGTCAGCCGTCTGCGTTCCTGCATCCGTCCTCACGATGCGCTGGGCCGCTACGATGGCGATCAATTCATGGTGGTCTTGCCCGGCGCGTCGCATCTGATTTCGCTGGCGGTAGCGGAGCGGATGCGCTTGGCCATCATGGCGCATGCAGAAGCGATCGGTGCTGCCAAACTACAATTAACAGTCAGCGCCGGCACCGCATCGACCGATGCGTTTCCTGCCGCAACTGCCGAAGAATTGATCAATCATGCCGAAAAAGCGTTAGCTGCCGCTAAAAAAGCAGGTCGTAACTGCGTCGTCCAGGCTAATCCTGGTGAATCCCTGTCGTTTTAATGTCTTTTTGTAAAAGCGTCTTCCATGCATTCTAAAATCCTCATCCTCGATTTCGGTTCACAGGTCACCCAATTGATTGCCCGCCGCGTGCGTGATTCAGGCGTTTTTTCTGAAGTCTTTCCTTACGACGTATCGGATGAGTTCATTCGCAACTACGGTGCGGCCGGGGTAATTCTGTCGGGCGGTCCGAACTCCGTAATGGAAGGCGATACGCCGCGTGCACCGCAGGCGGTGTTCGAGCTCGGCGTGCCGGTACTGGGCATCTGTTACGGCATGCAGACCATGGCTGCCCAGCTCGGCGGCCAGGTCGAAAGCGGCCTGGTGCGCGAATTCGGCTACGCCGAAGTGCGCGCCCGCGGCCATACTGCCTTGCTCAATGAAATCAACGATTTCGTCACGCCCGAAGGCCACGGCGTGCTCAAGGTCTGGATGAGCCACGGCGACAAGGTCAACCAGATGCCGCCCGGCTTCAAGCTAATGGCCTCGACCGACAACTGCCCGATCGCCGCAATGGCCGATGAAGAGCGCCGCTTCTACGCGGTGCAATTCCATCCGGAAGTCACTCACACCGTGCAGGGCAAGGTTATCCTCGGCCGTTTCGTGCATGAGATTTGCGGCTGCAAGTCCGACTGGAACATGCCGGATTACATTGCCGAAGCGGTCGCAGCGATCCGCCAGAAAGTCGGCCATGACGAAGTCATCCTGGGCCTATCCGGCGGCGTCGACAGCAGCGTCGCTGCAGCCCTGATCCACCGCGCCATCGGCGATCAGCTGACCTGCGTTTTCGTCGACCACGGCTTGCTGCGCCTGGACGAAGGCAAGATGGTGATGGATATGTTCGGCAAGAACCTCGGCGTGAAAGTGATCCATGTCGATGCGACCGCCCAGTTCATGGGAGAGTTGGACGGAGTGACCGACCCGGAAGCCAAGCGCAAGATCATCGGGCGCGAATTCGTCGAAGTATTCCAGGCCGAGTCCGGCAAGCTGCAAAACGCCAAATGGCTGGCCCAGGGCACCATCTATCCGGACGTGATCGAAAGCGCCGGCAAGGGCAAAAAAGGCCACACCATCAAGAGTCACCACAATGTCGGCGGCCTGCCCGACACCATGAACCTGAAACTGCTGGAACCCTTGCGCGAACTGTTCAAGGACGAGGTGCGCGAACTCGGCGTCGCACTCGGCTTGCCGCACGACATGGTGTATCGCCACCCGTTCCCCGGCCCCGGTCTGGGCGTGCGCATTTTGGGTGAAGTGAAGAAGGAATTCGCCGACCTGCTGCGCCGTGCCGATGCGATTTTCATCGAGGAATTGCGCAATACCGTGGATGAAAACAGCGGCAACAACTGGTACCAGTTGACCAGCCAGGCCTTTGCGGTATTTTTGCCGGTGAAGTCGGTCGGCGTGATGGGGGATGGCCGCACCTATGAATACGTGGTGGCCCTGCGCGCGGTGCAGACGCAGGATTTCATGACTGCGCACTGGGCGCATCTGCCGCACGAATTGCTGGGCAAGGTCTCGAACCGCATCATCAATGAAGTGCGCGGCATCAATCGCGTGGTCTATGATATTTCCGGCAAACCTCCGGCGACGATCGAGTGGGAATGATTTTGACTATGGCAACGTAGCGCAGAGTCTGGCAGAAAATTATATTAAGCCACTGTTTTTAAGGGACTTTTTTGCATCCCAATGTTTGGAGAAGGCAGTGACAAGCACGATGTGTTGATGGCGCAGTTGTTGGTGCGAATTCGGTCTGATGCTATTTCAACAGGCTGATGGGCACGGAACTGAAAAATATCAAGACAAAAGAAAATATATTCAAGCTGTCCGATCGGGGTGGGCTCTACGTGGCAGTCTTGGCCGCGCGTATGGTATCATTTCGGCAACAGGAACCTCAATCTGATTGGCATTTATGCAATTTTGAGCGGATGCGCTGGTTAATCAGCGTCCCGCCCGTGACAACGCAACTTAACGAGGTTCATTGCGGCGGTCACGCGCATTACCCCAATCCTTGGTCACCAATTCGGATACGTGCTGCATTTTGCCGTTACGATCCACGCTGTAATCCTTAAAGACGATTTTTTCGTCCAGTTGCACGTCTGGCCCTATCCGTGTGTATTCAAACAGTACACTGCGTATTACCCGCGCACTGGCACATATATGACTGCCATGCCCGATCCAAGTCGGGCCGATGATTGTGCAACCGGCCTCGATATGACTCCCCGCGCCGATATACACGGGTCCTTTTATGATGGTACCTTTCCAATCAATCCGCGTATTAAGCCCGGTCCAGATCCCATCATCAATCTGTATTCCCGGGATATGCATCTGTGCGAGATCACCCATCATCACGCTTTGCGATACCGACCAGTAGTCCTTCATGCTGCCGATGTCGATCCAGTTGAATTTTCGATTCTGTGCAAAAAACGGGATGCCTTTTTCCACCAGTAAGGGAAACAGCTCTGAGCCGATATCGAACACTGTGTTTGCCGGAATCATGTCCACCACTTGCGGTTCAAAGATATAGATGCCGGTGCTAACATGGTTCGACAGTGCTTTGTCCTGCTGTGGCTTTTCCTGGAAGGATTGAATACGACCGTCCTGATCCGCCACCACCACGCCATAGTCGGATACCTTGTCCCATGGAACCTCCTTGGTAATGATGCTGGCCAGCGCGCCCTTGCGCTTGTGTGCAAACAGGGCAGACTGAATGTCGAGGTCAATCACCGCATCACCGCATAAGACAATCGTGGTCTCATCAAAGAAACCGCCAAATTCCTGAATCTTCTTCATCCCGCCAGCAGAACCCAGTGGTTGCGCTATCACATCCCCGGCGTCGTTGGTATAACCCTCAAAGGAATAGCCAATCTGCACCCCGAACTGATGTCCGTCGCCGAAGTATTCTTCAATTTTTTCGTGCAGGTAACTGACGTTGACCATGATCTCGCGCACGCCGTATTTGGCGAGATGCTCAATCAGATACGCCATTACCGGTTTGCCGAGGATGGGGATCATCGGCTTGGGCAGATCGTAGGTCAGCGGCTGAACGCGGGTTCCTTTACCCGCTGCGAGAATCATGGCTTTCATAATTTTCTTTACAAATAGGGGTTGATGGAGCAGCGGAGTGTTAGCGTGTCGACCTAATCAACTTCCAATTATTTCAAGTTCAATTGGAATATAGGGCTGCGATAACGGTACGTCGAAAAATTCCGATGGACAGTGGGGCGTTGATATCTGGAAAAAATCACATGCTGGGAAATTGCCTGCTTGTTTATAGTTGCCAGAAGGAGGCTATCAAAATTGGGGTGGCGTCAACACCAGTATCGCCACTGTATGCTGATGCTTATCATCAAGCAGTGGAATCGTCCCATCCATTTGTTCAATGCCGTCCAGTTTTACATTGCCCTTTGCACCAAGGACACTGCTTTGCGTCACCTCGATCCTGTACATTGTGTCGCGATACCGATAGTGCATTGCATATGTACTCCAGTCAGCCGGCAAGCACGGCATGATAGTTAGTTTGTCGCCTTCCAGCTTCAAGCCCAACAGTGATTCCACAATCAAGCGGTACATCCATCCCGCCGATCCGGTGTACCAGGTCCAGCCACCGCGGCCCACGTGCGGCGTTACCGCATACACGTCGGCAGCAATGACATAGGGTTCGACCTTGTAGGTGGCGATATCAGTGGCAGTTTTGCCGTGGTTGACCGGATTGATCATCTGCAGCAATTCCCATGCGCGCCGGCTGTCTCCCATTTTGGCAAACGCCATCGCACTCCAGATCGCCGCGTGCGTGTACTGTCCGCCGTTTTCACGTACGCCTGGAACGTAGCCGCGAATATAGCCGGGATTCAGATCGGATTTATCGAAGGGCGGATCGAGTAATTGGATGATCGAATCTGCACGCCGCACCAGTCGGCGATCGACTGCCTGCATCGCCATCCTCACACGTTCCAAATTGCCGGCGCCGGACAATACAGCCCAGCTTTGGGAAATTGAATCGATTTGACATTCGACGTTTTGTGCAGAACCAAGTGGTGTTCCGTCATCGAAATATGCCCGGCGATACCATGCGCCATCCCAACCGTTTTTCTCAATGTTCTGACGTAGCTGAGCCGCTTCGGCATGACAGCGATCCGCGAAAGTCTGGTCGTTGTGGTTTGTTGCCACTTCGGAAAAACACATCAATACTTCATAAAGAAAAAAGCCAAGCCAGATGCTTTCGCCTTGACCATGCTCGCCGACCTTGTTCATGCCATCGTTCCAATCACAGGAACCGATCAATGGGAGGCCATGCACACCGAACTTCAATCCTCGCTCAATCGCACGCACGCAATGCTCGTACAACGTCGCGATCTGCGCCGAACGGTTCGGCAGGTCATAGTAAGAATCTTCCTCCGGATTCACGGAGCGGCCCTCGATAAAGTGCGCCATCTCATTCAATACACCGGTATCTCCGGTGCTGATCACATAACGATGAACCGCAAGCGGCAGCCACAGGTAATCGTCAGAACAATGCGTGCGAACGCCACGCTCGGTCGGTGGATGCCACCAGTGCAGCACATCGCCTTCGATAAATTGATGTGCTGCACACAGCAGCAGGTGTGCGCGCATCAGTTCCGGGTGGCTGTGCACCAGTGCCATCGTGTCCTGCAACTGGTCGCGAAAGCCGAATGCGCCACCGGACTGGTAGTAACCGCTGCGCGCCCACAGACGGCAGGCAATGGTTTGGTACATCAGCCAGCCGTTGGCCAGGATATTCAGGGAATGGTCCGGGGTCTCGACCTGTACTGCGCCCAGCGTACGATCCCAGTAGGTATGCACGGCTTCCAGCGCATCCCACGCAGCAGTCGAGCCGCGCAAACGCCGCACCAGATTGCTGACATCGGTGTGGCGGGTATCTGCCATGCCGAGCATGAACACGATTTCGCGTTGCTGTCCATGGAGTAATTCGAACTGTACCTGCATTGCAGCACATGGATCGAGACCGGCACCGACCTTTCCGGATAAGCGTACACGCTTCATCGCGACGGGATTTTGCAGCGATCCGTTGCGGCCAATGAATTCATTGCGGTCGCCGCTGATGGTGCGCGACGTTGCATCGACATCGAAGAACGCAGTGCGTTCGGTGAACTCGGTGTTGTAGGGATTGCGTGCAAACAGTGCGCCGGTGGCAGGATCGGTTTCGGTGATGATATGCATCGTCGATTTTGGACCCAGGTCGCCAAGTACCCATTCGACATAACCGGTGGCGGACAGCGTGCGCATCGTGTCGGAATCGTTGCGTATGCGCAATATCGAATATTTAACCGACGCATCCAGCGCGACACACACGGTCAGTTCGGATGTTATGCCGTCCTCGGCATGTTCAAACACGCTGTAACCGAAGCCATGTCGCGTGACATAGTCACCTTCGCCGCGGCGGGGCAACGGCGTCGGCGACCAGTAGCGGCCAGTTTTTTCATCGCGCAGATAAAATACTTCGCCGCCGGTGTCGCACACCGGATCATTGTCCCAAGGCGTCAGCCGGAATTCATGTGCGTTCTCACCCCAGGTATACGCTTGCCCGCTTTCGGAAATGACGGTGCCAAATTGCGGATTGGCTATCACATTAACCCATGGCGCAGGCGTGACCTGACCGGCTGCGGTAGTGATCACGTATTCGCGCCCATCCGGCGTAAATCCACCAATGCCGTTCGACAGGATCAGATTGCGCGTGGGCAGGACATCGCCCTTGCTTATGTTCTTATTGGCGATGGCTGGTTGGAGATTGCCGGTTGCTGTCAGTCGCGGTATGCGCACGCCCCGCAGGTCGCGGCGGTTGATCTGTTCGGCCAGTGTGCCGCGGCTGTCGGTGAGGATCACCCGCGCCACCGACTGGAATAGTACACGGTCCTCATTGGAAATCTGATCGAGCAGTCGGACGAAAATGCCGCCTGGGCGATCAATCGCGTGGGCGCCGATGACCGATGCAATCAGCCCCATGATCTGTTCGTGTAAGCCATGCCGGTAACCGTTATGCTCTTCGTTCCAAATCACAAGATCGACCGCCAGCCCTTTCGAACGCCAATACGCATGCGCCTGTATCAACTGACGCACCAGTCCGATGTTTTCCTGGTTCTTGATCTGCACTAGCACGATCGGCAGGTCGCCGGAAATGGCGAAGCTCCACAAGCCGGACTGTCCGCGGTAATTGCGGAGAAGAACACTGGCCTCGGCACGCAACAGCGGATTGACAAAAATGATTGAGCTGGCCAGGCGTGCATATAGTTGCGCATCGGCTTCGCTGGCGTTCAGTTGACGCAGCACCACCTGGCTGTGGGTCCACGATAGTTCGATCACGCGATCTGCCAGATGACGGTCCTGATATGTATCTATCAGGCCGAGACAGAGTTCGCGCGATTCTCCAATGCCGGTCACCATGTCTATGATGATCGATTGTTCTGCGTCAAGCGTGATCTGATAACGGATCGCGACGATCGGATCGAGTACGGAGCCCTGGGCGCCTGTCAGCGGCGCGGGGTCGAACATCGCTTGCGGTGCAGCGATGGTATTGCCGCGACCGATGAATTGCATGCGGTCGGTTTCATACGATACGGCATTGATATCGACGCCATGCACCGCCATCAGATGGAACATCCACGGCATTTTTTCATGTATCGAACGCGGCCGACGGGTACACAGGATGGCACGGCGCAGATGCAGGATTTCGGTCTGAACGAACAGGTTGCCAAATGCTGGATGCATCGCATCTGCGGCTGCCGGTGCCAGCACCACTTCCGCATAGCTGGTGATTTCTATGGTCCGGCGCGAGCGCGAGGAATTGATAATGCGGGTACGACGCAGTTCGATATCGTCTTCCGGCGACACGACGATTTCGGTGTGCATGTCGAAATCGTTGTCGTTGCGGCGGAATTCGGCGCGGCCTTCTGAGAAAAACACTTCGTAAGTCTGTGGCTGTGCCAGTGTCGGCTGGAATGCGGTCGACCAGAAATGGCCATCCTCCATGTCGCGCACGTAACAGAACGTGCCCCAGTTGTCGCGCGTGCTGTCTTCACGCCAGCGGGTGATCGAAAGGTCGTTCCAGCGGCTGGAGCTACCACCGCCGCTGGTGACCATTACATGGTAACGACCGTTGGATAACAGCTGCACTTCCGGTGTGCGGGAGTCGGGTCGCTGCAGTACACGCATCTGCTTTCCCTGATCGGTCGATACGGTACGGATGTCGGCCAACTCGGTTGTGTTCGAATAGGTCGCAGAGGCTTTGGGCACCCGTTCATGCAGCAGCAACATTGTCGCCTGGAACAGGGGGTCGGATGCGAAACGCTTTTGCAGCGGACGGTCGAGCAGCAGATACGCCAGCGACAAGAAGCTCATGCCCTGATGATGGGTCATGAACGAGCGCACCGTCACATTGCTCTGCCCGTACGGCAGGCGTGACGATGTGTAATCGATTGCTTCATAGAATCCGAATTTGCCTTCAAAGCCTTGGGCTGACAATTGCTGCAGGTTGGCACATGCCGCTTCCGGCACCACCATCAGGGCCATCATCGATGCATACGGTGCGATTACCAGATCGTCACCGAGACCGCGCTTGAAGCCGATTCCTGGCACGCCAAATGCGCGGTATTGATAATTCAAGCTGGCATCGAAAGCGTTATAACCTGATTCTGAAATGCCCCATGGCACACCGCGCTGTGTCCCGTATTCGATCTGCCGTTCCACGGCGGAATGATAGGTCTGGTCAAGCAGGGTATTTTTAAACGTCGGCATCACCAGCAATGGCATCAGGTATTCGAACATTGACCCGTTCCACGACAATAGGATCGGTTCACCACTGGCGATAGTAAGCTGGCGTCCGAGTGCAAACCAGCTTTCCTGCGGTAGTTGTCCTTGTGCGATGGCGACGAAGGTGGTTAGCCTTGCTTCGGAAGCCAGCAGGTCATAGGAGCTGGCATCGAGGCGCCGTTCTGTGACGTTGTAACCGATCGCCAGCAGGTACGTCGCAGGGTCGTACAGGAAGCCGTATTCCATTCGTGCGAACTCTGCAGATTGCAGCGCGAGCTGGTCGATCAACAGCATGCGTTGGGTAACGTTGTGACTGCCTTCGGACACCAGTTGATTGAGGGCAGACACTTGTTGCGCATCGTTCGGATTGGTTTGGTCGGCAAGCCATTGTTTAAAAACCGGTGCCAGATTGGCATGGAGCTGAGCCAGCTGACGTAGCGTTGGTATTTCGTCCAGTGCGGGGAAGTGAGTGCGCCATTCGGCCGGTGTGGGCATCTGTGTCCAGGGCGCCAGCAAGCTGAGTTCATTCAACGCTGCATGGCACTGGCTTGCCAGCGCACGTGCCCAACCATTGAGCTGCAGATTGGGCTGTAAGGAGGGAGCAGCTTCGAGGCCTGCAAGGAAGCTCGCGGCGCTGTGGCTTAGCCGCTCTAGGCAATCGTGAGCGAGCATCAGTGTGCAAGGTGCAGACTGGCAGGTGGATTCGAGATCTTTCTCGAACTGAAGCAATGTCGCCAGCGGCGTATTACCTGCATTCTCACACAGGATTTCGTAAGTATCTCGGATGCCGGCGAAGACACGGGCAGCGAGGATCGGTGTATCGAGTAATCCGGTCAGGCCTGGCCCAAGCGTAAGCAGATGGCCGGCAAGGTTGCCGCTGTCCACCGTCGATACATACATCGGGTGCAGTGGCTCCAGGTCTTTAGTGCCGTACCAGTTGTAGAAATGCCCCTGATAACGTTCCAGAAAAGCCATGGTCTGCAAGGTCTTTTGGGACCGTTCAATCAATTGTCCGGCATGAATGTAGCCGAAATCATACGCGGCAAGATTAGCCAGCAGCGACAGGCCGATATTGGTGGGCGATGTGCGGTGCGCCACAACCGCGACCGGATGCTCCTGCACGTTGTCGATCGGAAGCCAGTTGTCTTCCGGGCCGACATAGGTTTCAAAAAATAACCACGTTTTGCGCGACAGCGATTTCAGGAACAGAGTCTGCTCATCTGATAAATGCGCGGTGCGGCGCGGGACCGGCTGGCTGATCCAATATGCAATGATGGGGGAAACCAACCACAGCAGCAGAATCGGCGCAGCCGCTCCTATTGCAATCGGATTGTCAGCGATCAGATAGGCAGCGCTGGCCAGGGCCGTCATCGGTGCGATCCACATCGATCGATAAGTGGCATACAGTCCACGGCTTGACTGCCGATTTGTCTGGCTCGATGGATTCCATTCCAGCAGTTTTCGGTGCGAGACCAATACCCGCCATTGTGTCCGGAGGATTGCATCAAGGCTGATCCAGGCTTCATACGGCATGAAGCTCAGGGACAGTGCGGCATGGATGAAGTGTTGCGTAGTCGATCGCAGCAATGTCGAAAAATGCTGATGGAACAGCATGTCGTTCGGTTTGCGCGCAAGATCTAGAATGAAGGAGCAGATCGATGGAATCAGCACGATGCCAAGTGCCGTACCGGTCCAGAACCAGGCCGCTGACAAGGATGGCGACAAGGCAGTCCAGCCTGTTAATAATAATGCCGCCAGAGCGCACGGTACGACGCTGCGGCGCAGATTGTCGAATAGCTTCCAGCGCGACAATGCCGATAGCGGATTGCGGTGGAGCACCATTTTGCCGGTGGATGAATCGCGAACGCCTGGCACCATCGGCAGCAGCCAGGAGGCGATCTGCCAGTCGCCGCGGATCCAGCGATGTTGGCGGCTGATGTCGGCGCTGTAGCAGGAGGGATATTCTTCATAAAGTTGCACATCATTCAACAGACCGGCACGTGCATAACATCCTTCCAGCAAATCATGGCTGAGAATACGGTTTTCCGGCATGCGGTCGCGCAGGGCACGTTCGAATGCGTCGACGTCGTAAATGCCTTTGCCGATGAAGGAGCCTTCACCGAATACATCCTGATAGACATCCGACACGGTGCGCGTATAGGGATCGATACCTGCTTCGCCGCCGCACAGCAGGGCATAACGCGATGCCTCGGCGCCGGGAAAGCTGACTGCCACGCGTGGCTGCAGGATGCCGTAGCCCTCGCAGATGCGCTGGCGTTGCTCGTCAAACTGCGCCCGGTTCAGCGGATGTGCCATCGTGGCCGCGAATTTGCGTGCGGCGTCGCGCGGCAATTGCGTATCGGTGTCGAGCGTGATCACATACCTGACATTGCTCAGGCCTTCGGTGTTACCAACAATCAGCGAGAACGCATCGGTCGCGCCGCCGCGCAAGAAGGCGTTGAGGTCGCCCAGTTTGCCGCGTTTTCGTTCGTAGCCCATCCAGGTTTTTTCCTGCGCGTTCCAGCGCCGCGGCCGATGCAGCAGCAGGAAATAGTCATTTTTGGCGCCGTGATATTTTTGGTTTAGTTCATCAATGTTCTTCTTTGCGCGTTCCAGCAGGATTGCATCGGCCGGTGTGGTTTCTGTTTCCGCATCGGCGAAATCGCTCAGCAGGCAAACGCGCAGATTGTCGTCGCGGTTGGCGAGAAAGCGGACCTCGAGCGCTTCAGTCAGGCTGTCAATATTTTGTGTCGTAAACAGCATCGTCGGCACAACGATGAGGGTGCGCGATTCGAGTGGAATGCCATCCGAAAAATCCATGCGGGGAAGTGGATGGGGCAGGCTGATCAAGGTGGCAAACCAGTTGACCATGGACAGCGCAAGCTGGCTGCTGGCAACCAGTGTGATCAATGCGACCAGCGCAAGCAGCCATTCATCCACGCCATCGGCACCGGCTTTGGCAACGATGGCACCGGTGGCGGCCAAGGTCAGCAACAGTATGCTGCCAAGATAGATAGTCAAGGGCGCGCTTCTGCCCGCGCGCTGCAGTGCTTCCAGCATTGGCAGCTGAAAATTTGCCGATCGTTCCAGCTCCGGAAGACCGTTGCCAATCAGGTAATAACCAATATGCGCGGTGCGCTCTTCGGCCCCGGCCTGGCTTGCAGTGGCGCTGGCGAGTCGAAATGCATTGTCGGCGACTTCCACTTCGGACAGGCGGCTATGCTTGGCAATTTTTTCCACCACATGCCGATAGTGATCGCGCGTCGCGAAATCCATTCTGGTGTAGACGCCGGCCGGGTCTTTGCGCAAAGTGTGCTCGACCACGCTCAAGGTTTCGACAAACACGCGCCAGTCCATGGCAAGGAGGAAGCGCAGGCTGCCGATACTGTTGCTGATCGATACCTGTTCGGCGGCTTGCTGTTGGGTTTCGAGCTGGATCAGATGCTCAATGGTTTGGCCAGACTCTGCCAGCCGTTGCGATAGCCAGGTTAGCGGCAGTGTCAGGCCGTGCTCTTGCAAGCGCTGCACCAGTTCTGCGACGAATGCGCTATCTATTGGCGGATCGGAGCGTGCCATGTCAGCGACCAGCAGAATCAGATTGCTTGGATCATGTTCGGCGGTCTCCGCCATTTTTTCTGCCCAGTCATATGCCAGGTTGCGGTTGCAACGGGTTGTTGCCAGACGGGTGGCGACGCGTCGCAGGTTTTCGAGCAGTGCGAGCCGCAACATGATCGGGATCGCCCACAATTCTCCGAGCTTGAGGGTGGTGACCTGCTGGTAGGCCGTGACGAAACGGGTCAAACTCTCAGGATCAACCCGGCCATCACCATGTGAAATGGTTTCCAGTGCGATGTCATATACACGCGGTTTGCCGGCGGATGCGCCGCGCAGCAAGCGTGGCAATTCCTTGCTGTAATTTTTGGGAAAATGCCGCTTGGCGGTGCAGATATGTTCTTCGATCATGTAGAAATTATCGAGGAGCCACTCCGCTGCAGGCGTCACTTGCCGGCCGGCCTTGATGGCCTCGGTCAACTGATTGCAGGCATCGATGATGACAGTTTCATTGTCGGCGAGGCGCGATAACAACTGGTCGCGCCCGCGCCCAATGCTGATCTTGTGGGCATTGGCCAGGATGCGGCCGTGTTGTTCCATTTGCAATGCGCTGAATAACTCAGCGCGCAGCGGCAATCCATCATCCGCATGCCGGCCTGAAAAATTGTTTTTCAGCAATACGCTCTTGGCTTTACGTAAATTGCCGCGCAAAAAATCACGATCAGGTTTCAATTCTGACGTTTCTTTCTATTCAGCGAATCTGGATGACCCGGATCGCCGAGGAGGCGTAGCGTTGGCGGAACTCCGATTCTGGTATTGCCGGAGATCGATAAGCTACTGGATTGATTCAGGAAAAACGGGAACGCTGCGTCTGTCTTTTGGCGTGCTGCTGAAATTAACCTTTAAACATTATCGTTTGGGCGATGGACTGGATTTTGCGTTACCGCATAGGGAAGATCTTTATCCGTTGTCTTCTTGAAGTTTCTTGAAAAACGTGCCAGGAATGCAAGTTGTACGGTGTGCGCCGCGACAGGGTCATTGCTGCCCGGTGTCGCCAGTGCAGTTCAATGGAGCCCGGATATAAAAAATATCTTCTGTGCTAGTTACTCCCATGTGTATTTATAATGCGCACATAAAAATAGGCGGTTAATGATGCGTTTTTGCACATACTCAATTTATTGCTCTTTATTATTGGCAACTGCGTATTCCGCGATGGCGCGGCTTTCGCGTTTGCCTTGTTCATCGCGGCGCGCAAGCCGACGCCGCCCCGGAAAGTTCAAAAAACACCCACAGACTTCCGTGGCGCGCCTATTTTTAGATGCGACTTGTGCAATTACTATCTTTTTGGCGCACACTGAGCGTTGTGGAATGTCGTGTTTAGCCAAGTTTTACTCAAGTGCCCGGCGCGCGTTAGTGCATAGACAGCGAAGAGTGTTCCCGTCGCTGCATGCCGCCGGTGCAAGGCGCGCCCAAACGAGGAAATCGTCATGAACGCTATTGAAGATCTTCATGAACTGGGGCAAAGCCTGTGGCTCGACAACATCACGCGTGAATTGTTGAGCAGCGGCACCTTGCAACGCTATCTGAGAGACTTTGCCATCACCGGGCTCACTTCGAATCCGACAATTTTCGATAAGGCGATTCGCAATACGTATTTTTATGATGCGGCGATTCTCGCAAAGGCCGCCGAAGAAAAGTCAGGAGAGGCGCTGTTTTTCGAACTGGCGCTGGAAGACCTGACCCGGGCCGCCGACCTGTTTCTTCCGATTCACACGGCGACGCGCGGCGTTGATGGCTGGGTTTCGCTCGAAGTGTCGCCCTTGCTGGCGAACGATGCGATTGGCACGGTGCGGGAAGCTGCGCGACTCCACGCACGCGCACAACGGGTCAATCTATTCATCAAGATTCCGGGCACGTCCGCTGGCCTCATAGCCATTGAAGAATCGATTTTCGCCGGTGTGCCGGTCAACGTCACGCTGCTATTTTCGCGCGAACAATACCTGGCAGCCGCCGATGCGTATATGCGCGGTATCGAAAGGCGGATCGCTGCGGGACTGAATCCAAAGGTCGGTTCGGTTGCTTCGATTTTCGTCAGTCGCTGGGATGTTGCCGTCAAGGATGCCGTTCCTGTAGCACTGCGCAATCAACTTGGCATCGCCATTGCACGACGCGCATATCGGGCCTATCGCAAACTATTAGTCTCGCCGCGCTGGCGCAAGCTGACAGAAGCAGGCGCTGGCGAGCAGCGCCTGCTGTGGGCGAGCACCGGCACCAAAGATCCTTTAGCACCCGATACGCTCTATCTGCAGGCGCTAGCCGCGCCCGATACCATCAACACCATCCCGGAAAAGACGTTACTTGCTTTCGCCGATCACGGCGCGGTGAGCGGCAGCATGCCGGCGGACGGCGGCGATGCCGAAAATGTTATCGCTGCCTTTGTGCAGGCGGGCGTGGACGATGCCGTGCTGGCCACCCAGTTGCAGCGGGATGGCGCCGCAGCGTTCAGCACGTCGTGGCGCGATTTGATGGCATGCATTGCAACCAAGAGTGCAAGGCTTGCAAAAGCCGAAACGGGCAGGGACGACCGGTCATGAGTTACACCAAAGCCACGCCTTACCCGCGACTTACCGAGCGGCCCGCGTGGCAGGCCTTGGCGAAGCACTACCGGCAAGTGCACGATCTGCATTTATGGCGGCTTTTTTCCGACGATCCACAGCGCGGCGAGCGCCTGACTGCTGAAGGCGCTGGTCTCTACCTCGATTACTCGAAAAATCGCGTCACCGACGAGACGATTAAGCTGCTGCTGCAGTTGGCTGGGGAATGCGGCCTGGCTGGGCGTATCGATGCCATGTTCAGCGGCCAGAAGATCAACACCAGCGAGGAAAGAGCGGTGCTCCACGTCGCCCTGCGTGCGTCGGCGAGCGAGCGGATCGAAGTCGATGGGGTGAACGTGGTGCCAGAGGTGCATGCGGTTCTCGCGCATATGGCAACGTTTTCCGACAGCGTGCGCAGCAAAAGCTGGCTGGGGCATACCGGCCGGGCCATTCGTAATGTGATCAATATCGGTATCGGCGGTTCCGATCTCGGCCCGGTCATGGCATATGAAGCGCTGCGGCATTACAGCCGGCGCGACATGACGTTTCGCTTCATTTCCAACGTCGACGGCACGGATTTCGCGGAAGCCACGCGTGATCTGGACCCGGAAGAGACGCTGTTCATCATCTGTTCCAAGACCTTCGCGACGCTTGAAACGCTAACCAATGCGCACTCTGCCCGGGCCTGGTGCCTGCGCAAGCTCAAGGACGAGCGGGCGGTGCAGCGCCATTTCGTTGCCGTATCGACAAATGCAGAAGGGGTGGAGGAGTTCGGCATTGACACCGCCAACACGTTTGGTTTCTGGGATTGGGACGGTGGACGTTATTCGATGGAATCGGCGATCGGGCTATCGACCATGCTTGCCATCGGGGCGGAAAATTTTTATGCCATGCTGTCCGGCTTTCATGCGATGGATACGCATTTCCGGAGTACCCCGTTCGACCGGAACCTGCCGGTGCTGATGGGCTTGCTGGCGGTCTGGAACAATGATTTTCTGGGTGCAAATACGGTCGCAGTGTTGCCTTATGAACACTACCTGAAGCGTTTCCCTGCGTATCTGCAGCAGTTGGCGATGGAAAGCAACGGTAAACACGTCACCCTGGAAGGTGCCCAAGCCGAGGTGCCGACTGGACCGATCTACTGGGGCGAGCCAGGCACCAATGGCCAGCACTCATTCTATCAATTGATCCATCAGGGAACCGCACTCGTGCCCTGCGACTTTATCGGTTTTTGCCAGTCGCTCAATCCAATGGGCCGCCATCACGATTTGCTGCTGGCCAACTTGTTCGCACAGACCGAAGCGCTGGCATTCGGCAAGACAAAAGAGCAAATTGCGGCCGAAGGCACGCCGTCCTGGCTGGTGCCGCATCGTGTGTGCGAGGGCAATCGTCCGACCAATACCATTCTCGCTGAACGCCTGACCCCGGGCACGCTTGGACAACTGGTTGCACTGTATGAACATAGTGTTTTTACGCAGGGAGCGATCTGGAATATCGATTCCTTCGATCAGTGGGGCGTCGAACTCGGCAAGGTTTTGGCGCAACGCATCATTCCTGAACTGGAAAGTGCGGATGAGCCCAAGCTTGGGCACGACAGTTCAACCAATGCATTGATCCGGCGCTACCGACGCCTGCGAAAAGAGCCATGATGAAAATCAGCCTATTGGCCGGAAAACCGGCCCCACCTGAAATACTGGTGGATGTGCCCAGACTCATTACGGCTTACTACACGGATATGCCAGATCTGTCGGTACCCGGGCAGCGTGTGATATTCGGTACCTCGGGCCATCGCGGCTCTTCATTCGAGGCCAGCTTTAATGAATGGCACGTACTCGCCATAAGCCAGGCCATTTGCGAGTATCGGGCCAGACAGGGCATCAATGGCCCGTTGTTCATGGGAATTGACACGCACGCATTGTCGGCACCCGCTTGCGCCAGCGCGCTAGAAGTGTTGGCCGCCAACGGCGTGAACGTCATGCTTGCGCCGCACGACGAATACACGCCGACGCCCGCGATTTCGCTCGCCATACTCATGCATAATCGCGCCCGCACTACCGGTTTGGCCGATGGCATCGTCATCACGCCTTCGCACAATCCGCCCGATAACGGTGGATACAAGTACAACCCGCCGCACGGCGGGCCGGCTGGTACCGGCGTGACGGTCTGGATTGAGGCAAAAGCCAACGAATTTCTGAAAAATGGCCTGAATGACGTCAAGAGAATGTCCTACCAGCAGGCGCTATGCGCGGACACCACGCACCGCTACGACTATCTGGATGCATACGTGCGTCAACTCGACCGGATTATCGATATGGCAGCGATTCGCAGCGCCACTATCCGTCTTGGGGTGGATCCGCTCGGCGGTGCCGGTGTGCACTACTGGGTGCGGATAGGCGAACGCTACGATCTGAACCTGTGCGTGATCAGCGACGAAGTCGACCCGACATTCCGGTTCATGACTGTCGACTGGGATGGCCGCATTCGCATGGATCCGTCATCGTCCTATGCAATGCAGCGTCTTATCGGGTTGAAGGATCGCTACGATATTGCATTCGCATGCGATACCGATCACGACCGGCATGGCATCGTTACCCCAGGTGCCGGTTTGGTGCGTCCCAATCACTATCTTTCCGTTGCAATTGATTATCTGTTCCAGAACCGGCCGCAATGGTCCAAAGAGGCAGGTGTGGGGAAAACCGTCGTCAGTAGCCAAATGATCGATTGCGTGTGCGCACGACTGGGTCGGAAACTGTATGAGGTTCCGGTCGGCTTCAAGTGGTTTGCAGCTGGTTTGCGCGACGGTTCCTTGGGTTTCTGCGGTGAAGAAAGTGCGGGTGCATCATTTTTGCGTATCGACGGTTCGGTCTGGACTACAGATAAAGACGGACTGGTCCCGGCCTTGCTTGCGGCGGAGATCACAGCGCGCAGCGGGCGCGATCCGGGCGAGATCTATCGCGAACTTTCACGGGAATGCGGCGATCCTGTCGCTGACCGAGTCGATGCGCCCGCCACGCCGGCGCAAAAGAAAATGTTGTCGAAGCTCTCGCAGCAGCAGGTGCAATGCAGCGAGCTTGCCGGCGAAAAAATTCAGAGTGTTCTCACTAAAGCGCCTGGGAACGGCGCCTCGATCGGGGGAGTGAAGGTTTCCACCGACGGCGGCTGGTTTGCGGCGCGCCCATCCGGAACGGAAGATGTTTACAAAATTTATGCAGAGAGCTTTCATGGGGAAGATCATTTGCGCCGCATCATGAAAGAAGCGCAGGCGATTGTGGATGCCGTGCTTGCTCAAGGGAAAGACGGCCAGTAATCGCCGTCTGAAGAAAGCAGAGCGGGAAACGCATAACGGGATCGCAGCATAAAAATCGTCGGATTTGTTTTTTAACTCGGAAATACAACGTGCGTAAAAAAAAACTGACCACCGAAGCCGAGTTGAGCATGCTCCAACGGGAATCCTTCAGTTATTTCATGCATGAGACCAATCCGGCAAACGGTCTGGTGATCGACAAGACCGCGCCGAATTGGCCGGCCAGCGTCGCTGCGGTGGGTCTCGCGCTGGCAGCGTACCCGGTTGCGCTGGAACGCGGTTTCATCTCGCGTGCTGTAGCTGTCGAGCGTGTGCTGACGACGTTGCGATTTTTCTGGAATAGTCCGCAGGGACCCGAGGCCGACGCCACCGGATACAAGGGGTTTTACTACCATTTTCTGGATATGCAAACGGGCCTGCGTGCCTGGAATTGCGAACTTTCGACGATTGATAGTGCCTTTTTTCTGGCCGGTGCCTTGATGGCGGGCAGATATTTCGGAGCGACGACGGCGGACGAGACTGAAATCCGCACATTGGCCGATGCGCTCTATCTGCGCGCCGATTGGCCCTGGGCGCAGGCGAACGGTGTAGCGGTGTCGCTCGGATGGAAGCCTGAGAGCGGTTTCCTGTCCTATCGCTGGAAGGGATATGACGAAGCACTGTTGCTTTATATCATCGGCCTCGGCTCGCCTTCGCATCCATTGCCCCCAAGCTGTTACGAGGCGTGGGTCTCGGGCTACCAATGGGAGCACAGCTACGGTATCGATTATCTCTACGCCGGCGCATTATTCACACATCAGCTTTCGCATATCTGGGTGGATTTTCGTGGGATACAGGACGCGTTCATGCGCACCAAAGCCATCGACTATTTCGAGAACAGCCGCCGTGCGACGATGGTTCAGCAACGCTATGCGATTGACAATCCGCACGGCTTCGCGGGTTATTGCGACTGTTGCTGGGGCGTTACTGCAAGCGACGGCCCTGGTCCTGCGATTCTTGAGATTGACGGCGTCAAGCGTGAATTTTTCGATTACGTGGCGCGCGGCGTGCCACATGGTCCCGACGATGGCACTGTCGCACCGTGGGTGGTGGTGGCGTCACTGCCATTCGCGCCGGAAATCGTGCTGCCGGCCATCGACTATTTTGTCTACCAGCTCGATTTGAAAGGCGAGCATCCGTATGGTTTCAAAGCAACCTACAACGCCACCTATCCGAGCAAAAAACGTAATCCGTACGGTTGGGTATCGCGCTGGCATTTTGGCATTAATCAAGGACCGATCATCCTGATGGTCGAGAACTATCGTAGCGGATTGCCGTGGCGCCTTATGCGAGACTGCCCTTACATCGCAGATGGTTTGCGGCGGGCCGATTTTACCGGCGGCTGGCTGAGTAAAGGCTGAAATGCCTCTATCCGCGCAGCAAAGCAATGGCGCGCTGGCAAACATTTTCAACCGTAAAGCCGTATTCACGCAGCACTATCGCGCCGCTCGCCGACGCTCCAAAACCGTCGACTGCGAGCACATCGCCACGCTCTCCCACATAACGATGCCATCCTTGCGCCACGCCGGTCTCGACCGCGAGTCGGATGCCTAGCGCCGGCGGCAACACCGCATCGCGATATTCCTGCGACTGCTGCTCGAACAGCTCCCAGCTCGGCATCGAGACGATGCGCGCCTGAATATCCTGTGCCAGTAGTTGATGTTGTGCAGACACGATCAGCGGGACTTCCGAGCCGCTGGCAATCAGGATCATTTCCGGTTTGCCGTTCGGGGCTTCTGCCAGAGTGTAAGCACCGCGCTGCAAGCCACTGGCGTCGGCAAATTGCGCACGATCGAGGGTGGGGACATCCTGCCGCGTCAACACCAGCGCCACCGGCCGTTCGCATGTTTCGACCGCAACGCGCCAGGCGACTGCTGTTTCGTTAGCATCGGCCGGTCGAATCACGATCAGGCGTGGCACAGCGCGAAGGCTGGCGAGCTGCTCTACCGGCTGATGGGTGGCGCCATCCTCACCCAGCGCTATGCTGTCGTGAGTGAAAACATAGACCACATGCAGACCCATCAAGGCGGCAAGCCGGATAGACGGACGCATGTAATCGGAAAAAACTAAAAAAGTCGCACCGAATGGCAAGGTGCCGCCATGCGCGGCCATGCCGTTGATGATCGCGCCCATCGCATGCTCGCGTACGCCAAAGTGCAGATTGCGACCGGAGGGGCGCCAGCCGCCGCCGTCGGAGCCTTGCCGGTCGCTGGCGGCAGTCTCTGCTGGCTGGAAATCTCCCCATCCCGCCAGCGCGGTATGGGTAGACGGGTCCAAGTCCGCCGAGCCGCCGATGAGTGCAGGCAAATGCGGTGCGATGGCATTCATGATTTTGCCCGATGCAACGCGCGTGGCCATGCCTTTGGTATCGGCCGGAAACTGCGGGATGTCTTTATCCCAACCGGAGGGCGGGGCGTCGCTGCGCATCAGCTGCAGCAACTCCAGCCCGAGTGCCGGAAATTGCGTTTTGTAGGCAGAAAATTTATCGAGCCATTCCCTCTCGCCTTGCGCGCCACGCCCGACCGTTTCAAGGAAGTGCACGCGTGCCGGTTCGGGAATGTAAAACATCGGTTCCACTGGCCAGCCGAGGTTGCGCTTGGTCAAACGCAGCTCTTCCACTCCGAGCGGCGAACCATGCGCTTCAAACGAGTCCTGTTTATTAGGCGAGCCATACCCAAGATGCGTACGCACCAAAATCAGCGAAGGCCGCCTTGTTTCAGCCCGAGCCGCATCCAGCGCCAGCCCGATCGCTGTCAGGTCATTACCGTCGTCCAGCGACTGAGTATGCCAACCATAGGCCTCGAAACGGCCCGACTGATCCTCGGTAAAAGTCATGTCGGTGCTGGCGGAAAGCGTGGTGTGATTGTCGTCGTACAGGTAAATGAGCTTGCCCAATTGCAGATGGCCCGCCAGCGACGCAGCTTCCGATGCGACGCCTTCCATCAGGTCGCCGTCGCTCACGATGCCGTAGGTAAAATGGTTGATCACATCAAAGCCATCGCGGTTGTAGCGTGCAGCAAGATTCATTTCAGCCATCGCCATACCCACGCCATTGCCAAAACCTTGGCCCAGCGGCCCCGTTGTCACCTCTACGCCCGGCGTCAGGCCGCGTTCCGGATGGCCGGGCGTGATGCTGGCCCATTGGCGAAATTGCTGGAGTTGCTGGAGCGGCAGCGCATAACCGGTGAGGTGGAGCAGGCTGTACAGCAATGCCGAACCATGTCCGGCTGAGAGCACAAAGCGATCGCGGTCGAACCAGTGCGGATTGGCAGCATGGTGCTTGAGAAAACGTGTCCACAGTACGTAGGCCATCGATGCCGCACCTAATGGTAAGCCAGGGTGGCCGCTATTGGCTTGCTGCACCGCATCGACCGATAGAAAACGCAGCGTGTTGACGCATAACGCATCCAGAGCGGAGGCGGGAAGCGGAGTATCCATGTCATAACTCCTCAATCAAGATAGTCGATCGTAAAAGACGAGATCAACATTTTCCGGCGGACGCAACAGCCAGTTGCCGGTGCCGACTGCGGGACAGCGGGCGACCCATGTTTCGTCATAGAAATAAAATTCTTATCAGGACTTACGCAAAATACGGCTGTTTAAGTAGTGCAAGCCTGCACTACTGGGATTGCGTAAGTCCTATAAGTTCTACTTATGTGCTCAATGGTGTGCCGTCAGTCGCACGGATCGCGAATTGTCGTTTCTGCAACTGTAGTTGAGCATCTGTTGAATGCATAACCTAATTTTTCCGACAACGCGCGTAAATCGCACTCTTGTTTGTGATTCGACAAAGTGCACTATAAGGAACATGCAAATATCGCAATATTATTCTAGGCATGTCTTGAAATAAAATCGCAATGCGTTAGCAAAAGTGTTTTCACCTGCCATTGCTTTTACGCATTTTCGACAATTCGAACTGTCCATTGCCGGAAGCTTATTTATTGCCGAATGAGAATAGTCATTTTTTGGTCAAGAGCAAGGGCGCCGGATACTGAATCAGCGACAGCAGCATTCGGTCTGGTTCAGCGCACATGGTGTAGATCGATAAAAAAGGAAATTCCAGGTGAATCTGGGGATGATCGGATTAGGGCGTATGGGAGCCAGTTTGGTGCGGCGCTTGACCAGGAATGGCCACAAGTGCGTCGTCTACGATGTGAACCCAGCCATCACCAAAAAAATCGCAGGTCACGGCATTCGAGGTTCCGGTTCAATCGAAGAGTTGGTCGCGAAGCTGACCAAGCCTCGCATAGTCTGGGTGATGGTTCCCGCTGGCGTAGTCGGTGCGACCGTCGAGGAGCTGGCTTCCCATATGGAGGCCGGAGATATCATCATCGACGGCGGCAATAGTTATTACCGGGATGATCTTTTGAGAGCGGAGACGCTCAAGCCAAGAGGGATACATTATGTCGATTGCGGCACCAGCGGCGGGGTATTAGGGCTCGATCGCGGTTACTGCCTGATGGTCGGCGGAGCGGCGCAGATCGTTAAGTATCTGGACCCAATTTTCAAGAGTATCGCGCCCGGGGTAGAGGCTGCGCCGCGAACTCCAGGCAGGAAGGGCACTGCTGGCGCTGCCGAGCATGGGTATCTGCATTGCGGCCCGACCGGGGCCGGACATTTTGTGAAGATGGTTCACAACGGCATCGAGTATGGCGTCATGGCGGCGTATGCCGAAGGATTGAATATCTTGGAAGGCGCCAACGCCGGCATGCGCGCTGGCGATGTGAACGCCGAAACGGCGCCGTTACGAAATCCTGAGTTTTACCAATATGACCTGGATCTGCCCCAAATCGCAGAAGTCTGGCGCCGCGGCAGCGTGATCGGGTCCTGGTTGCTGGATCTGACGGCTGCGGCACTTCTGCAGGATCCGCATCTGAAGAGTTATGCTGGCCGGGTGTCGGATTCCGGCGAAGGGCGCTGGACGATCGCAGCTGCAATCGATGAAGCGGTGCCGGCCCCTGTTCTCAGTGCCGCGCTCTACGAACGGTTCAGTTCGCGTGGCGACGCGGATTTTGCCAATCGCTTGTTATCTGCAATGCGCAAGCAGTTTGGCGGACACGACGAAAAGGAAATCGGGAAAGGCTGAGATGAACCAGACAGATGGCAGGGCACAATCGGATGCGCTGGTCCTGTTCGGCGTGACCGGCGACCTGGCATACAAGAAAATTTTCCCTGCGCTCTATGCGCTGGCAAGGCGGGGAGCTCTCAACGTCCCGCTGGTTGGCATCGCTTCCTGTCCAATCAGTCTGGCGCAATTGCGCCAGCGCGCCGGGGCAGCCATAAAAAGTGCAGGAAAAATCGATGACAAGCCAGCTTTGCGCCATCTGCTCTCACTTCTTCGCTATGTTAACGGCGACTACAACGACCCGGCTACCTTCATCGCTCTCAAGGAGGCGCTGGGTGGCGCCCGGCGGCCGGCGCACTACCTCGCCATCCCGCCTGCGCTGTTCGCAACGGTGATTAATGGGCTCGGCACCGCCGGCCTGGCAGATCAGGCGCGCGTCATCGTTGAAAAGCCCTTCGGCCGCGACCTGGCCTCGGCGCGCAAGCTCAACCGCGATGCGCGGCGGATATTCCCGGAAGACGCAATCTTCCGCATCGATCATTACCTCGGGAAAGAGGCGATCATGAACATCCTCTATTTCCGTTTTGCCAATTCTTTCCTGGAGCCGATCTGGAACCGCAACTACGTGGCTAGCGTTCAGATAACCCTTGCTGAAGATTTTGGCATTAATGGCCGGGGTGCCTTCTACGAAAGTGCCGGCTGCCTGCGCGACGTTATTCAGAACCATTTGTTCCAGATCGTTGCGCTGCTTGCCATGGAGCCGCCAGCGTATCAGGGCTTTGGCGCCGTCCACAGCGAGAAGGCCAAGGTATTTCAGGCCATGCGACCGCTGCATCCTGACGATGTGGTGCGCGGGCAGTATATTGGTTATCGGAAAGAATCGGGCGTGGGAAGTGAGTCCGATGTCGAGACCTTCTGCGCGCTGCGGCTGTCAATCGACTCCTGGCGCTGGAATGGCGTGCCGTGGTACTTGCGTTCCGGCAAATGTCTGGCTGTGACTGCCGCCGAGGTCCTGGTCGAGTTAAAGCCGCCGCCGCAAAAGCTTTTCGACGATTCAACGCCGGTGACCGGGCGGGCCAATTATTTGCGCTTCCGGCTCGCGCCTGACTCGGCAGTTGCTTTGGCTGCCCGTGTTAAGCGTGCAGGCAAGGAGTTCGTCGGCGACCAATGCGAGCTCTACCTGCTGGAGGAACAGGCGGGCCAGGAAACCCCCTATGAGCGTTTGCTGGGTGACGCCATGGCCGGAGATGGCGCTCTGTTTACGCGTGAGGACGCGGTGGAGGCAGCTTGGGCGGTGGTCGATCCCGTTCTGGCAACACACCACGTGGCTTACCGCTATAAACCTGGCAGTTGGGGGCCGAAACAAGCTGATGCGCTGATTGCGTCAGACGCGGGCTGGTACAACCCCAAGCCAGGCGGTGTTTCAGCAGGATGAATACATCAGGAAAAACCGCAAGAGGTTCACTATCAGGACTTACGCAAAACCAATATATGTGTAGGGTGCGCCATGCGCACCACAGTCAGCCGTAAATGTATTGGTGGGTGCGCATGGCGCACCCTACAGCGTAACGTGTTTGCGTAAGCCCTAAATATAAAACAACATGAAATCCAGCACACTCACACCGGAACTGCTGCATAAGATCGACGCCTACTGGCGCGCCGCCAACTATCTGTCAGTCGGGCAGATTTATCTCTTTGATAACCCATTGCTGAGACGGCCGCTGATTCTTGCAGATATCAAGCACATGCTACTGGGGCATTGGGGTACAACACCAGGCCAGAATTTCATTTACGCGCATTTGAACCGCGTCATAAAAAAATACGACCTCGACATGATTTACGTCTCTGGCCCGGGGCATGGTGGCCCGGCCGTTGTCGGTAATACCTATCTTGAAGGCACTTACAGCGAGATCTATCCCGACATCAGCCAGGATGAGGCCGGACTGCGGAAGCTCTTTCTCCAGTTCTCGTTTCCCGGTGGCATTCCGAGTCATGCGTCACCGGAGTGCCCGGGCTCGATCCACGAGGGCGGTGAACTGGGCTATTCCCTCAGCCATTCTTTCGGGGCCGTGTTCGACAATTCAGAACTCATCGTCGCCTGTGTCATCGGCGACGGCGAGGCCGAAACTGGGCCGCTGGCTACTGCCTGGCATTCCAATAAATTCCTCGATCCAGCCTCCGACGGTGCAGTGCTGCCGATCCTGCATCTGAACGGCTACAAGATTGCCAACCCGACGATCCTTGCCCGCATCACCCGCGAGGAGCTGGCGCAGTTGCTGCGCGGCTACGGCTGGGCCCCCTTGTTTGTCGAGGGTCACGAACCGGTGCTGATGCACCAAGCCATGGCCGCAGCGCTCGATATTGCAGTGCAGCAGATCAGGCAATTCCAGCAGGCCGCCCGTGTCCATGGCGACCTGAGCCGCCCGTGCTGGCCGATGATCGTTCTTAATTCGCCCAAGGGCTGGACCGGGCCGAAGGTGGTTGACGGCCGGCAGATCGAAGGCACCTTTCGAGCGCACCAAGTACCCATCGCCATCTCGCCCAGCGCGCCGGCCGCACACCTGAAGTTGCTGGAAGACTGGCTCAGGAGCTACCGGCCGGAGGAACTGTTCGACGCCCAGGGCCGCCTGCAGCCGGAACTGGCCGAACTGGCGCCCAAGGGGGCGCGACGCATGGGGGCAAATCCCCATGCCAACGGCGGCATGATGCTGCGCGACTTGCGCATGCCGGATTTCCGTGACTACGCTGCCGAAGTTCCCGCGCCGGGTGTGCGTGGCATCGGCGATACGCATGTGCTCGGGCCATTCCTGCGCGATATCGCAAGGCTGAACGATGTGCAAAGAAATTTCAGGGTATTCGGCCCGGACGAGACACTTTCCAACGGCCTGGAAGCCTTGTTTGAGGCGACTCAGCGTCAATGGGATGCCGCGATGGTACCCGGCGACGAATTTCTTGCGCCGACCGGACGCGTGATGGAAATGCTTAGCGAACACCAGTGCGAGGGCTGGCTCGAAGGTTATCTGCTCACCGGACGCCACGGGCTATTCAATTGTTATGAGGCGTTCATTCATATCATTGATTCGATGTTCAACCAGCACGCCAAATGGCTCAAGGTCACGTCGCAGTTAGCGTGGCGGCGCAAGATAGCCTCCCTGAACTACCTGCTGGCTTCGCATGTCTGGCGCCAGGATCACAATGGCTTCACGCACCAGGATCCCGGCTTCATCGATCACGTCGTCAACAAAAAGGCCGAGGTGGTGCGGGTATATCTGCCGCCCGACGCCAATTGCCTGCTGTCAGTGATGGACCATTGTCTGCGCAGCCGACATTACGTCAACGTCGTTATTGCGGGAAAACATCCGGCACCGCAGTGGTTGACGATGGATGACGCCGTCAAGCATTGCACCCAGGGCATCGGCATCTGGCAGTGGGCCAGCAACGATCAGGGCGCCGGGCCCGACGTGGTAATGGCTTGCTGCGGCGACGTGCCCACGCTGGAGACGCTCGCCGCCGTCTGCATACTGCGCAAGCATCTGCCCGATCTGAAAATCCGGGTAGTCAACGTGGTCGATCTCATGCGGCTGCAGCCACAAACCGAGCATCCGCACGGTTTGAACGATATCGATTTCGATGAAATTTTCACCCGGAACAAGCCGGTAATCTTTGCCTTTCATGGCTACCCGTGGTTGATCCACCGGCTGACTTACCGGCGTACCAACCATGACAACATCCATGTTCGCGGCTACAAGGAAGAGGGCACCATCACCACGCCCTTCGACATGACTGTGCTGAATGACCTGGACCGCTTCCATCTGGTGATGGACACCATCGACCGCCTGCCGCAGACCGGCGACTACGGCGTCTACATGAAGCAGCAGCTCAAGGACAAGCTGATCGAGCACAAGCAGTACATCGACAAATACGGTCAGGATATGCCGGAAATCCGCAACTGGAATTGGAGTGACATCAAATGAATACACAACATCTGATCGACACCGCGAGGGCGCTGGTGGCCGACGACAAAGGTTTACTGGCGATGGATGAAAGCGATCCAACCTGCAACAAACGATTTGTCGCCGTGAAGATTCCCCAGACCGAAGAGGCACGGCGTGCCTGGAGAGAATTGATTGTAACCACACCCGGCCTCAGTGAATCCATTAGTGGTGCGATTCTTTATGACGCGACGATCCGCCAGCAAAGTAAAAATGGCATGCCCTTGATTAAAGTTCTTGCCGAAGCAGGCATCATTGCCGGTATTAAAGTGGATGCGGGCGCCAAGGACATGGCGGCGCACCCCGGAGAAAAAATAACGAGGTCTGGACGGATTGCGCGATCGTCTCATGGAATATGCTCAGATGGGCGCCCGTTTTGCCAAGTGGCGCGCGGTAATTACCCTCGGCGAGGGTATCCCCAGTTACGCTTGCATCGAGGCCAACGCACATGCATTGGCGCGCTATGCCAGGAGTCTGGCTTGGTACCAATCGTCGAGCCAGAAGTGCTCATGGACGGCGAGCATTCCCTGCAGCGGTGCGGAGAAGTAACGGAGCAAGTCCTGCGTGCGGTCTTCCACCAGCTTTACCTGCAGCGGGTGAAACTGGAGGGAATGTTGCTCAAACCGAATATGGTGCTGCCCGGATTGGGCTGCAGCAAGCAAGCGACGGCTGACGAAGTCGCTGCTGCCACGATAAGTTGCTTCCTGCGAGCGGTCCCCGCTGCCGTTCCGGGGATTGCGTTCCTGTCGGGAGGTCAAACCGGCGAACTGGCCTCGGCCCGGTTGAATGCGATGAATCTTCGAGTCAAGTCTGGTTTGCCTTGGGCGTTGGGATTCTCTTTTGCGCGTGCCATCCAGCAACCCGCATTGGGAATTTGGCAAGGCGAAGAGGGCAACGTGAAAGCCGCCCAGCAGGCTTTGCTGCACCGCGCCCGATGCAACCAGGCTGCGCGTCGTGGCGAATACAACGCCGCGATGGAGCTGATGCCGCATCCCGGTTCTCCGGCCAGCACAAGCGCCGCACGCTGAAGTGCCGGTACAAATTTTTGCCCGAGCTAATCGCTTTGGCTCTGACTTTTTCGAGCAGGGCTTGGATGCATCAGTGATGGGTCTTGATCCGCTGAAAAAATGAAAGATAAAATCGTTCCTTCGGCTTCCGGCGTGATTATCCCGGCGTGCGAAAGCATGGTGGATAGCACGCGCCGGCTGATGCCTTCTGCCGACATAGGCCTGTGCCGCTGGCATGAATTTTCAGATGAGCGGCAGTTGCAACAAGCGGCAACCAAAATCATTCTTGGCAGCGCGGCACAAGCTATTCATGAACGTGGTCAATTTCATCTTGTGCTTGCCGGCGGCAACACGCCGCGTGAAATTTATCGCAACTTATGTGTAGCCCAAACCGATTGGTCAGCGTGGCACATCTATTTCGGTGATGAACGCTGCCTGCCGTCGACCGACTCTGCGCGTAACTCACGCATGGCCGCGGAAGTCTGGCTGAGTCGGGTGCCGATTTCTCCCCTTCAGTTGCATGCGATACCGGCTGAATTGGGTGCATTGCAAGCAGCCAAACTGTACGCGGAAACGCTGCGAACAGTGGGTATCTTCGATTTGGTGTTGCTCGGGCTTGGGCAGGACGGCCACACGGCGAGCCTGTTTGCGGAGCATGAGTGGGGTGTGCGGGCCGGGTCGCCGGACACGCTGGCGGTGTTCAATGCGCCGCAGCCGCCGCCGCAGCGCGTATCGCTGAGTGCTGCGCGGTTAAGCCGTGCGCGGCATGTGGTATTTCTGGTCAGCGGCGCTTCCAAGCGCCGGGCGGTGGCCGAATGGCGTGCCGGCAGCGAGATTCCGGCGCGGGCGATCATGCCGGCAGCGGGCGTTGATGTGCTGGTAGAGTCGGCATTGCTCGCGCCGTTGGCTGTCTGAGCGGGAGTGCATGTGTTGGATTGCCCCGCCGTGTAACTTGCCGTCCCAAAGCCGGACGGATCAGGCGGAAGTTTTTTCCATCAATCAATAATCCTGGAAACTCCAGCCAACCGCTAATAGTAATAGATAAGCTATTGATTTAATTTATAATTGTTGAATTTAAGGCATTCGCCATTTGGGCGAGAGCGCTACCGGTACAACTGAGGCTTCTGGCAGGCTGTCGGACTGGAACTTCTAAAGTCTCGTCGGATAATCCGAAAGACTGCCGGAGCCCGGGTTTTTCTGAGTGCGCTCTATTTGTCGGACTGACGGCGCCAGCGGAGTGCCGTTTAAAATGCGTGCAATGGCGTATTTTTAGGATGATGTTTGCGGGATGTTTGTTGTGATTCTGCGTAGGACAATGCGCCGCCTGGTGCGGCCATCGTCCTTGCTTTTGGCGCAAACCGCAGCGGCGCGCTACAATTCGTGCCGCAGTGCGGAATTTCCGTTTCTGGGCCTGATCCCGCTAGTAGCGCAGCCATTTCCCTTTCTCCGGTTTACACATCGCAGTGACTTACAGCATCAAAGAAATTTTTTATACCTTGCAAGGCGAGGGTGCGCACGCCGGGCGGCCGGCGGTGTTTTGCCGCTTCAGCGGCTGCAACCTGTGGTCGGGGCGCGAGGCCGATCGCGCCGGCGCCGTATGCCGCTTCTGCGATACCGAGTTTGTCGGTACCGATGGCGAGCGAGGCGGCAAGTTTGTCGACAGCGAGACCCTGGCGTGCACCATCGACAGCCTGTGGCCGCAGGCTGGATCAGCCCATAAATACGTGGTCTTTACCGGTGGCGAACCGCTGCTGCAGCTCGATGACGCGCTGATTGCCAGCATGCACGCCCACGGATTTGCCATCGCGATCGAGACCAACGGCACCATTGCGGTGCCGGCCGGGGTGGACTGGATTTGCGTGAGTCCGAAAATGGGTGCGCCGCTGGCGGTGCGGAAAGGCAGCGAGATCAAGGTCGTGATCCCGCAGGACGGCCAGAATCTGGCCGACTATGCGGCGCTCGATTTCGAACATTTTTTCGTGCAGCCGATGGATGGACCGGACGTTGCCGCTCATACCCGGCTGGCGATCGAGACCTGCAAGCGCGATCCGCAGTGGAAGCTGAGCATACAGACCCATAAACTGTTGCAGATTCCCTGATCCTGCAGAAATAAGATGAAATACACATCATGTTGACAATTACCCGCAAGCTGGAATTCGATGCCGGTCATCGCATTCCCGACCACAAAAGCCAATGCCGCAACCTGCACGGGCATCGCTATACCCTGCTCATTACGCTGGTCGGCGCGGTGATCGAGGAGGAGGGGCAATCGGACAACGGCATGATCATGGATTTTTCCGATATCAAGGCGCTGGCCAAGACCCATCTGGTCGATCTGTGGGACCATGCTTTCCTGGTATATCGCGGCGATGGCGCGGTACGAGAATTTCTCGACAGCATGCCGGAACACAAGACCGTGGTGCTGGAGCGGATCCCGACGGTCGAGAATCTGGCCCGGGCCGCTTTCGACATTCTGAAAGAGGTATACAAGGACAGATACGGCACCGGTTTGTCCCTGAGTAAGATCACGCTGTATGAAACGCCCAATTGCTGGGCTGAAGTCGATGCCGGCGGCTAATGCAATGGATGATGCGTTCTTCATGGCGCAGGCGCTGGAGCAGGCGCAAAAAGCCTGGGATCTGGGCGAAGTGCCGGTCGGCGCAGTGCTGGTCAGGGATGGCAGGATCGTGGCGGTCGGCTGCAATCAGCCGATAGGCGCGCACGACCCGACCGCCCATGCGGAAATCATGGCCTTGCGGGCGGCAGCGCAGGTACTGGGCAATTACCGGCTGCCCGGTTGCGATTTGTACGTGACGCTGGAGCCGTGCGCGATGTGCGCAGGAGCGATGATGCATGCGCGCTTGTCGCGCGTCATTTATGGTACGACCGACCCGAAAACCGGCGCTTGCGGCTCGATCATCGACCTGTTCGCGCAACAGCAGTTGAATCACCACACCGCAGTGGTCGGTGGCGTGCTGGCGCAGGAGTGCAGCACGCTGCTGAAGGATTTTTTTGCAGAGCGCCGCCGGATGCAGCAAAATCAGTCCTTGGGAATCCAATGACGGCAAATATTCTTCCCGCAGGCCGCAACATCGGCGTTGCCATCGTCGCGCCGAGCGGTTATCCGCCCGACGACTGCGTGCTTGCGCGCGGTATTGCGCTGCTGCAGGCGCAAGGCTGCCGGATTCACAACTATTATGAGCCGGCTGCCAGCTATCAGCGCTTCGGCGGCACGCCGGCGTCCTGCCAGGCGCAATTGCACGCTGCCGCCGCTAACCCCGACGTGCAGATCGTCATGGCCGTGCGCGGCGGCTACGGCTTGTCGCGCCTGCTGCCGGCGCTGGATCTGGCGCAACTGGCCGCCAGCGGCAAACTGTTCGTCGGCCACAGCGACTTCACCGTGCTGCAGATGGCCTTGCTGGCACAGGCCGGCGCGGTCAGCTTCGCCGGCCCGATGCTGTGCAGCGATTTCGGCCGCGAGGATGCCAGCGCATTCACCCTCCGGCATTTCTGGGATTGCCTGGAGTCGGACACGCATCGGATCACGGTGCCGGCGGCCGGCAACCCGGCGGTGGATGTCGGCGGCACCCTGTGGGGCGGCAACCTGACGATCCTGAACCATCTGCTCGGTACGCCGTATTTTCCGCAGATCAGGAACGGCATCCTGTTCATCGAGGACATCAACGAACATCCGTACCGGATCGAGCGCATGCTGCTGCAACTGCTGCACGCCGGCGTTTTGGCGCAGCAGAGGGCGATCCTGCTGGGCGATTTTTCCGGCTACCGCGTCACCGACTACGACCGCGGCTACGATTTCAATGCGATGCTGGCCTTCATCCGTTCGCAACTGACGATCCCGGTACTGACCGGCCTGCCTTTCGGCCACGTGGCCGACAAGCTGACGCTGCCGGTGGGTGGCCACGCGCATCTGGCGTCGGATGCAAGCGCGTTTCAGCTCACGCTTTCTGCCTATCCGAATCTGCTGTCTTAATATACTGCAATTAGTATATTTTAATGTCGCAATGAATATGCGTGAAAATTGGCATATTTTTGCAAAATAGGATGGAGTATGTGAAATGCGGCTGGCGCCGGCGTGCAATATCCAAAAGCACATCCCGCCAAAGACACGAAAAAACGAGGCAAGGAGTGCATGCTTGCGCCGGCACTGCTTGCAGCCATCTTGCGGCGCATATATCTCGGTGAAGCCCTTTCGTGTCTTGCTTGCGCTAAACCCATCCATCCCGTGTCGGGCCGCAGCAAAGCCAAAATAAGCGCTTGACTTACAAGGTATAATAAGCAGTTATTCAGTTCACGTTTTTAAAGGCTTTCGTAGTGTTATCTACAGCAAACACACAGACAGGCTGCAGCCCTTTGTTTACGCGGGTTTCCGAAAAATTCTGAAAATTTTAGTAATAGATTAGTAATGGCCAGGCTCATTTTACGGCCGAAATAACCTGCCACCCGGAGCCACGCAAGTCATCATAAGTGGCTGTCATGTTGGCGTTTTTATGCCCCAACATGGACTGCGCGAACGCCGCACCGTATTGCTCCTTGTATAACCTTTCGGACAGACTGCGGATTTCGTGGAACGATGGCGGAGTGCGTCCTTCGCCCGCCCCGATGCCGGCGGCGATGCGGGCGCGTTTGAAAGCATCCGTCAGACCGTTCAGTGAGACAGCGTCACCCGGTTTAGCTGCGGGCCTCAAGACCGTGTGATGGATCATGAACGGACTGACGATGCGGTCGCGGCATTGCCGTACTGCGTCGGCGATCGACATGCCGACCGCGTCGAGCCGGATCGAGGCATCCTGCTGCAGCCGGACCTTGCCTTGGGATTTGCCTTGAATCACATACAGATAACCGTCTCGCAGGTCAGCGAATTTGGCCTCGCAGATATCCTCGCGGCGTTGTGCTGTCATGAGTGCCAAGTCCATGGCGTTGACGACCCAGGAAGGGGCCTTCGCCCTGATGGCAAGATATTGCTCCAGCGACAAGCGTTCGCGTAATACCGTGCGGTCCGGCACGTACGTTGGCGCGATCGGGTTCTTGCCGACCTCGATCATGCCCAGCGTTTCTGCCATGCGGAACATATCCGACATGCGTGCGCGCATGCTGGTGGCTGCGCCCGGGCCGCTGTCTTTTTCGATGTCGGTGAGAAACACCGCGACATGCGCGGTAGTGATGTCCCTGACCGCCATCCAGGCGAAGCTGGCCTCAGTGATGCGTCTCAAGTAGTAAGTGGCGCTGCGCAGGGTCGCGACAGACGGGTTCGTTTTCTCGGCCCACTTTACTTTGTACTGCGGCGCCCATTCCGCTAACGTAAGATGCTGCACGCCAGTAACCCAGGTAGCCAGGGTCGAGGGCGTCATGTTGGCCAGCACTGCATTGGCGGCGCGCGCTTCGCGGAACGCGGCAGCCTTGTCGGTGCCGACCCCTTTGCGCTTACCGCTCTGCGGATTGCGGTAGGAGAAGTAGCCCTTATTATCCAGGTAGAGGTTGGGCGGGAAGCCTTTGCGCCGGGCACTACGTTCGCTGCTCATATCAATCTCCTTGATACTTGGCGCTCCGCTCCACGAAATACAACTTGCCGTACTTGACAGGTTGTGGAGTGATACGACCCTCCCTGGCCCATCTACGCAGAGTGTTCGCGCAGGGGGCATGCTTGCCGAGCAGACTCTCGGCCCAGTCCGTGAGGGGGAGCAGGCGAGGGGGAGTATCGTTCATGTCGTTCTACTTTGTCTTGATCGTGATCATCAGGCTCGGCAGGTCGATGGTGATCGTGCCGCCGTCGTCCGTGATCAAAATGTTGGGTTTGTCGAGTATTGCCCTGCGCCGACCGCCGGTCTGCGCGTTATAAATGGTCTGTACTGCTTCGGCGAAACCTCCCGCGTTTTCTGCAGCGTCCCTATTGCGCCACGAGTAGGCCCAGCGTGAGCTGTCGTTGGAGCCATGCGGAGCCTGAAATGGGCTCCGCGTAACCTTGCCCCTACGCCACAGATTCCCCAGGTAGTCCGACACCCGGTTGGCGCTGGCGGCGAGCTTGCGCACATCCTCTTTGTCGTACAAGTCGACACAGGTTAGGGGCCGATCACCTTCCTTCAACAACTCTTCAATCAACCTGTAAAGCCCTGATTCTGTCTTGCTCATAAAACCCCCTTATATGGGGGTTTTATCACCCCCGGTAATGTTTGTCGTGTTTTTCAATACGTTCTTGGCAGGGCACGCAGTTGTAATAACCTGCGTCGACCCGGTCAGTAGGGATGGCCGCCCCGCAAGAACAGTCGCCGTCGAAATCATCAGGGCGTTTTTGACGGCTACGTGCGCCGTTAATCCCTGCCTCTATTATAGAGTTCATCAGCGCGTCTGCTATTTCTAGATACTTCTCGTCCATTATTTATTCGCTTGGTCAGGTAATATAACAGCAGGGTGGTGGAAATAATGCGATATGTCGCTGTTACGACTCGCGCTGTGGTAAATAGTGGCTCTAATGTCATGGCGGTCCTCCTGTGGTGTGAGCGATCCATCGTGCTATCTCTACACGCGATCTAAGCTGTTTCTTAAAATCGGCGCAAGAGAGAGGACGTTCCCAGGCGAGGTTTTCGAGTATGACCCCGCCTTCCTTACAGCCCACGATGACGGCCAGGTTACGGCCTTCGAAGTGCCTGCCTCCGCCCCAATCTTTTTGCAGATCGGACAGAGTGACATCGACCGGCGTAGAGTCGCGCTTGGGCAGCACCACGAACTTGTACTCGACCCAGAGGTCTGCCAGACCGGAGAACCAGAAGTCCCATGTTCCCCCGCGATAAGGGTTGTGCATCTTTTCCCGGTGGAGGTCGGCAGGGAGATGCTTGTGGACCCCGGCGTAGAAAGTCGTCTCCGGTTTGGCAGCCATCTACCGCGGAGCCTTCAGGAACGACGCCAGCACAGTCTCGTCGATAAGGAGCATGCCGATGGGCGTGCCCGTCTCGTAAAAGATGTCTTCCTTCGGGCTCTGCGCCTCGGGCTGTCGTTCGGGCTGGTTCGCCGCTTCCCGCCGGATCAAGTCGGTTTCGACCAGCCGGGCATAGCCGATGATATCGGTCCAGCTGTCGATGTAGTCTGGATCGCCGTTGAGGATGCGGCCGATCTTGTGGACGACCATCTCCAGCGCTTCCTTCTGGTCGCGCCGCAACTTGGCCCAGTTCGAGCTTGGGCTGTTGGCCATGACGTCTTTCAGCCCCTGGGTGATGTGGGCATGGCCGTCAAACTCGCCGTAGCGGGCGCCGCGTTCGGCCAGGGTGGTGTCGATACCGCTCATGTCGCACCCCGCAAATGTGCGATCAGCTCGGCTTCGCCCGGGCACGCTTCCTCTGCCTTGATTTCACCGGCAGTACCCTTGTCGAGAACCAGAGCAGACTTGATGCTGACTGCCACACTCCCATGCAGCATCTTACTGATCATCGGCGGCGTCAGCCCGGTGACCCGGCTCAACTTCGCCGCGGTGTTGCCCGGCGCACTTAACCATTGCTTCAGATTCATACCACCACCCCGTTCTCATTCAGCCATCCCAGCAAACCGGCCTTGTCGGTCGGAACGTCATGTTCAGCGGTCTGAACATTGCGGTAACCTTCTTTCTTCAGCGCTACACGCTGCTTGCTGGCATCCGCCTGGGAGCCGGCCCAGCGTGCATGGACATCGCCGTTCTCTCCGGCGGTTTGATAAAGTTTCATGCTGCCTCCTTCATGGTTTTGTAATATTCATGCAGCTGCTGTGCCTGATGAATGGCGTCGGTCAGTGCATTGTGTTTGAGCGCGTTCGTCAGTTTTGCCGCGTTCTTGGCGAACGGCAGTTTCTTGAACGTGCGGTAGCAGTTGGTGTTGTAGAACTTCCACGGCACGATCAGGCCGTGCGTGGAGTACGCATGCGCCAGCATCGGGATGTCGAAGTCAGCGCCGTTACTCCAGACCTGATAATCCTCGTGGTCGATCCATGCCGCGAGATCGTCCAGCGCGACACCGAGGACAACTTTCGGTTCGCGGAATACTTGTTGCGCTTCGGCTGATTGCTTGAACCACCACAGCAGGGCGTCCTCGCTGATGTGCCGGCCCGCCTCGGTGTTACTGTCGATCGAGACCGACGCATAGAACGCATCGTCGCCAATTTTTCCTGTATCTGGGTTGAACTTGACTGCGCCGATGCTTAAGATTACCGCGTCGGCGCGAGTGCCCAAGGTTTCAAGGTCGAACATGATTGCCGGATACTTGACTGCTTTACTCATTGCTTTCCTCGCGAAAAGAGTCCCTGCAGGGCAGGGACTCGTGATGCACTACGAACGGAGATGTTTCAGTCTTATGCGGCTGCTTGCGCTTGTGCGTCGTTGGCGGCGGCCGGTATCGCCTTCTCCGCGGCGGCGACGGCTTTCTCAGCGGCGGTGACGGCCTTGTTGAGTTCCTTGACGGTAACGGCATGGGCTTTGACAGCAGCAGCGTGTTCTTTCATATACGCTTTGATGGTGTCCTCATGAGCCTTGGCGGCAGCTTTGGTCGCAGATGCATGTGTTTTATCCGCTGCGGTGACCGCAGCGATTGCGTTCTTGTGTGCGGTCTTGGCGTCCTTCAGTGCAGAAGAGGCGGCGATCTTGACGGCCTTGATTTCGGACTGGGACAGGATTTTCGATTGGGTGCGTGCCATGATGTTTCCTTTAATTTTCGGTTTGTGTGCGGGATGCACGGTATTTTTCGTTGAGCGTCGACACGTACCAGAGCTCGTTGAGCCGGGCGGCTCTTGAGATAAGACGGTCTACGATCGATTTGCGACGCGAAGATTGCGATTCGAGATCGAGGCAGGCCAGGATTTCTTCCTCAGTCAGCTCAGACAGAACATTGTTCAGTTTACTGACGGAAGCAAGTGCTTGACCTACGTACCAGCTGCGAATCGCCATCTTTTACTCCGTTACGGATACTACTCCGCAGTTGCTAAAAAGAAAAGTTCTAATGTAGAACGGCTTGATCTATATTTAGAGAATAGATCGGAGTTACCGACGACGCGCCGGGGCAGTTGCTTTTTTCGGCGGCGCCGACTCGAACTGCGATACGTCCGGTTCGGTCTTCAGTCGGGTCATCGCTTCCTCCTTACGGGCGAAGCAGACTTCCAGGTCTTCGTTTGGTTCCGGGTTGCCGAAACGCAGCGAGGCGTAAGTCAGCGACTCGTCGAACGAGACTTCCGTCACCACCGAGACCGGCGGCAGCTGGAATGAACGCACTACCGAGGTGACGTAGGCGTCGAACGCTTTCAACGCCGTCGGCGATACCTTTAGAATCCATAACGGTGTGTCAGCTGTGGCGCCGGGAGGCAGTACGGCCAGCACGCGGGAGTTCTTGCAGGCCTTGCCGTTGCCGGCCGAACCGAACTGGTTCATCGGGCATGCGCCGCATGCGGATGCTTGTTTCACCGGACTGTTCTCGCTCGGCACCATCTGGGTCGGGTTGGAGCCGATCGAGAAGCAGGCCGGCGGCGAGATGTTATTCGGATCGTAGGCGCCCTCGTAGAAGCTGTTGGCCGACACGAAGTCGACGATCACCAGCTTGATCGGGCCGGCCGACTTGGTGCCATCCGGGAACTCGAACTTCTTGTCCTGGGTGACCTTGATACTGTCGCCGCCGGGGGCGCCGACGCGCGATGCCATGTCGGTGACCTCCTTGGCGAGCAGCGCGCGGATGTCGACGATGTTGCCGGCAGTGGTTTTCTTGACTGCGACTGCGGTTCCTGCTGGTTTCTTTGTGGCCATGATGTTCTTTCAGACTGAGGGATTGAGGGGATTGAGGATTAAGCCTTGACAGCCAAACTTCTCAGGTTGATACGCCGTTTTACAAAGGCCGTGAGGCCGGGAAGCTGCCCTTTGGACTCGAAGATTTCTCGAGCAGCTACTTCTGAAACCCGTCGCTGGAACAAGTGGAAGTACTTGGTCTTAGCGACGTACTTCGCAAATGCATCGAAGTCGGTGATGTTGAAACTGGTGGCGCTGGTGATGCTGACGCTGGCGGACTTACCCTTGCCGGCATCGGTCTCTTCTGCATCGAGTCTTTCGAAGAGTGTAGACTCAGCGGCGGCAATCTTCCCTTCGATCTCTTTGATCTCAGCCTCCTTGGCACGCTTGATTTCGCGCAGCTCCCATAGTGTATCGATAGCTTTGCCGAGGGTCAGGGTTTTGGCGGCGGGCCGCAGTGCAACGACTGTCATGATTGTACTCCTTTATGTTATGAATCGTAAATAGATACGATGTAGATCGTAGTAGATAGTAGAGCGGTGGTCAAGCAAACTCCTTGAATTGGATTGATCTGACGGCACCGATCATTCGGGCGAACCACATCGGGTTGCCGGAAACATCGACTTTGGCCGGAGCGTCGGTGTAGTCGACTTCATCCAGCGGGACGTCGAGGTTGGCGCGCAGCCAATACTCGCTACGCCCGTGCATGGACATGCCCAGCTTGGTCCGCAGCAGCACCTGGGTTGCCAGCAACTTGGCTCTGCGCGCCGCAGATGACGCCGCTTTCGGGTTGGTGATAACGTCGAGGTCGATACCCTTGACGGAGGCCAGGTCGATCTTGCCGTCCGGGCCATACTTCAGGTATCCGCCGACACCGTTGAACACCACGCCGTCGATGGCGAAAGCCCGCTCTTTGCTTGGCCGGCGTCCATTGAACGAAGGTAAGGTACGGCTGCCGACATATTTGCCGGTGAACTCCATGATCCGCGCCAGCGTGGTGTTGGAGGTCCAGCCGGTGCATATCTGCATCGTGCCGTCTGGGTAGAAGCGCACGATGTCGGTGTCGAAGTGCCGAACCGCCAGATGATCGCCACGGTCCATAACCCGGGTATTGTTGCCAACCGGCTTGCCTACAGACCGATTGCGCGCGGTCTTGAGTGCGTCTTCACAGCGCTGGTGGTTCCATGCCATGATGGTTCTCCTTGGGATTAAGCGGATTAAGCGGACTGAGTACTAAGCGTGCGTAGCTGGCTGCACCTTGAACCCGGCAGCCAGCAACTGTGACAGCAGGTTCTCAGTCGATGCCACGATCGGGTAATCCCGGGTGATCTTCGGGATGTGCGGCTCCAGCTCCGGCATGCGCTCCAGCAGCCGTTCGGTGGTGGTGCAGGAGCGCAGGAACGCCGTCATCTCGTCCTCTAGCGCCCAGTGCGCTTCGGCGAGTTTTTCGGCGCGCTGGTAGATTGGCAAGATCAGTTCGTAGTCCTGAGCAGTCAGGTTGCAGTCGAAGATGGCTGGGGTGACAAGGCATTCGAACTGCGTCGTGCCGTCCCACATATGCCGTCCGTCTAGGCGCTCGCGGTTGAACGCATTTTCGATAGCGTGTTTACTGTTTACATTTACGCGAGCTGTCCCCTGGAACCATTCTCTCGGGGCACCGGTGGTAAGGGCTTTAAACTCATCCGGTATTTTCGCATCCATGAGCTTGCGTACCAGGGCGCTCATTTCGCGCTCGATATCTTCCTTGTCCGTTTTAAATGTCGTTGCCGCGAGTACATTGCCGAGGATTTCTGCGCGGAGTGCTTTACTTAATTTCATGTCGTTCCTTATGGGTTAAAAGTTATTTGGAATAATTCTCAGCGAAGCCCCCCTCGGAATTGAGGGGCAGGTCCGGGCACCATGGCAGTGGAGTGCGCATGGCTTTGATCAACTCGCGGTACGCTGCTTCGGCCGAGGCCTTACGCACGCATAGGACGACTTCGTCATGGGTCGTCATCACCACGCGGCGCTTCGCACCCGCAGCCAGCATCTGTTCCATGACTACGATCCGGGCCAACGCCTGTACGATGTTCTCGCACAGCAGCCCGCCGTAGATTTTCTTGCGCATGTCCTTCGACTGATACGACCATTCGTCCCAGCCCTTGTCGCCGATCTTCTTTTTCAAGTCCGGGTATTTCAGGCACATGCCGTTGGGCAGCCAGATGCGCTCCTTCTCCCAGCTGAGCGGACCGTGCGAGCCTTCCCGGCCGGCGGCCATGTCTTCGATGACGCCCTTGCAGATTTCCCAACCAGCGACGATCTTCCAGTTCTTGCGGCGGTAGGTGTTGACGATCGTCTTGCAGCGATCGAGGTCGAAGAACACCGGCGGGCCGCCCAGTGCGCCCTTGGCCAGGGTGATCTGGAACTTGGGTGCGCCCATCTGGAAGCCGAGGCCCAGAACGCAGACTTTGCCGACGAAGCGCTCCATCTTGTCGTCCTTGGTGATCTCCCTGCCGTAGACGTGATCGGCGAAATTGCAGTACGCGTCGCGCCCGGTGCCGGCGTCTGCGGCTACGAACGCTTGCATCAAGTCGTCCTGCCCCCACAGCCAGCCGTTGACCCGGCACTCGATCTGGCCGGAGTCGCCGACCACCAGGACATGGCCTTTCGGCGCCAGAATCGACAGGCGCAGCTCGCCGCCTCGGGTCAGGTTCTGCATGTTCATCTTGTTGTTGCCGCCCATGCGACCGGTGTGCGCGCGATAGTAGGCGTACCCGACCGGCAGCGGCATGCCGTCTGCCCCGGCTTTCAGGAACCGCTCAGCGCGTGTGACGTTGGTAGTGGACTTCACCGCCAGCCGACAGTCGACTAGATTGCGGATGCGCTCCTGGCGCAGGGCCAGCTTGGCGATGTCTTTCTTGTGGTTGAGGTTAAGGTCGCTCGCCCACTCCTCGTGCATCTCGGGCAGATTGATGAAGTCGGCGTCGTCCTTGGCGAACGCATACGAGTACTTGTCGGCGTCATCGCGCTCGGCTGCCGGCTTCTTCATCCAGGCTGGGCTGATCTTGGTCGGTGGCTCGATGCCCTCGGCGCGCAGCAGGTCGGCGAAACGCTCATTGCTGCCGATGACGCGCTTGACCATCAGCATCAGGCGCTCCTTACCTTCCAACTCACGCTCCGGCCTGGTCTTGAGCAGTTCCTTCTCCGGGTACTGGGTGACGTCGACGATGTTGCTCATCAGGTCTTCGCGGTACTTGATCTCGCGCGCCAGCTCGACCTCGACCCTCGGGATGTCGACTTTCAGCACCGGGTCGCAGAACATGCGGATCGTCATGTCAATCAGCTTTAGCTCGGAAGCGGGGTAGACCTCCAGCATCTTTTCAAAAATCAGCAGGGTCAGCTCGACGTCCATCGCGCAGTACTCGGCCATGTCCTTGTAGAGCTGCTTAGGCAGGTTCTGCACGCCCTTGCTCTGCTCCAGTACGTCTGGGATTTTGTTGCCTACCCCATAATACTGAGCGACTTCGTCGAGAGAAGCGCCAATATCATTGCTATGAAGGCCGCGCGCCATCGAAAGCGTGTCATAGTAAGTTCGCGGAACAACACCATGATGATGGGAAAGTATAAAACCGTCAAAAGCAGTGTTATGGCAAAGGAGATCATGGGTCTTCCAGTCGATCGTTTTGAGGAGGGCGGCGATCTTCGACGTCGGCACTACCTTGGTCTTGCGCTTGCCGATCTTGATCCCGACCATGTGCGCCTTGAAACGCGGGTCGCGGATGTATTCGGAAGTACTGAGTTTCCTGAGCGTGTAATCGGCGTCCCAGTAGGTCTCGTAATCGAGCACTACGAGATGCGCCCAGTCGATCTTAGAGCGTAAGACTGCCGGGCGTGAAAAGGCGGGCTCCGGCGTAGCCTCGGATACGGCGTTAGACCAGGACATTGTTTTCCTTTGCATCGATTTCTGCGTACAGTCGATTAATCTCGTCCAGCATGCCCCAGGTCTCTTCTTCGTTTGCGTCGATCTCGTCAGAGAGCAGACTGATACGAGCCTTTATCTCGTCGAGCGTCATCGCCGAGGTGGGTGTAAATTTAGTCATGGCTCAAATCCCTTCTTGGCAGCGGTAAGATTGCCAGCCGCGGAAGTTCGCGTGCTGTATGTCATTTTCAGCGTCGGCAAAGGCGACATGCTCGAACGGCGAGGCATGGCCGCAGTCCCTGAGCATGATAGCCAGCGCTATGTCCTTGTCGATGCTCGGTGCCGAACCGTCGTGATTCAGGTAGGAGACCCGGGCACAACGGGCCGCAGAAATTAGGCTGATGTCCTCTTCGGGCAGAGCATTTATTTCCTCGCCGGAGATGTAGGGGGCATGCCCGATGCGCTCGATCGGCACCGAAGCGTCCATCGCTTCCTTCATCGCCCGTGCCAGTTCGTGGATATTCGGATCGGCAGCGGGGTGCAGTCGCAGCCTGAAGAAGTTATCCCAGGCAGTGGCGGTGACGATCGTATGCATCCATTGGAACGGTTCGAGGATGCGGTTGACGACCTGTTTGTGCAGGCCTAGGTTAGCCATAGGGCCGGCGATGTTGGCTGCCTGCCGCGCAGCCTCCGACCAGAGCTGCTTCGCGCTTTCAAGTTTGGTTCCGACCAGTTCCACACCGGCCTGCATCCCCGGCTGATTGCTGCCCCAATGAATCGGTATGGCCGGGTCGTTGCGCACTTGTTCAATCATCTTGGCGACCGGGATGGCGCGGGACGATGAGGCGTTGCGGGAAAATACGCGGTGGGTCATGAACTCGCTGTGAATGAAGCGCGGATAGACTAGCTGCAGCGTGGTCAGGCGCGCACCGGTCGGCGACACGCTGTCGAGAACGACCTTGGCGGAAGTAGTAGTTTTCATGCCGCTTTCTCCTCCGCAAACAAGCTCAGTAAGTTTGTCATTTTTGAATCCTTCTCCAGTAATCGTGCGTAGACTTTCTGTTCGATCGTGCCCTCGGCAAGGATCACGATGATTTCGGTTTTTTCCTTCTGACCGGCGCGCGCCTGGCGCTTGTTGCCCTGGCTGAAGTGCTCCAGGTCGTAGGTCGGCGAGGCCCAGATCGTGGTCGAGCCGCGCGTCAAGGTCAGGCCATGCGCGGCGGACTTCGGGTGCGCGAACATCACGTCATAGAATCCGGCCTGGTAATGTTTCACCATGTCGGTGCGCTCGCGGTCGGAGGCGTTACCGTCCATCACGCAGTAGGTCAGTCCACGTTTCTCGGCCTGCTTGATCAGTTCGTCTCTTTGATGCTTCCAGAGGAAGAACACCAGAGGGTGCTTGCGGTCCTCGACCAGGTCGAGGACCAGCTCGTAACGGCCGGTGTCAACGACGTGATACGTGTCCTCGTTTTCATACACGGCGCCGGACGCGATCTGCAGTAGTTTGGTGGTGACGGCGGCGGCGTTGATGGCCGTTACCTTGGTATTGGCCTTGAGCGACATGATCTGGGTCTTCTCCATCTCCAGATAGGCCTTCTTCTGCTTGGCACTCAAGTGGTACTGCATCGTGTAGCTGTGGGTGGCAGGGATGTCGATGCAGTCCTCGAATTTGTGACGGATCGTAATGTCCGCGATCAGCCCGTAGATCGCTTCTTCCGAGCCGTCCTTGTCGACCCACTTGACCATGTTCGGCAGCGGCCCGACTTGCTCCGGCGCGCACACTGCGGCCCGGAAACCGAAGAACTGGCTGCCCAGGCGCTTGCCGTCGTCGAGGATTTGCACCGGGTTCCAGATGTCGCAGATGGTGTTGCTGTTGGGCGTGCCGGACATCACGCTGCGATACCTGAAATATTTTCTGATCTTGTTGAGCGCCTTGGAGCGAGCGCTGGTGTGATGCTTAAAACTTGATACTTCGTCAACTATTAATGTGTCGAACTTCTTGAAGAAGGCCGGCTTCTGCTTCAGCAGCCAGGTGACGGCGTCGATATTGGTGATGTAGACGTCGGCGTCGGCGGCGAAGGCCTTCTCGCGGTTCTCCGCATACGCGACCGAGCAGCTGATCTGCGGCGCGAACTTGCCGAAGTCGTCTTCCCACGCGGAGCGCAGCAGGGACTTGGGGGCGATGACGATCGCGCAGCCACCGGACTTTTTGCGGCGCTTGGCAAAGGCCATGATCTGCACAAATGTTTTTCCCGTACCTGGGTCGCTCATGTCGAAGATGATGTCGGACTTGTCCATGACCTTCAGGGAGAAGGTCTGGTGTTTCATCGGTTTGTAATCCATCAATGCACCTCTCTTGGGCTGACGCGCGGTAACGTCGCGTTGATCCGGCACGACTCAACCAACGTGTCGTACATGTTCGGGGTTGCGAAGTCGGCGTGGGTTACGAATGACACCTGCATGCTGAATAACAGCACCGCGGGGTCAGTGAGTGGGTCTTTCTCGTATAGGCAAGATTCGATGACTGCGTTGTGTAAGCCCTGTGTCAGGATCAGTAAATCGGGCGACGGGTTGCCGACCGAGGCGAGGGCGGATGAGAAGCGGTTCATCACACGCCCCGTTCACAGTGGCCGGTGCCGCTGGGACCGTATGGGCACCACTTGCAATTGAAAATGTTCGGAGAAGCTGGGAACTCGGTGCATTCCGTCATCGCGAAGCCCTTCTTGGTGAAGTTGTGCTTGAATCGCAGTCCCTGCTGGCGGGTGAAGGTGTTCTGGGTCAGGTCATCGACGTCCAGGTACCAGAGTTCGGTGTGGATCAGTTCGAGCTTCGGGTAACGCAGAAAGGACACCAGCTGGTAGAGCTGGACCTGTTCGGCATGGCTGACTTCGTTGCCGAACTTCTTGCCGGATTTGTAGTCGATGATTACCGCTTCGTATTCAGACAGATGGACGATCGCGTCGAGTTTGAGGCGTAGCCAGGCTTCCTTGGCGCGCCACTCGACCGGCTCCCAGTTGCTATCCATGGCCCACTCGCCTTCGGTAGAGACCATGCCGTCTTTGTAGAGCTTCTGTAGAGAGTCGAACTCGGCTTGGAACTTGCCCATCTCGCGGCCGAACGGACCTTGCCCCTTGACGTAGTTCTCTGCTTCGTCATGGATGCGTGAGCCGCGATCATTGGCGTGCTCGGTCTTGCCGGGCGGTAGCGGGCGCTCCGGCTCCGGGATTTTCTGTCCGTACTGGAGTTGTGCTCGCAGCTTGCACTGGCCGAAGGTCTTGGCTTTGGAAATGCTCCACTGGGTGATCGGGATAATCTTCATGTCTACTACTTTCTAAAATAGATCGAAATTAGATTATCGACCCATGGGCGTCAAAAAGGCAATCATTTGCTTCAATTGCTTCGTCGACGCATTCATCACTGGTGAGCCAGTCGTGCTCTTTCTCCAGCTGGTTGTAAATCCAGTCGGCGAAGGAGGAGACATATTCATTCATCGCTTCTTCGATTTCTTCCGGGCAGGAGCCGGGTTCGACTTTGGTGCGGTAGCATCCGCGCTCGTCCCCGCTGATCATGATGCGGGAGTCCTGCAGGACTTCGTCCTGCTCCTCATCCTCATCCATCACATAGCCGGTCAGCCGCAGTGTGACCAGCCGCAGGGTGATCAGGTCGTACAGCGCCTCGCCCTCAGCAGCCAGAGAGAATAAACGATCGTCTGTGCAGCCTCGTCCGGTATATTCCCGCAGCCGGGTCACGCAGCCCTTGAGCTGGGTGATGTACAGATCGCCCGAATAACAGCAGCCATCGCCCTGACTCCAGAACCCGGAGAAGGAGATGTCGGGCTGCGTGTAGGACTTGCCGTTGTGTGGCCGGCTGTGCTGCAGCCCGACCTCGATGCCGATCAGCTTGCCAATCGTCACCGCATCTTCATAGACGAACTCCCACCATTCATATTCCGGATCATGCTCGCGCCATTTATCTCTGGCTTTGTTCTTGGCAGCGTTATCCAGCTCGTCGAAGGTGAACTCGGTCTTCTCTTCGACTTCAGCAATGTCTTCACTCATGTCTTTCTCCTGATTTAACTACCGCCGTCGCCGTGGCCGTCGCCGTCGCCGTCGCCGTCGCCGTAGCCGTGGCCGTGGCCGTAGCCGTGGCCGTGGCCGTGGCCGTGGCCGTAGCCGTGGCCGTGGCCGTCGCCGTCGCCGTAGCCGTGGCCGTGGCCGTGGCCGTAGCCGTGGCCGTGGCCGTCGCCGTAGCCGTCGCCGTGGCCGTCGAGGGTGATTAGACGTCCGTCGGTCAGGCCCAGCAGACGGCGGGTCAGTTTAAGGATGAGGTCCATTCAGTTCTTCCGGTATCTCAACTTCATCACCGAGTTTCGATGCAACGTAGCAACGCATGGCGGCGATCAGGGGTGTGGGGCCTCGAAAAGAGCGGTCTTTGTGCCATACAATCGTTGCTCCAGACTTTCTACAAGTCATGGCGTAGTAAGTTCCGTGCGCTGCACTGTCGGGACGATGGTACTTGCGAAAAGAAATATCCTCACGCTCAATGAGCGGCCCACTTAACGCCCAGTCAGTTGAGTAGGGTAGGAGTACCGCTTTACTATTTACAGCGTCCCATCCGGGTTCGGTGTCGAGTGCCTTCGCCACCGCCCAATCAAGAGCAGCGCCAACCAATTCTGATGTTTTCGTTTTCATGATCTCTCCCCCAGAAGGTGCAAATAAGACAGCCTTTAAATCGCTGATGTTCTGCGCCTCTCTTACCTGTTTTCGTTGTTGTCTATTACGCAGAATTTCCTTGGCCTGCATGAGGCTACAGTCCTTCTCGGCTACTACATGCTCGATGTCTTCTCGGGTAATCGGGTTCATACCTCAATCTCCACTGTTTCACCGAACGGCCCTTGCTGTGCGTTGGTGCAGCACCACAGAGTTGGGTAGTCCGGCACGTCGAAGTCAGTCGGGCCATACAAGTCTGTCAGGTAGACCAGACACACCGGCCGGATACTGTTCTCTTCAACCCAGTCGAATACCGGCTTGAACGCGGTGCCGCCGCCGCCGCATGCTTCCAGCTTGAATGGGTCGTGGCGGGCGAAGGTCTTGGTACCGGCGACTTGGGCGTCGCAGTAGACGACGTGGACGTTGGCCGGCAAGGTCTCGGCAATGATGGATTCGCACTCGGCGGAAAACGCATCGAGCGTGGTCTGGTCGATCGAGCCCGAGGTGTCGACCCCGATCACGATGTCGCCCATGCTCTCGCTGTAGAGCGACGGCATGTAGACGCCATGCACCAGCATCGCCTTGTTCGGCTTGGTCCAGGCATAGTCGTCCTTGCTGCGCTCGGTGATGAAGCGGCGTAGTGCTTCCCTCCAGTCGACCTGAGGCTTCAGCAGGCCGTCGACGAAGCGCTCCAGCGCACCGGGCAGCTTGCCCATCATCTTGGCGGCGTTGGCGGCCTGGATCGTGGCGACTTTCCATTCGCGCGTGGCTTCTGTCTGTGCTGCCGGATCGGGCTCGCCAGGCTGCATGTCATCCAGCGGAGCGCCGTGGCCGTTATTGCCGTCTTTGTCAGGTTCCGGCAGCAGGGTGTAGATGTGGTCAGCGGACATGTCCTTGAATGCCGGGTTGAGCAGGGCGGTACCTTCGAACTTGAAGCCGACGTCTTCCAGCAACCGATTGATGGCATAGTCCGCGGCTTGGTTCCAGCGCGAGTGGGTGCGTTCGCCCAGGCGAGACATGTGGTCCAGCACACAGTGCATGACCTCATGGGCGATGACCGCTTTGGTCAAGCCGGCGCTGATGCCGTTGACAAAGGCCGGGTTGTAGCTGATGGTCTTGCCGTCGACCGCCATGGTCTTGACGGAGGCATCTTCGGCCAGCTTCAGACGTAGAGCCAGTGCGCCGAAGAAGGGCTGGTCGAGGATCAGCGTGGCTCGCGCGCGGGTGAGTTTGGTTGCGGCTTCTTGGTTCATGATTCTTTTCCTGTCCTTACATAGACCCAGGCTGCGACCCATGCGCCACCTTCGTCGTTAGGGCGGACTGCGGCGTTGTCATCAATCTCGATGTCGTTGTCTGAGCCGTCTGCCCAGAACTCGATCGCGAGCTGCCTGATTTCGTAGTTGTTCATTTCGTCATCCTTATTTCCAAAGCCTTCATTACCAGCTCCACCGCCATCGGCGGTCCGTCGGCGGCGTGCCCCTCTATCCGCTTGATCCACCAGAGCTGGGTATCGGTGTCCCAGGAGTCGAACTTGTTTTTGTTCGAACTCCATCTGGTGTCATCAAGCCATAAGTTTCGCAGCGCCAAGCGGTATAACTGGACCTTGACGAGGGCTTCTCCGCCCATCACAGATGTGTGGAGATAGTACTCAGGATGCTTGCTGCTTCCTGCGCCACGCGAGCGCGGGCCTGATACGACCGGCGCAGGCAACCGGGCGGTTCGTGCAGGTCGCGCATCACGCGGATGCAGACGTCATTGAGTTCCTTGTTGTTGGTGATGTTCAGCTTGGGCAGCATTAGGGCCAGCTCGGTGACATTCTCGACGATACTGTCGCGAAAGACTGGCTTGTCCTTGAGCATCGTGGTCTCCAGCTTCGAGACCACATCAAATAGGCGTTGCCAGCACTCCCGGACTGCGCCGGCCTGGCGCTCGGCTACTGTGGCGTCGATACTAGCCTTGATCTCTTCCAGCGCTTCGTTGCCGACATCGACCCGGAAGTCCTTGGCGTCCGGTACCGGCAAGAAACTGACGTTCAGCCCAAAGCGTGACTGGATGTCGTCAGCCGGTGGATAGTCCTGGGCATCGTACATGGTACCCAAGCGCTGGCGGGCAGCGGACACCAGCTGTGGATAGTCCACGACGAATATTTTGGTCAGCGCCTCGTTGTCGCTTTTGAATTGGCGCATTGCTGCGGTGTAATCCATGTACGCCTTGGCCGGCAGCAGGCGGTCGCCGTTGTCGCCCCACGGCAGCGTCATCGTGTAGTGGTAGTCGCGGATGCGACCGGCGTGCTTGGCCAGCGGGTCGAGTGCGGACTTGTCGATCAGTAGCTTGTTGTAACGTCCGCCGTCCTGCGCGCTATGGGTGGCATCAACCTCGAGTGAGACTGCGCGGTCATGTTTGCGGGCCGTCCACTGGCGAATGTTGAGGTTCGCGATCATCGCTCGGTTCTGCAGCATGTCTTTCTCCTGATTTAATTACCACCGTAGCCGTCGCCGTAGCCGTAGCCGTCGCCGTAGCCGTGGCCGTGGCCGGAGCCGTGGCCGGAGCCGTCGCCGTAGCCGTAGCCGTAGCCGTGGCCGTCGCCGTAGCCGTCGCCGTAGCCGAAGCCGTCGCCGTAGCCGTCGCCGTCGCCGTCGCCGGAGCCGTCCAGAGTCATCAGCCGGCCGTCGGTCAGGCCCAGCAGACGGCGGGTCAGTTTAAGGATGAGGTCCATTTGGACTGGTTGCAGTCAACGGTGAACAGCACAGCTTTCAGCTGCGGGCGCACAGTGCAGGAGGCGTCGAGCACGGTGTCTGCGACTGGGCCATCCTTGAGTTGACCGAGGCCCTCGGAGGTGCCCCACTTACGAATGCAGCGGGCTTTGTCGATGTACATTTCAGTTTCGGTACGAGTGACGTAACCGACGAAGACGAAGCCGCGGTCGAGGGCGACAATTTGGATTTGCGGGGTAGTAGGGCTCAAGTTTTCGGCTTGTTGGACTATCGGTGTTTTCTTGGTTGCCATATTCTTTATCCTTTAGAGGTTGTAGCCATTCTTCTTTTGAGGGTTCCGCGAGTATCCGTAGAGCGGTCTTTGTGTTTTTCGATCTGGGTCTGAGTGAATAGCCAACCTTCCTGAATGGCAAGTTGCAACGCTTCGATGATTTTTTCGGCATGCTCGACGGTATCTACAGCCAGATGATTCTTACCGGCGAGAGTTTTTAAGTAGCATCCGAAGTGGTTTTCATGGTGATCACAGCCTTGTTCGAGCTGGCCGGCAGCTTCCCAGGAGTTTCCTTTATAGAACTGAATTACGGGTTGCCCAGACGTGTTGTCCGCCGGCGTTTCGGATATGTTGATTACGAACTGTTTCATGTTCTTTATCCTTTAAGTCTGAGTTCAATAAATCTCTGCATAATGGCCTGGGCCAGCGGGTCGCCGTCATCGGCCATGTGTTTGATCTTGACCATGCCGGAGGCTTCGAGCTTCATCGCGTTGGTAATTTTGTAGCACTGTTCGACTGTTGAGGCCCAGGCGCGTTGCTGTTCGGTAGAGTCAAAGACGATATGGCCGCGGGATGCTTGCCACTTGCGGTTCTCTTCAGACTCGTTCATCCTGTCATCCTCCTCTCTACGTACATCGCCCAGACCTTCTCGGCTCTGGGTATGCCGGCTTTGGCTTCTTCCAGGCAGCGCTTGTAGCCGTTCTGGTTATCGAAGTAATACTCCAGGCCCTCTGCTTTGGGGTCTACGTACAGGGCGTACCAGGTCGTCCGCTCTTTGACAGACCAGGTCATCGTGTCAGCCTGTACTTCAAAGCGAATGCGACGATCTTCAGATTTGTCGGGTCCGTGCTGTTCATTACGTCTGCAATCCAGCGCTCGGGGTTTCTATAGAAGAGACTCAGCTTAAAGTGGTCTCTGCTTGGGCCTACACTATCGATAATCGCCCGCACCCAGCACAACTGCTCTGGTGTCTCGCGTAGCTTGGGCACATCTTTCGGAACGAACCCGCGCGCTTCGAGTTCGTCTCGCAGCCTGGAGTTGTGCTGACCGTTGCGGGCGGTCATCATCCATGAGTAGTACAAGTGAACGCTGTCCATCCAGATGATCTCCAACCGCTGACCGTCCAAGGTCCTCCAGATCGCGCTCACGTCACACCCAGACCGCGCTATTCGTTATGCCCCACTTGATGAACGCCTTGGTCTCGCTGATGCTTCTGTCCTGGCGTGTGGCGTCGCGCACGGTGACGACCTGGAACTCGATCGGCATCCGGCCCACGTACTGCATCATGCGGTCGAAGGTGTCCTTCTTGACCTTGGCGCCGAGCGCCGAACTCAGGGCGTACAGCGTGGCCGGCGCGTCGGGGATCGCTACCTTGTCCGGGTTCAGCATGATCTCATCGATTGATGGTAGATCGCGGTAGACTCGTAAGAACGCAGAGAACTCGGCGGCCGCGCCTTCGCCAACCGTACCTTTCAGCACCTCAAACTCGGTGTCGCGGTCCAGGCCGGAGTCGATGACCTGCGACGCGAAGGCCCAGCTGCGCGGAGTAGGAAAGGCGCGCTGGGTGTAATCCGGCGCGTGCAGCAGATTGGTGCGGAAGCGGATGAAGCTGATCAGCTCGGTCGGCATGGCGTTGTCAAGCGCCCACTCCGACCAGTCGTCCAGGCTGACCTCGATGTCGAGGTGGACGAAGCGGTTGCTTAGAGCGGCCGGCATACGATTGACGACAGAGCGGTCAGACTCACGATTGCCGGCCGCAAGAATGCTCCAGCCGGCTGGCAGGGTGTAGTCGCCGATCTTGCCGGTCAGGGTCAGCTGCATCGCGGCAGCCTGGGTGGCTGGCGCGGCCGAATTGAGCTCGTCGAGAAACAGGATGCCCTTGCCCTTGGTCGGCAGTTCGCCGTCGCGATAGAACTGCATGGTCTTGGATTTGGCGTCCGGCATCGGAAAGCCTTTGATGTCGGTCGGGTCGCGCAGGGCCATGCGGAAGTCGACCAGTTGCAGCTTGTCTTCCTTGGCGATCGATTCGACCAGATCGGACTTGCCGACGCCGGGAGGACCCCAGAGAAACACGGCACGTTTTTGCGCCATGAGGAAGCGCAGGGCGGGTTTGAGTTGAGATGGGCGCATTACGGTACTCCTTGTGGATAAAGAGGGATTAAGTAAATTAAGTGTTGGGCAGATAAGTGTCGGACAGCTTGGAGCAGAGGTATGCCGCTGCGTATTCGGTCTTTACTTACCTAACCAACAAGGAAGCTCCCTCGGCGCTAATCCCGAAGCAAGCATTGCAGCTTCCCTGTTGCTTGGTATTTACAACACCAACACCTGTCGGCCTATTCAAAACCGACAAGTAAGCGTTCTTCGGTTTAGTCCCTGGCTATCGGTGCCAGGTGACCTCCGTAGATACAAGATCGCTTACTTGTTGGTGCTGGATCATTAAGCGGACCCAGCTACGCTTCCCATCTCACTAGGATCGGTACTCTACATTAGATCGTAGATAGACTGCAAGTAAACTTTAAGAGATCGCGTCAAATAATGACGCCTTACTCGGTTCCCTGATCTGTCGGCGCAATTTATTCGCCTTCATCTGGTAATGGATTGTGTTAGCGCGAGCCTGTAGCGCCGCTCGGGCCTCTATGACTGCGTAACGCTCGGCCCACAACAGTTGGTACTGCAGCCAGAGTTTGTTGAGGCGACCGGTCATCTCAGCTCCTTGGCAGCGTTACGCCGGTCTGGCCCTGATACTTGCCGCCGCGATCGGCGTAAGTGGTATCACACTGTTCGTCGCTCTGGAAGAACAGCATCTGGGCGCAGCCTTCGTTGGCGTATATCTTGGCCGGCAACGGCGTGGTGTTGCTGAACTCCAGCGTCACGTAGCCCTCCCATTCAGGCTCGAGCGGTGTCACATTGACGACGATGCCGCAGCGCGCATAGGTGGACTTGCCCAGGCACACCACCAGTACGTCCCTCGGTATCTTGAAGCGCTCGATGGTACGCGCCAACACGAACGAGTTGGGCGGAATGATGCAGACATCGCCGGTGAAGTCGACGAAGCACTTGTCGTCGAAGTTCTTCGGGTCGACGATCGTGCTGTTGACGTTGGTGAATATCTTGAATTCGTTGGCGCAACGTACATCGTAGCCGTATGAGGAGGTGCCGTAGGAGATGATTTTCTCCTCGACCATGCGGACGAGGCCGTTATCGTTGCTTAGTACATCCTTTGTCCGTTTCTGTCCTGCCTCGAACGGGCTGATCATGATCTGGTCCTGCGCCATGTGGCGTATCCAGTGGTCGGGTTTGATTGACATATCGTGGTTCCTTTGGTCTGATGAAACGAACAGCGAGAGACGCTTCCCAAGATGGGTCCCGCCCGTGCCGCCCGTTGTTACGGGCTAGAAGCGCCCCTCGCTCTTGGCTTAACCGTCCCATCCTTCCGACTGAGCAAATCCGTCGCACTGGGCGTCGAACTCGGCGGCGCTAAACTCGCCGCCCGTCTCGGCGAGGAATCGAGCACGTATTGCGCGGTAGCGCTCAGCGTCGCGCAGATTTTCGGTAGGGTAGTAGAGCGTCTGCCCGGCTGGTTTGTTACTGGCGAATATCCATCCGGCGTGCTGGGGTTTTTCTGCCTCGATTGCCTCGGCGCCGTTCGATTGTGTTTGGTCGTGTTGGTTAGCGGACATAGTGATCTCCTTATCGGGATGATTCGCAAGCGGACATGAAGGCCCGGATTTTTGTTTCGTAGCCTTTCAGCTCGCCTTTCTGCCACCAGAGCGGAGTGGTAGGTGCGACCGGAAGGTTGTCGCGGGCGACCAGCGCGTAGACGAACTTGTTGAAGGTGTCGCTGATCTCGCGCACCAGCTGGCCTTCGACCAGCGTGCGCAGGGTGGCTATGACCTGCTTGCGCGGCAGGCCGGTTTCGCTTACCAGCTTGGTCAGCGGCATGCGCGTGTATGAGGTCTCGGTCAGAATGCGCACGACTGCCTGCTCGGCGGATTCGGGAGTGCTCATCGTACGGTCCGTGTGGTCGTCGTGGTGACGGTCGTCACCACTTCGCGCATGACCTTGCGTGGGATGCGGCGATGGCTGTGCAGCGCGTCCTTGACCATGATGACGGTGTTGCGATCAGGCGAAGCGAGGTACTTGCCGTCCAGCGACTGCAGCGCGGTGTGGAGCGATTCGGCTTGGTGTGCGGAGAGGAGGAGGTGGATTGAGTTCATTTCATTACTCTCAGTTTGGGTGCGGTTCTCAGGGGGGTGATCTGTAGTTCATAGTCACGGAAGTTCTTCACATCCTTCCATTCAACCCGCATGCCCATCACGGGTTTGTCGATGCGGACTTTGACCAGGTGGATGCGGTGGTGCTTGAGCAGGCTGGTGAACTTGTTCGATGTCTGCGGCATGCCGCCGGCCGTGTAGTCGAACAGGGTGTGCAGCTCGTCTCGAGCAATATTGCAGGAGCCGTCCGCGCGATCGGTACGCGCCAGAATCGCCTTCAGTACGTCGTCGTATGCGTGGTCCCGGTTTGCCTGAAGGCCGTTGGGATTCTCCTTGTCGCTGGTTGGGCGTTCATTCATGAACATCTCGAAGTTGCCGTTGATGAGGGCAGACCCGATAGTGTCCACGGACAATTCACTGATCGAGATCATGTTGTCGCGGTCATCCGATTCGATAGGAGTACCGGCCTGTGCAGCGTCGACCTGGTACTGCATCAGGTAGTCGTGAAAGCCTTGCAGCTCTTTCGGGATCGTCTGCTCGATCTCCTGCTGGGTGATGACCAGCCGTTCGGGTTGATACTTACCGACATTGAACCGGCGGTCCTCCTTGTCGATCATTACTGGATCAGTCTTGTTGCTGGCGAATATCCAGTTGGTGTAGTTGCGCACTTCAACCGAGTTGTTGCGCATGAGCCGCACTGCGACGAATTTCTCAGTAATGAAGTTCTTCAGCTTGGCCATTACGCCGCGTTCGTTGATCAGCGCCTTGGCCTCGATCTCGTCGATGAATACGATGAAGCAGTTCTTCAAATACTCGTTGTACTTCTCGTTCAGGCTCTCAGCCTGCCGTACCGCGGTCTGCGCCTGACCGAACAGCGGGCGCAGGATGCTGTCCATCAGCACGCCCTTGCCGGTGCCAGTGCGTCCGTGCATCACCCATGCAGTCTTGGTGCGGTCGCGGAACTGCAGGATGAACGCGACCCAGTTCATGAAGTGCTCAGTGATCTTATCGTCGCATCCGAGTGCATGGTGGATCACCTTGTGGATGGTCTTGGGGCAGGGCACGGCTTTCTTGGGCAGGTCGTGCTGCATGTATTCAGTGGGCTGGAAGGTGTTGATCGACTTGTTGGCTGGGTCGACCTTGACGTTGTCCTGTGGGTCGAACGTCAGCTCCCACTCGGGGATGTAGTCGCCCAATGGCATACCATGCTGCTTGGCGAAATGGCGCACTTGAGTTTCGTTGCGGGCTTCATTGATGTCGAGCGTGTCGGTCTGCGCATCATGGGTGCCACGCCAGTAGGCACCAGTCTTGCTGTCGCAGAACGCCAGGTAGGTGACGCCCTGACTCGATACACGCACGGCCTGAGTAGTCAGGCTCTGCCAGTACTCGGGCAGCAGCTCCTTTGTTACATAGGCGGGCTCGCCCTTGAAGTTGTGGATATAGTCCGGGTTGTCTTCCGGATGGAAGTAGCCCCAGCTGTCACCGCCGTTCAGATTGAAATAGACGAAGCCGCGTTCGATCTTCATGTCAGTCACGATGCAGGAGTCAGGCTTGTTCATGACTTCCGTGTTGCCGTGCATCTTGTAGGTAGTCTTGCGTGGCGGGTAGCCCAGCACTGCGCGTATCTCGTTGATACGCTTGGCAGTCAGCATCCGATTTTGTTCGCTGGAGTGAATGGTGCCCGGGACGATGAGGGTCTCGTTGGTCTTACGTACGTATGAGATGCGGGGGGTTTTTCCGAGCGGGTCCTTAATACCCTTGAGTAACGGCGGTGCTATGTATAACAGTTTGTCGTTCTGACAGGCGGAGATGTCCAATGGCCAGCTAATGGCGTTGCCGGTCTTGGTCAGACCCATTGCGTCCCGCAGGATGGAGATCGTGTGGTTGAGCTGGATCAGCCACTGCTTGATCAGTTGTGCTGGCACCGGTTTATCTAACCACATGTAGATGTGGGCGCGTAGTTCTTTGTTCTCGATCCCGTAGCTGGCAGACCACTGTACTATGTATGAGACATCCCCCAGTCGCAACGCCTTGAGGAAGTCGTCGATGGTGGACACGTTCGGGATACCGTCGAGATCGAGCACGATCCACTCGGTAGTGGCGTTCGAGTCCGTGGTGCCGGCGCGGGATTCGCAAGACAACGCGCGTGTTGGATTTCCCTTGACCAGGCAGTGACCAAGTACTGCGTGTTTCTTCAGCAGGATCTCCATGTGGTGCAGATCGGTCGCGTCCTCGGTGATCGACGTGACCTCATAAACATTCGGATAGCTGGTCTTGTTGATCGTCCCGTCTGCCTTCTTGGCATAGGATTTGGTGAGTGGTACGGGGGCTTTTAGGAACGTCAGCTGCATGGGAAAGTCCTTAGTTCAGACGGTGTTTTTCATGGGTATTGAGGGAAATGATTCTACGCTCTAATTTAGAGCCACGGAGACATTAGTTTTAGGGCTAAAAATGGAACAACAGAACACCAAAAACGCTTGGAGCCCTTTGTTTACTTATTTGTTCTATTGTTCTGTTCTGTTTTAATTTATAACACAAGAAGAATAGAGTAGTAGGTAGGGTAGGTATATTGTATATAGGTATAGAAACGAATTGGGAAGTGGAACACGGAACATTGGAACAGGCCAAATTTGCCAGTTCAGTATGCATGTAAGGGTAATGCAGAAATGCGCCCAGCTCCTTTCGGAGTGGGCGCGGTGATTAATGCAGAGGTGTGATGGTTGTGACGTCACTGCATCCGTGAGGGATACGGGTCAGCTTTGGTTTGGCTGCTTGCGCAATAACTGCATTGACTGAGATGTCTTCCCATTCGCCAAGTCGGCCTTGATCGAATGCGGTCCGTACTTCTGCTGTACGTGCCGCTGCTTCCAGTTCGAGGTGCAGTGCATTGACGATGTCGTATAGGTGATCGATTCTGTCGCTGTCTCGATCTTTACGGCGTTCCTCTTGGTCTATAGCGCTAACGACTTGGTTGTAGACGGACACGCTCCATCTATATTGAACGTGCAGGGGGATGGATACCCATAAGTCGTCCGTGAGCCGAGTTGGTACAGTGTCCCGTAGTGAGGACAGCACGTAGTCCATCTCAACTTTGTGTACGCGAGCCTTGTGCTCATCGATAGCCTGAGCAGAGCTGCTTCGCTTTGCCTCGATAGCGTACCTGGCAGGAGAGGCAGCACGCCGTGCTTTTTCGATCGTGTCGTACGCGACGTCAAGTTCCTTATCTCGGTCGTTCGTTTGCATTTTGTGGATTAGTTCGTGCGGCATCTTAGGCGGGTACTTTGCAGCGTAGTCTGGATTGCCACGTTGCATGTACAGCATCTGCATGTAGACACCGGTGAGCACCGTGACATCGAACTCCGGCAGAGCCATGTGTCCGTCGTCTTCAGACATTTCTTTATCTGCACGTTTCTCGAACATATCAGCGTATGAGCCATTGAAGATGTCGATGGTTGGCTCTGGCAGCTTGGCCCTTGCGTTCGCCTTACGGTAAGCCCAGAGCAATTGGCTGCACACTGAATAGCCGAGTGATCCAACGATGGTATTGGTCGCGAAGTATTCACTAGCTGGTGCAAGACTGACCAGACTGTCCAGATATTCCATCGGGTTGGTGAGCAATGGTGCAGTGTCTATAGATGCCAACTGGTTGCCGCGATTGTCGTACTTGATTTCACTGGACATATTCATAGCTTCTACTGTTGCGGAGCCGGCAGCCGATTGATAGTGTTTATTGGACATGGCGCGTTGCATCACTACATCCTGATCTTCCGGTACAGGGCGTGATGCGTTATCGGTACGGACGGCGGCAGCGCGTGCTTTGGACTTGATCTGTGCTTCTGTGAGTGCGTTGGCGATAGGCATGATATTTCCTTGAGGTTAATGAGTAACGGAGCGAGTTGCGAACAGCACCAACAGATCGGTGCCTTGGCGTGATGCAGTGGTTAATGCTTCAGAGCGGTTACAGGCAAAGACATGCAGGAGCGTAGGTGCGCTGCGTACAGTTGCCATGATGTGGTACTCGTTTAGTGTGTGGCCAGTGGGCATCCCAGTTCCTCCTCGAGTGCAGCAATCATGTCGAACGTGATATCCGCATACACCTGATTGCTCTGATTGGTGGCTGCATACGTGATGCATACAGGTTCATCCGGGTCGATCTCGCGGATGGGCTCTGCTGCAACGTACACTGTCGTGGTGTAGCCGCAAGAGTGAATGGTGAGGATTCGGTTGTCGTTGTTAGCGCTGTCGTAAACGTATTCAGTTTTAATTGCCATGGTCATTTCTCCTTTGTGAGTGGGTACAACACAAAAGCAGAAATGACCAGACTCCCTGGGGTTGGGAGTCTGGTGGTTGATTAAGCTAGTCCTGCGTATTGCTTACTCACTATGTCGCTCTGACCTTCGCTGCGATACGCTTGGTACGTGTTGTACGCCTCGATGCATTCTTCAACTGTGTCGTAAGGGTTGAATCTGTGAACCCATGCGACGATCTCGTCAGTACTCATCTCAATCTCCTTGAATTCGTTTAATCACATTGAACACACCGCTGTAATAAAGCCCGTCGGTGATATGCCCATACAGATATCGGCCTGCGGAAAGTAGTGCCGATGTAATGAGCGCGCCGGTCGCCGCGACCATTACACCACTAAACGTGCCCCAGTGAATTATGTTAAGTGCTATGAATATTCCGATATCCATAGCCAAAGGATATGACAACATTTTCATTCGCACGCGCCACGAACATTTAAAAAAGACGAACAGCAAACCCAGCGCGACGATCACGCCCGATTCAATAATCATTGTACTCCCCTAGAGTATAGTGTTGAACACGGAGTTCACCAGCCCTCCGGTTCAGAGAATTTAATTACGGAGTTCACGAGCCCTCCGGTTCAGCATGCTGGGAACCTTGGGTCGAGCCCTCCGGTTCAGGACGGAGCAAACCCGCGAAAAAGCGCGACGGGCCGAAACCCGCCGAGCTTTTCGTTACGCCGCCTGCACTTCCTTCTTGCCGCCCCAGCTGAACCAGCCGGCGACCTTGTCCTTGGCGCAGGCTGCATGTTCGTCGATCTTGCCGCCGAGGATGTAGCGGCTGATTGCAGCACCTGCCTTGATCGCCGCGTACAGCATGATGATGAAGCCGACGCTGTACAGCACCCATGCAACGAACAGCGATCCCGTGACAGTCATCGCTCCGGTGAACAGGATATTTATGATGATCTGACCGACGGTGCCGATCGCAAAACCTGCGGTGAAACAGGCGATGAAGTTGAGCAGTACGCGCTTCCAGCCCGGCAGCTGCACGCCCGCCATCGCTAGAAAGTCCTTGATCGAGAACTCCATGCTGTCGGTGTCGGCATGCACCGGTTGCGGCTGCGCGGCCAGAGCTTCTGTGAAGTCAACGGATTGTGCGGCTTGTTTGGTTTGTGAACGAGTAGCCATGATAGAACTCCTTTAGATTGATTGAGTGAGATGAAACACAAAAGCAGAGATGACCGGACGCGCGGGGTTTTGCGCGTCCTTGGTGGATCAAACCCGGACCGTCTTACCCTTCGATACGGCCAACTGCTTCGCCGCAGCCATCGCAGCCGCCCGGTCTCTCTGCCACTGCGGCATGGTGTTGAGTGCCGAGGCCACTTCGGTTACGTTGGCCAGCTTGCCGCGCAGGTCTTCCACGAGGTAGCGCAGTTCGGCGATCTCTTTCTCTTGGTAGATACGTGCGGCGCGCTCGCGGTCTAGTTCGTCGCGCATCTGTGCAGTGGTGAGTTTGGTCATGGTGATTCTCCATTAGGTTAGTTACACACAAGCAGGACTGACCAGACGCGGCGGGGTATCGCGTCTGCGCTTGACTGACAGCGCCAGCCAAGATGCGTGTGCTGCTCTTGACTTTGGTTTCCTGTGCCCGGCAGTGAAGAGACTCCTTTCGGGCTGGCCTGGAGACGAATCCGAAGTGGGGTGGTTCGGTGGGCGAGGGGTGAGGAGGGACCCAGAAGCCGGTACCCAGCAAAAATTCCAGAAAATTTTCCAAAAAATATTTTCAGGAACTGATAGACTCTACGTCAAATCTATTATAGAGAGCGATAGAGTGACCAAGCGCAAAGACCCCGCTGACCTAAAAATACGCGCCAGGGACGACCTCACGATTAAACCCCGTCGTAAGAGCGCGGCCAAGAAGTCGCCGGAGGGTCAGGCCAAACGCATCGCTGCTCTGCGCAAGACCCCGACCAACGGCGGCAATGTCGCCATCATCGAAACCCACAATCCTGACCGCCCCCTGACCGAGAAACAGAAACTGTTCGTCAAGGAGTGGGCCGGCGGCGAGTCGATCCTGTCGGCCAGTTACCGCGCCGGCTATTCCGACAACGGCACAATGGCTTACCGCCTGGCCAAAGACCCAGCGATCCTAAAAATCTATAACGTCGAGAAAGCGCTCTACGAAGAGGCCAGCCAGATGACCCGCAAGAGGGTGATGGAGGGCTTCCTGGAAGCGGCCGACATGGCGCGCACTCTGGCTGACCCAACCGCCCTGACCGGCGCCTGGCGTGAAGTCGGGAAAATGTGCGGCTACTACGAACCGGTCAAACGCACGATCGACATCAACATCAGTGGCGACGTCACCATGAAGAAGTTGGAACGGCTGAGCGACGCCGAGCTGCTGCAGCTGGTCAAGGGTGAAGTCGAGGACGTGACATTTACCGAGGTAGCGGAGGCAGAAGATGACGACTAACTGTGATGGCCACGTAATCGAAGCCTTTGCCGGCCCGCATACCGGCTGGCAGCCAGTCAGCCCGAAGTACGCCACACGCGCGGAAGCTCTCGCGGTGCTGGATCGCATCCCCGACATTGGCTATGAGCTGCGGGTCTACGAATCCCTGACGAAAACAGGTCCATGAACGCGCCGAAGATGAAGTACTGGCTGACCTCGAGGCCCGGTCCCTGGCAAGCCGGCCCGTGTCCGGACCCGCTCGAGCCGGAAGACGGCACCGACGCGGTGTGGGCCGACCTGGCCCGGACGCATCCGGTTACACGCGACCAGGAAAAAGACCTGAATGATGAATAGCCCGGCAAAGAACCCGGCAGTGAGCGCCGCCAAGCAGGAGATGGCAAGCCGGATATTGTCACGCCGGAAACTTTTACCGTTTATTCAGCGCATGAACCCGAAATACACGGCTGGGTGGGTACATGAAGACATCTGCCGGCGCCTGGAACGCTTCTCAGACGACGTAGCAGCCGGTTTAAGCCCGCGGTTGATGCTTCTTATGCCTCCGAGGTCTGGGAAGCAGCTGGCAGACGATACAGCGGTCCCAACACCGGGTGGCTGGACTACCCACGGCGAGCTTAGACCTGGTGACTCTGTGTTTCATCCAGACGGGCATGTGGTGAGGGTCTTGGCGGTTTCTGACAAGACGAGTTCCGATGTCAGGGTCACGCTGTCGAACGGAGAGCAGATATTCTGCCACGAAGACCATGAATGGACCGTGTACAGCCGCGCTAGCGGTACTTGGGCGACACTGGAGACCCGCTTCCTGCTTGCTCCAGGGCGTACCGGCAAAACACGCCTCGGTGCGGCCAGGAACACGTACCAGCTCCCCATCGCCGCAGCGTTGCAATATACGGGCACTGAGTTCACCACGCACCCGTACACACTGGGGGCGTGGCTGGGCGACGGAAGCGCAGGCAAGCCGTGCATAAATGGAGCTGCCGGCGACTTCGGGATTACCGACAAGATACAAAGCCTTGGATATCCGGTTAGCGCCGTATGTCCCCACCGAACCACCGGAGTATTGACGACTTATTTCAGCGGCCCTCGCCCGAAGGTTTCCGGGCGGTTGACGAAGGAACTTCAGGACCTCGGTGTTTATAAGGACAAACACATTCCGGAATCGTACCAACGATTGACGATTCCACTCCGTCTGGAGTTGTTGGCGGGGCTTATCGACACAGACGGCTGCACCGATAAAAATGGGCGGGTTTCGTTCACGTCGGTCAATAGGCGGCTGGTAAACGACGTGATTGAGTTGTGTGAGGGGCTCGGGTTTCGCCCATATGAGCAGGAGATTCAGCCCCGCTTGAGCACGTCTGGAATCCAGGGAAAGCAAGTGTATTGGGTGGTCGGGTTCCAGCCGACGATGCCTATCCCACTCACCCTTGAGAGGAAGCAGATTCGTACTTTCGCCCCCCAGAGGAGAGTCGGCATTGTGGCGGTCGAGCGGGTTGAGAGCGGCAAACAAGGTAACTGTATCCAGGTCGATAGCCCAGACGGGCTTTATCTGGCTGGCCGTAAGCTGACGGCCACACATAACAGCGAGATCGCCTCTAAAACGTTCCCAGCGTGGCACATGGGGCGCCATTCCGACCATGAAATCATCGCCTGCTCGTATAACGTCGGCTTGGCGATGGATTTCTCCAAGAAAGTCAAGGCACTGCTCGAAGACCAGGCGTTTCAGACTGTGTTCGACATCCGGCTGGACCCTGAGAACAAGTCGTCCGAGAGCTGGGGGCTGCTCAAGCAGCCGGGGGGCTATGTTGCTGCCGGGGTAGGGGGCGGGATCACAGGAAAAGGTTGTCATATTCTCATCATTGACGACCCGGTAAAGAACGCCGAGGAGGCGGACTCCGCCACGAGCCGCGATGCGATCTGGAACTGGTACGGTTCGACTGCTTACACCCGTTTGGCTCCAGGCGGCGGCGTACTGGTGGTACAGACCTGGTGGCACGACGACGATCTGGCCGGCCGACTGCAGACCGAGATGGCCAATGCCAAAGCGGACGACGCAGATGTCGACCGCTTCGATGTGGTCAAGTACCCAGCGGTGGCCGAACACGATGAGTACCTGGACTACGACACCGACTTGATCACCTATGACGTTGCGCCGGCCGACGGCCGACTGCTCAGGAGCAAGGGTGAGGTGCTGCACCCAGCTCGCTTCGATCTGGCGAAGATGATGAAGATCAAGCGCACGTTGCCGGCCCGATTCTGGTCGGCGCTGTACCAGCAGAACCCGGTACCGGACGATGGCAGCTACTTCACCAAGGACCAATTCAAGCGCGGTCCGCTACCGCCGCTACGGAACTCCAAGGTCTACATCGCCTGGGACTTCGCGATCTCCGAACGCGCCCACAACGACTACACGGTCGGCACCGTCGGGTTGCAGGATTATGACGATGTGCTGCACGCCGCCGAGGTGATCCGCTTCAAGTCCGGCGACGCCTTCTTCATCGTCGAGTCTATTCTCAATCTTGCAAAGAGATGGTACCATCCAAGCCTGACACTGGGTTTCGAGGACGGTCAAATCTACCGTTCTATCGAAGCTCTACTAAAGAAGCGCATGCGGGAGACGAAGTTTTACCCGTCGATCGTAGTGCTCCGACCGATCACAGACAAGATGGCCCGCGGAAGGGTGCTCCAGGGCCGGATGCAGCAGGGCATGGTGAGCTTCAATCAGGACGCCGAGTGGTTCGACACGGTCAGAAACGAGATGTTGCGCTTCCCGGCTGGCGTCCACGACGATTGCGTCGACTCGATGGCGTGGATGGCCCAGATGGCGGTCGGCAGCGAGCCGCCGCAAGAGGCCAAACCCAAGCCGCCGAAGTCCTGGAAAGACAAACTCCGCGGCGGCCTGGCCGGTGCGAGTCACATGGCAGCATAACGAAAGAGCGCAAATGCCCCTCAACACCGATTTAGCGTCCAAGGTCTGGTACCGTTACCAGTATGCAAGAGAAACTGGTCATACCGACTTCGCCCGTAAAGCGAACATATGCGAGAACTACTTTCGCGGCGAGCAGTGGACCCCGGAAGACCTGGCGGCACTGAAGGCAAGCCGCCGACCGGCACTGACCATCAACAAGATCATCTCCACCATCGGCAACGTGATGGGCGAGCAGATTTACAACCGATCCGAGATCAGTTTCCGGCCCAAGTCCGGCGCCGACAGCGGTACCGCCGACATCCTGACCAAGGTATTCAAGCAGATTTCCGACAATAACCAGCTAGACTGGCGCCGCAGCGACATGTTCGCCGACGGCATCATCACCAGCCGCGGTTTCCTCGACGTCCGAATGGACTTCGGCGACGCCATGCAGGGCGAGGTACGGATCGAAAACATCAACCCGAAGAACGTCCTGATCGACAACGACGCCGAGGAACACGATCCGGACAGCTGGAACGAGGTGTTCGTCACCAAGTGGATGACCGCCGACGATATCGCAGTGCTGTATTCGAAGACCGACGCTGACCTGCTGCGCAACCGCGACGGCAGTTATTTCCCGTACGGCTACGACGCAATCGACACCGAACGCGACCGCTTCGGTAACAAGGTCAGCCTAGTCGGCAACGCGATACAGGGCCACGACATGAGCCCGGTACTGCGCAACCTGCGCGTGATCGAGCGCCAGCACCGGGTGCTGGACCGCCAGAAGCACTTCATCGACCCGAAAACCGGCGACATGCGGCCGGTACCGGCAGACTGGGACCGCAACCGCATCGCGCTGGTCAGCCAGCAGTTCGGCTACGAAGTGATCCCGAAACTGGTCAAGCGCATCCGCTGGACCGTGATCTCCGACAACATCGTGCTGCACGACGACTGGAGCCCGTACCAGCACTTCACCGTGGTGCCGTACTTCCCATATTTCCGCCGCGGCAAGACCGTCGGCCTAGTCGAGAACCTGCTCGGCCCGCAGGAACTGCTGAACAAGGTCAGCTCCCAGGAGTTGCACGTCGTCAATTCGAGCGCGAACAGCGGCTATAAGGTCAAGACCGGCGCGCTGGCCACCATGAGCATCGAGGAGCTGGAGCAGCGCGGTGCCGAGACCGGCCTGGTGATCGAAATGAACGGCAACCTGGACGAGGTCGAGAAAATCCAGCCGAACGCCACGCCGCAAGGGTTGGACCGGATCAGCTACAAGGCCGAGGAGCACATCAAGACGATCTCCGGGGTCAGCGACAGCCAGCAGGGCATGGACCGCGAGGACGTGGCCGCCAAGGCAATCCAGACCAAGCGCCAGGCTGCCAGTACCAACATGGCCAAGCCGCTCGACAGCCTGGTGCGCACCGACTTCATGTTGGCCCGCAACATCCTCGACCTGGTGCAGACCTTCTACACGGAGGAGCGCATCCTGACCATCACCCACGACCGCGATGGCGGCGGCACCGAAGACATCACGATCAACCAAACCAGCCCCGAAGGGTACGTGCTCAATGACCTGACCCTGGGCGAGTTCGACGTCACGATCAGCTCGGTACCGCAGCGCGAAACGCTGGAAGACAGCCAGTTCGACCAGGCCGTGAGCATGAAGAAGGACCTCGGCATCCAGATTCCCGACAGCTTCATCATCAAAGCCAGCCGCCTGCTCAACAAGAACGACCTCATCAAGCAGCTCGAAGCCAGCACGAACTCGCCACAAGCACAGGCCGCCGCGCAGCTGCAGCAGCGCGGGCAGGAGGCGGAAGTCGGCAAAACCGAGGCCGAGATCGCCCAGAAACAGGCCGATGCGCAGCTTAAACAGGCCAAGACCCAGAAGGAGGGCGTCGCTACCCAGAAGGACGCCCAGACCCCAATCGAGACCGGCGAGGGCGGCAACGAGGCCGAGATGATGAAGGTCCAGGCCGAGACGCAGCTGGCGCGCGAGAAGTTCCAGTTCGAGCAGCAGATGCAGCTCAAGGAGTTCGAGCTGAAGCAGCAGGAGATGCAGCAGAAGCAACAGCTGGCCCAGCAGGCAGCGGCGCAGAAGGCCGTAGCCGACCGGGTCGCACGATCACAGAAACCTAACCCTACCCAAGGAGCTTGACCCATGAAGTTTTCCAACCTGTTGAAATACCTGCTGTCCCCATTCTTCATGTTCGCAGTGGACGACGAAGGCGGCGGGGGCGGCGGAGCCGGCGAAGATCGTGGCGACACGCTGGACGCCGGCGCACCAAAAGTCGAAGACCCAATCGTCGACCCGATGAAGGATGAGAAGACCGAAGAGACGGAAGGCGACGGCGAGGACAGCAAGGAAGATGACAAGAAAGCCAAAAAGGACTCGCGCATCCCGATGGCGAGGCATAAGGAGCTTCTGGAGAAGGAGCGCGCCGCGCGCGATGCAGCAGTCGCCGAGCTGGCCAAGTACAAGCAAGGCGCGCAGGTCGAGCAGACCAATGAGGCGATCGAGGCCACCGAGACCAAGCTGGTGGCTCTGGAAACCGAGTACAACAAGCTGCTGGCCGACGGCGAAATCGACAAGGCCACCGCCAAGATGAGCGAAATCCGTCGTCTGGAGCGCACCATCGGCGATCAGAAGTCCGATATGAAGGCGCAGGCGGCAGAAGTGCGGGCGGTCGAACGGGTGCGCTACGACACCGTGGTGGAGCGGTTGGAGGCGGCATTCCCGGCGCTGAACCCGGAAGCGGAGGAGTTCGACAAAGACGCGGTGGCCGAGGTACTGGAGCTGAAGGACGCCTACGAGCTCAAGGGGTTGACTCCGAGCGCCGCGCTGCAGAAAGCCGTCAAATATGTGCTGGGCGCCGAGACCGGCCGTGAGAAATCGGCCACCGAGGTGACGCCGAACGTCGACAAGGACGAGGTCGCCAAGCTGCGCAAGCAGGAAGCCCTGAAGCGCAACATCGCAGCCGCCAAGGCCACGCCGGCCAGTACCGCGAAGGTCGGGCTGAACAACGAGGACGGCGGCGAGCTGACCGCGGAGAAGGCAATGAAGATGAGCCAGGAAGAGTTCGCCAAGCTGGATGAAAAGACCCTGGCGCGGATGCGCGGGGATAGCCTGTAGTTTTTAATTAACGACGGAGAAGACTATGCGCGTACTCAACGAACACAAAATCAACCCGGCCAACGATACCCTGACTCTTACGGTAACGGACGAACCAGGCGCGGGCGGGGCGAACCACCGCTACGAGATCACCGGTATGGACACCGGTGGAAACGCGTCAGCAACAGACGCCGAAGGGTACAAGGCGTCGTTCAGTAGACAGGTTATCTTGTTCCAGAACGGCACGATTCCCGAAAACGGTGTCAACGGCGTCACCCACGAGGTGCTACTTGCCATAGTCGCTGACCGTCTGCGCAGCTTCCAAGCCGGCCCATTCGCGTGTAAGGCCAACGCGTGCGCATTGACACATATCGAGGAAGCTCAGCACTGGCTTCAGCAACGCACCATCGAGCGCATGCGGCGCGGTGTCGAGGGCACGCACACAGTTTAATTCGCCGTCCGCTCTACAAATCTAAAATAGATTGCTTGTGCAATCTATTTTTTTGTCTTAGACTGTCGGTAACGTCATAGGCACGACACGCCTACTCCGTAGATCGAACGACACTCGATAAAGCAAGAGCAGTCTCTTCTTTAACGATTCTACGGAGGTGCCTAATGGCATTGACCAACTTCGGTCTCCTGACCAATGAACAAAAAACCATGTGGAGCCGCGACCTGTGGAAACAGGCCCGCAACCAGTCTTTCATCGGCAAATTCCTCGGCTCCGGCCCCGGCGCGCTGGTCCAGCACATCACCGAACTCAAGAAATCCGAAAAAGGCGCACGCGCCGTTATCACCCTGCTGGCTGACCTGACTGGCGACGGTATCGCCGGCGACCGCACGCTGGAAGGCAACGAAGAACAGATGCAGACCTTCGATCAGGTAATCCGGATCGATCAGCTGCGCCATGCCAACCGCCACGAAGGCCGGATGGCCGACCAGAAGTCGATCGTCGAATTCCGCGGCAACTCCAAGAACGTGCTGTCGTACTGGCTGGCGGACCGCATCGACCAGATGGCGTTCCTGACCATGGCCGGTATCTCGTATGCCAAGCGCAACAACGGCGCGACCCGCGTCGGCTCCGACCTGCAGTTCCTGGAGTTCGCCGCCGACGTAACCGCGCCGTCGAACGGTCGCCGCTTCCGCTGGGACAACACCGCCAAGGGCCTGATCGCCGCCGGTGCATCCAACGCAGTGGCAGCGACCGACACCATCGCCTGGGAAATGTTCGTGGCGCTGAAAGCAGCCGCCAAGGACCGCTACATCCGCGGCGTGATGGAGGGTGGCGAGGAAACTTACCATGCGTTCGTCACACCGTCGGTGATGGCCAACCTGAAGCTCGACCCGACTTACCTGCTGAACTTGCGTCATTCGCAGAGCCCAGACAAGAACAGCACGCTGTTTACCGGCGCCTCGGTCAAGATCGACGGCATCTACCTGCACGAGTTCCGCCATGTGCCGAACACCACTGGCGCCATCTCCGGCGCCAAGTACGGTGCTGCCGGCACCGTCGATGGCTGCCAGGTGCTGTTCTGCGGCGCCCAGGCGCTCGGCATGGCAGACATCGGCGCTCCGGAATGGGAAGAAAAGGGCTTCGACTACGAGAACTCGCAAGGTATCTCGGTTGGAAAAATCCTCGGCTTCCTGAAACCGAAATTCGGCTCGATCTACGAGAACGGCTCCGTCGAAGACTTCGGCGTGATGTCGGTCTACGTGGCTCAGAAATAAGGAGAACCAGGATGAAATTACTTGCCTCCCGCTCTGCTCAGTTCCCTCTGGTTGCGCAGATCATCGCCAGCTTCAATAACTGGGTAACGGACTCGGTCGACCTGACCGCCAAAACTCTCGGTTCTACGCCAGCCTTGTCGACAGACCCTGCGCAGGCAGGACTGACCGGCCCAGTCGCCAACACCGTCACGTTCGACTGCATCCCGCTACCAGTGGGCGCCGTAATCACCGGCGGTGAGCTGATCGTCGACGTGGCCTACGTCGGCCCGACAGCGGCGACGATCTCGTTGGGCATCGCCGGCGCTACCACCGACCTGCTCAACGCGGTCAGCCTACTGGCCACCGGCCGTACTGCGTTCACTCTGACCGGTCTGGTTACTGAGGATTCTCAGTCTACCGGTGCCAACCTGCGCATGACCCTTGCCTACACGGTGGCTAACGCTACCGCCGGTAAGTTCCGTCTACGCGTGATGTACACCGTTGACGGCCGCGCACAGGAAGTGCAGATCGCCTAAGTAACACGGTCCGGGGCGGTAGATAACTACCGCCCCGGCTTCGACCCATCTACCGTTCTGGAGCGCCGATATGAAGTTTGTTCTCAACCGCAACAAGATAATCGTGTCCTTGCAAGGCCACGCGATTGAATTCAAGAAGGGCGAGCCTACGCACGTCCCACACGCACTCTGGGCCGAGGTGCAGGCCGTCGGTGCCCTGCCGGAAGACGAACTGCCGGAAGAAATCCGCACCGCCTCAAAAGAGCCGCTGGACCCGATCGAGCGCAAGGGGCTGATCTTCGCCGCCTTCGAGCAGCTGGTCCTGGACGCCAAGCGCGAGAGTTTCACCGGCACCGGCGTGCCGCACGCCAAGGCGCTGGCCGCACAGATGGGCTTCATCATCGACAATAAAGAGCGCGATGCGCTGTGGGCCGAGTTTCAACTGGCTGACAAGGCCGAGTAATGAACAGCACCGAGCTGCGCGACCAGTTCCGGGCCGATGTGGTCGACCAGATGGAGCCTTTTCTCTGGTCGGACCCCGAGATCTATGACTATCTGGACGATGCCCAGAAGATGTTCTGCCGCCTCACCGGCGGGCTCGGTGACGCCTCCACGCTCCTGACAGTACTTAACTACACCCCAGCCTCAGACTGGGTGCCGCTTAGCGCGCTGATCCTGAAACTGCGCAACGCCTATAACGTCACCGACGGTCTGCCGATCGAGGTCATCAACTTCGAGGGCATGGCGCAGCTGCGCATCCGGTTCGACGGCCGTACCGGCCGGGTGAAGTACCTGATCACCGGCATGGAACCGGGAAAAGCACGGCTGTATCCGGCCCCGGACGCCGTCGGCACAATTCAGCTGCTGGTCGACCGCCTGCCGCTGAAGACCATCGACGATGAAGACCAGAAGCTCGAAGTAGCCGACCAGCACAAGACCGGCCTGGGCCTGTGGATGAAGTCGCGCGCCTACAGCAAGCAGGACGCCGAGACCTTCGACCGCAACAAGGCAGAAGGGTTCGAGCAGAAGTTCCGCGTCTATTGCGCCGATGCCAAGAAAGAGAAAGACCGCGCCAAGCACAAGACCAGAGTCGTTCAGTATGGGGGCCTGTAATCCATGACTGTCGAACTCGACCTCAGTATCCGTCAAGGCGCCACTTACCGCCACATCGTGCGCTGGGAGACGCAACTGATCGCCTATAAACCTATCACTGACGTCACACAGACAGCGCCTGTGGTAGTAACCGCGACGGGGCATGGTATCCCGGACGGTTGGAAAGCAGCGGTCGTGTCGGTAAAAGGCATGACTCAGATAAATGCCGCCACGCCGCCGAAGAAGGCGGACTATCGCCCGGTCACAGTACTGAGCGCGGACAGCATCGCTCTGAACGACGTTAATGCGGCCAGCTTCGCCCCTTATGCGAGCGGCGGATACCTGCGGTTCTATACACCGGCTGACCTGGCCGGATTTACCGCGCGGATGTCGATCAAGGACCGCATCGGCGGTACTGAGCTGATCTCGCTGACAGATGCGAATGCCAGGATCGTGCTCGATGATGCGGCCAAGACCATCACGCTGCTGTTGAGCGCGACCGACACCGCATCGTTCGCCTGGGCGAACGGCGTGTATGACCTCGAACTCGTTTCCGTCGCCGGCGAAGTTACTACTCTACTGAGCGGCGCCGTTTCCATCATCAAAGAAGTGACCACCACACCGTAAGGAATCAAGATGACCACAGGCTATAACGTACTGCTCCGCAACGCCCAAATGGACGCCATCACAACTTTTGCTGGCGCCGGCGCCAAACTGCGCATCTACGACGGTGCCCGCCCAGCCACAGGAGGTGCAGCGACCACGCTGCTGGCGGAATTCACGCTCGCCTCGCCGTTCGCCCCCGCAGCCGCCGCTGCTGTCCTGTCGCCCACTCTACCTGCAAACACCACAGGCGCAGCTGCCGGTACTGCGTCCTGGTGGCGCATCGTCAAGGCCGACGGCACCACACATGTGCTGGATGGCTCGGCCGGCACTTCGGCAGCCGACCTGATCCTGAACACCACGACGATCTCGGTCGGCGTGGCAGTAGCAGTGACCGCCTTCACGATCACACGCGGCAACGCATAAGGTTGACACATGGCCCTCATCATCGCAGACCGGATTAAGGAAACCTCGACCAGCACCGGTACGGGCGCGTTTATATTGGCGGGGGCTGTGCTCGGGTTTAAATCGTTCGCCAGCCGCTGCACCAGCCCGTCCGATACCTGTTACTACACGATCCAGGGAGTAGACGGCTCCGGCAATCCTACGGGCGAGTGGGAAACCGGCAAAGCCACGTACTCGGCAGCAAATACCCTGACGCGCACCACCGTCACCGCGTCAAGCAACGCAGATGCGGCAGTGTCTTTCTCGGCAGGCACCAAGCAGGTATGGCTCGACATGACGGCTTCGCAGATCGCCAGTCTCGCCGTACTGACTGCTGTGCAGACTTGGGCTGCGGCACAGATCGGCGGCGTCACCCCACTCACGGTTGCCTCGAATCTGGTGGCTGTAAATCTCGCGGCAGCCAATAACTTTTCACTGGCGCTGCAGGCGACGACCGGGCAAACACTGTCGAATCCAACCGGCGCGGTAGCAGGGCAGTCCGGGCAGATCGCCCTGCTACAGAACGCTGCACCCAGCACACTGGCATTCGGGTCGAACTGGATACCGTTTGATGGGGCGACGCCGACTGTATCGATCACCGCCAGTGCACGGAACCTGATCTCGTACTATGTCGTCAGCGCCACAGAGATATGGTTTTCGCTCAACAAGCATGGAGTGGCCTGATGCTGGGCGGAAGTTTCGGGTTGATGCTCCCCGTAAAAAGGTATGCAACACTGAACCCAGCTGACAAATCCTCCACTATAACCCTATCGGGTGGTGCCTTGATCGCGACCTGTACTACTGCCGCATCCAAGGCACGTTCTACCATTGGTAAGTCCTCCGGTAAGTGGTACTGGGAATGCACAGTGAGCACACTCACTGGCCCGACTCTCGGAGTAGCTACCAGCGCTGCTCCAGTAACCACGTATCCCGGTGCCGAAGCTACCAGTTGGGCTTTCTATGATTTCAACGGCAAAAAATACAGCGGTGGAGTGGGGGATGCTTACAATGCAGCCGGAAGTCTGTCCGACGTAGTTGGCGTCGCACTGGATATGGACAACGGAACAATTGCCTTTTATCGGAACGGTGTGGCTTTGGGAGTGGCTTACTCTGGATTGACCGGAGTAATCTTCGCGGCTGTTGGCAATAGCGGGTCTACAACACCCACGATAACTGTGAACTTCGGTACTGCCCCCCTCGCTTACGCACCTCCGGCCGGGTTCAATTACGGACTCTACGACTAAAGGAATACCATGTGGCTTACCCCCGACCAAAACATAATCCAGTCCGGCGACGCATACACCGGCACGGACGGCACGCGCTACCCTGCTAACTTCCCAAAAGATCAGATTGTGGAGCTGACCCAGGTAACGATGGTCGAGAAGCCTACTATCACGCGACACCAGAGCGCGTCCTACACCGTTGTGGACGGCACTCAGGTATGGGCAGTAACCGACTGGACGACTGAGCAGATCGAGCAAGATCGGCTTATGTCGGTGCCGCAGTCAGTCGCCATGTGGCAGGCGCGGGAAGTGCTAATCGATGCCGGGCTTTTAGCGCCTATCAACGCCATGTTCGCGTCCATTCCTGATCCGGTAACCCGCGAGAAAGCGCAAGCAAAATTCGAGTATTCCGGCACTGTGAAGCGTGACGACCCGCTGATTCTGATGGCTGCCTCCGCTCTCGGCCTGACAGACCTACAGATAGACAATTTGTTCATCGCGGCGTATGCGCTATAACGGAAGCCGAAAATGAGTTTAGGATTCAGCCCCCTCTCCGCTCTGCCGTTAGGCACACAGCCTGTCGATGCGGCGTCGGTATCAGTTACGGCGGCATGGGTCGAAGCGGACGATGCAGTGGTCTTGACCGCGACTGCGGCCGTCGTACCATCCGCAGCCATAGCATGGACAGAGGCGTCTGACGTTTGTGCGGTCGTGGCAAGTGCGTCCCTCGCGGCGACGTGCGCCTGGACTGAAGCAAACGACGTCGCTGCGGTCGCGGCGCATGCCGGATTCGAGGCGGCAGTAACCTGGACGGAAGAAAACGATCTCGCCGACATCACCGCTGTCGCCAAGGCGAACACCGCGGCGAGCTGGACTGAAGCCAACGACACGGCAGCGGTCCTCATACGTTATGGCGATACAATCCCGACCGCCGCGGTGTGGACCGAAACCAACGACCTCGCAACCGTATCGGTCGCGGTCGATACCAGCGTGACTGCATCAGCCGGGTGGGTCGAGGTGAACGACACCATTGCTTTGACGACGGCTGCGCAAGTTCATGTCATACCAAACTGGATGGAAACCGACGACGCTGTCGCCATTTCCGCACAGTGCGGAAACGCGGTATCCGGCGGTATCGCATGGGCGGAGGCAGATGATACGGCTCCGCTTCTTGCAACGCTCCGTATCGACGCCGCAATCGGCTGGGCCGAAGAATCCGACCTTACAGGCTTCAGCGTAACCGTGCTGGCGAACGCCGGGCTGACGTGGGCTGAGACCGACGATACGACTGCGCTCGCAGGCGGCGCTGCCTCCCCCCCGACGGCCCTGTTTGGGTGGAGGGAAGAGGAAGACGCGACGAGTGCTGTCGCGTTCGCCTCGGCTATGGCGCTCGCTGGATGGGCCGAGGCCGACGACGCGATGTATTTCCGGCTGCGTGTCGGTGCCGCACAGACGCTCCCGATCAATGCTATCAGCGTGGTGCGCACGACGCAGCCGCAAACCAGTGTAAGGACATCATGAGAGCCGCCTTCTACAAATCCACTCGCCCTGGTATGCAGGGTATCTACAACCGCCTCGTACGGTTGGGCGAAAAAGGTCCGCACAGTCACTGCGAACTGATTTTCTCCGATGGTGTGGCGGCTTCGGCCTCGTACATGGATGGCGGCGTGCGCTTTAAGCAGATCGATTTCAATGACGCGGACTGGGATTTCGTCGAACTGCCCGACCATCTCGAACCGGCAGCACGGCAGTGGTTCACAGACCATGAGGGGCAGGCGTACGATCTGCTGGGCAATGCCCGGTTCCCGCTTATCTTTCTGCCGCTGTCGCGTGACAAGTCGTTCTGTTCTTCGGCTGTCGCGTCTGCACTGGGCATCTCTGGCGGTTGGCGCTTCGGACCGAATGCGCTGCATTCGGTTCTACGCTCTATGTCTATCTAATGTTAATCTAAATAATCTAGCCGAGATAAGGATACTCATGGACTTCCAAGTAGGTTTCAACATCGCCATCGGGCTGGCTGCTTTTTTCGGCGGCTACGTGCTGAAGTCGATCAGCGAGAATCTGAGGTCGCTGCAGGTAGCGGACGTGGTTCTGTCCGAGAAGGTACAGAAAATCGAGGTGCTGGTCGCCGGCGAATACGTCAAGCATAGCGATCTGGCCAAGCTCAGTAGCGCGCTGTTTACCAAGCTCGACAAGATTTCCGACAAGCTCGACACCAAAATGGATAAATCATGATTCTGACTCTACTCTCTATGCTCGGCGGTGGTCTAATGCGGCTCTTACCAGAGGTCTTCGCATTCCTGAACAAGGGCAGGGACTACGCGCATGAGCTGGCGATGCTCGACCGCCAGGCCGAACTCGAGAAAACCCGCGAGGCCAGCCGGCGCGAGACCGTCATGGTGCAGGGCGACATCGACACCACGCTGGCGCTGCTCGACGCTCAGCGCTCTGCGCTTGAAGGGCAGATGCAGAGAGTCGGCATCTGGTGGGCGGACGCGCTGAACTTCCTGGTGCGCCCGCTGGCCACCTACTATTTTCTATTCATCTACGGAGCGGCCAAGACCGCAATGTTCGTGCTGGCGGTGCAACACGGCGTTAGCGGCTGGGAAGCGATCCTGAGGGTCTATGACGATGAGGATCGGGCGATCCTATCCGGCATCCTGGCGTTCTGGTTCATCGGTCGGGTCTTCGACAAAAAGCCATGAGAGACCTGCTCGACCGGCTGGTGGCTCTGGTCAAGCGCTTCGAGGGCTGCAGGCTCACCGCGTATCAGGACCTCGTCGGCGTCTGGACTATCGGTTGGGGCGAGACTCTGGGCGTGGTGGAGGGCGTGATCTGGACCCAGGAGCAGGCGGATGCAGTGCTGCGGCTCAGGGTAGGACAATTCCTACTCGCGGCACTCAAGCGCTGCCCGCAGTTGCACCTGGAGCCGCCCGGGCGGTCGATCGCCTGCACCAGCCTGGCCTACAACATCGGGGTCGGTGCATTCGGCGCCAGTTCGGTGTGCAGGAACACCACGCGGCTGCGCTATCTGGCAGCGGCCGACAGCATCCTGCTCTGGAATAAAGCCGGCGGCAGGGTGATACCCGGCCTGACCAACCGCCGCAAGCTGGAACGAACGACGTACCTGACGTAAAGATCGTATGAGCTCCAGTGGGGGTGGGCTACGAGCGGGTTTATTCATGTCCCTGCACAACCCCCATGAGGCCGTCGCGGCTGCACTCCTTCAGTTTAGCGGCGGCCCACCTCGAACATAGGAGCGCCATGCCCGCCAACACCGCACAAACCAAACGCTTTTTGGGGCTGAACAATGTTTCGGACCCGCTGCGCCTGAAGTTCGGCTGGCTACAAAAAGCCGACAACCTCGACATCACCGATACAGGCGCGCTGGTGCGCAGGGCGGGGTATATCAAAAAAATCGACGCGTTGCTTGGCTACGCCTATGCTACTGTAGACTACTCCCGCCTGTATATGATGGATGGCGACGCACTGGCCCAAGTCAACGCCGACCTGAGCCGTACCGTCCTGCGCGCCGGACTGACCCGGCGCGTGATGCACTGGACCGAACTCAACGATCAGGTGTTCTTCGCTAACGGCATCGACTCCGGGATCATCAGGAAGGACGGCACCGTGCTCGACTGGGCCTGGCCGGAGCCTGATATGGCCACGCTGTCGGCGACGACTGGCATGCTGCCGGCCGGAACGTACCAGGTCGCCTGCACTTTCCTGCTGCCAGACGGGCGCGAAACCGGTGCCGCCGACGCGACTGCAATCTACCTCGACGGTACTCAGGCGCTGCAGATCAACGGCATCCCGCAAGTGGCTGGGCTCGAGACCCAGGTCTACCTGGCGCCGGCCGACAGCGCGGTATTCCAGTTGATCGGCGCGACGGCCCAATCGTCGCTGACCTGGGACGAAAGCCCGGACCAGCTCGGCGTCGACCTGACTACCCAGTTTCTCGACCCGCTGCCGCAGGGCGTGACCTACATCACCGCATGGCGCGGTCAGATATATGCAGCGCAGTACCTGCCCGAGTCCGACAGTACCGTGCTGTGGGTCAGCGAACCGCTTGGCTTCCACCTGTTCAACCTGAATTCCGGCTTTATCCTGGTGCCGGGCAGGGTCGCGCTGCTGGCGCCGCACCCGGACGGCCTGATCGTCGGTACCGCGGTCCGTATTTATGCCTACGACGGCGATAGCCTGAAACAGCTGGCCGACTACGGTGCAGTGCCAGGGTGGGGCTGGGCCAGGGATGACGACGCGCAGATTCTGTTCTGGAGCAGCCGCGGTTTGTGCTCTGCTCTACCATTATCTAATATCACTCTAAGACAGATTAGTGTAGACTGCGGAGTATCCGCCGGAGCCGCAATCATTCGTTCCAACGGCGCCAAGAAATACGTAGTCGCCCTACAAAAGGGCGGCGACAACTTCAATCAGAGAGGCACACCATGACGATCAGATTATCAATGGGCGCGCGCAACAGCCTTGCTGGCCCCAAGGGCTTCGGTGCCACTTTCGAGGCGGGGGTGATCTACGTGTATTCAGGTCCGCAGCCCCTAAGTGCTGACAATCCAGTGGCCGGTACCCTGCTCGGCATCGTGACCAAGGACGCCGCCGCATTCGTGGCCGGCACCCCGACCAATGGTCTGTCATTCGCTGTGCCGGTTATGGGGGTGGTATCCAAGCAGCCGGCGGACAACTGGAAGTTTATCGGGCTGGCCGACGGCACCGCTGGCTGGTTCCGACTGATGGGCAACGCCTACGACGCCCTCGGCGCGTCCACGACTCTATCAAGACTCGACGGCTCTGTCGGCACTTCAGGCGCCGATCTAAACCTGTCGAACATCAACGTCGTAGTCGGTAGCCCGAACACCATCGACATCTTCCAGTATGAGTTCCCAGCTTAAGGAGTAGCACATGTCTCTCAAAGAATCTACAGGGCTACGCAACCATATGCTTGCTACAGGTTCGTTCAAAACTGCGTTGGATGGCGGCCTGCTGAATATTTACGCCGGTCCGGTACCGGCTACCGCAGATGCGGCGCTCGATCCGACGAACCCGGTGCTGTGCGTGATCTCGGACGCAGGTACTGGCGCCGGCCTGAACATGGAGGCTGCGGCGGTGGCAGGAGTCCTGCAGAAAGCCACGACGCAGGTCTGGAGCGGAACCAATGTCGCGTCCGGCGTCGCCACCTTCTACCGCCATGTGGCCGCCGGAGATGACGGCCTCAGTTCTACTGTTCAGGCGCGGTTGCAGGGCAGCATCGCGGTGGTCGGCGCGGAGATCAACCTGACTTCGACCACACTGACCAGTGGGGCGCCGCAGACCATCAATTATTACTCGGTCGCTAAGCCGACGCTGTAAATGTCTAGCGCTCGGCTTAACGACCAACTCGATGGCTGGCTCGGAATATCCAGAATATCCGGGCCTATCCCACAGACCACCGGGGTCGGTACTACCTTCGTACTGCAGCCGATAACGGGGGTCGCCCCGACGCAGATACCCACCGTCGACAACTCGAAGTGGGTGGCAACCACGGATTTGCCCCCCGACGCAGTCCCTCCCACAGGCGGATGGATAACCGTCACTGTTCCGAACGGCGATAATCCCCCCGCCTTGATAAGTACTGAGCAGCTAAAAAACTGGGTGGCGGTAGAGCCGGCGGTCGATCCCTACCGCATACTACCTCCGACCGAGAGCAATGCCCCACCACCGATACCGCCGAAGAACCTGAGCAACAGCGCCTCTTGGATGGTCAGCGACTTCCATCTACGGCCTAAAGGGATCGCGTACGGGGCAGGTCGCTTCTGTGTTACCAACGATCTTCGCCAGGATGCCTCGGCAGCTATCTCGCTGGATGGCGTGAACTGGATTCCCGCTACATCCAGCCCTCCGGGACTGGGCGACATAGGGTGGGATGGAACCCGATTCATCGCCGTAGCGTTCGATACCGGGTGGCGGAACACTACCGGTAGCTGGTATTACGACAGCGCCCTGGCGATAAACCCGCCGCAGATATGGACGTCGGAAACCGGCTCCGTCTGGGCTCAGACAGGGCTTATGGACTACCGCTGCAATAGTTGCCGTCTAGCCTCCGACGGCAGCAAAGTGCTGATTGTCGGGCAGGGCGAAACGTATGGAGTCGGCGGCTACCCGTATTACACACTCACCAGTGCTGACGGTGTGTGGGTAAGTAGCAGCATGACCACGATCTGCTCTGGGCTATACCCGTTCATCGTCGAGGGCACCTACTACCTGGAAGTAGAACCATTTATGTAAGGGGTAAGGATGAGCGACGCTGTATATCTCGTAAGTCAAGACGGCGGTGACTGGTCATCCGGTAATCCGCCCTCCACGCCGGAGCTGGTCGCCGCGAGCAACGGGTTTGTCAGTGCGCTGCGAGGTGGCGAGATATTATTCTGCCCCGCTTACGGGGTACTGACCCCCGACGGCACCGGCCTGGTCGAGAGCGACTATGACCCTCTCCCGGACATCAACGATGCGATTATAGCGTTCGGGGGTGGAAGATTCTGCATGATCGGGATCACCCGGGATACGGATGTCGTGATCTGCATATCCGGATTCCCCGACTCCGGCGGGGCGTTCTTCTGGACTGACTACAAGCTATGCACCGAGAATGCGAGCGGTAAGTGAGTCATCGATGCAAGGGAACTAAATGGCCTCCGGGGATAACGTTCAGGGCTGGGCATAATGCTGACCAACATCGGTAAAAAACTGATCGGCGACGGGGCAGAAACATATCTGCCCTTCGCGCTTTCCAAGCTGCGCTACTTCGCCAGTGTGCCGCAGCTGTTTCCGTTCAGTCGCACCATCCAGGCTGACGAGGCTACGATCCTGCTGGAGCTGCAGTCGGCCGACGCCGGCCAAGTCACGATCTGGGTCCAGGGGTTCGGCTATGAGTTCGTATCGACGGGCGGCACCTGGGTGCCAGGCAGTATCGCCGGGTTCGACATGCTGTGCGGCTCTGCGGTTCGGATGAACAAGAAATTCAAGGCAAGCGCGGCCGGCTCTACCTCCGAGGACTCCCCCGACGGCAGCTGGGAGTCCTCATATGTTCCGGACGACATGGCCAAATTCATGCCCCATAGAGGCATGTGGCAGATACAGAATCTGGTCGAGCATGCATATTTCGGCAGTGTTGACGGCAAGCTCGATACGTCGCGAATGTTAACTGACTCTTGGTCGTCTTCCACAGATACTACAAATCTGTTAGTGAACAGCATTGCCCTCGATTACGTGCGGTCCTACGACCTGACATATGATATCGCGCCTGGGCTATTCGAAAAAGGAGCGAAGCGTCCGATCGGCGATATAGGGCTGGCCCCCGATTCGGATTGGTATAAACGGGCGGCGATGCGTACCGTCGTCCACCCTGAGTACGGTCGACGTGTATTCCTGATCATGTCTGATGTGACGAACATGTTTCATGCCTACCCGATCGGAGCGACAGATAAAGAACTGTTAGCCGACCCGCTATATGCAGATCAACTGATCAAGACACAGGTCCCTGAGAAATATGTAAAGAGGCAGCAAGCACCATTGCCGGTCTGGGCACGTAGATCACCTACGGAGTCGGCCCGCGATTTTACACACCGGTTGGGAAAAGACTCAGAGGGGTGGGGGCAATATCTATACCAGTACCCTCAATACAGGTGGGCTTTCAACAGCACTGCGACCAGAGCCGCTTCTGTAGTGTATCGGGATTACCAAACTCCGAGGATTATGGAGCCCGGTCACCTCGATGAACTTGTTAGCTCCGCGCACGGTTCTGCCTTTGGTCCGGTGGAGTTCTTGATACAAGAGGCCTTGCCGGGGCTAATGGAACTGTCCATCGAGCTGGCGATAACCGGGCCGAACCTGGAGGATTTCTCCTTCTCCGTAGCAGTCTCCCGGACCGTCGATCCGCACGAGACGAACAGCTATATCGTCGCTGCCGACTATTCCTGGGGCAAACGTCCAGGGGGTGAGGAGTACGGCGCTATGCTCGATGACCTGATCATTATGACCGCCGACGCTTACCCGTTCACAAGCAGCTACCCGGTGCCGGGGTATATCGCAGCTAATGAGCAGGTCGTCGTATCCATCAAAAACCTTACGGCCGGTACGACGATCAAACAACTCACGACATTCAAGATGGTGCGTGACAGTGGCGGCTCGTTGATCCCGACTCCGATTAATAGTGCTGACCCGGCCATCGCAAACTACCACTCGCAGATTTACTCGATGCGCATCCTGTCCTATGACCTACGCGTCATGGCGCTGATGACGGAGTCTTGGTATGAGAAGAAGCACCGTGAATTCGATGGGGCGGTCCATAACGTCACTGACTTCATCAAGAAGCTCGACGTCACAATCTACGGTACAGCCGACCCTTCGCTTTATCTGGGTGACGACATGGCCCTGGCTGCGGAGATGGATACGTTCTCCGTCGTCGACCTCACAGGCATGACGTGGTTACCCCCAAACGATACCGGGGTGCTCACGGATAATGGCTCATCGATAGGACGCTTCCGCTATGCCGCGGTGACTACTCCGCAGGCTGAGTTTCGCACCAGCTATTACCGCCCGGACCGCAGCATCCCGCCGCAGGCTATCTATAACACCGGGGCCGTCTGGTACGGGGTTCGGGCGCTCGGCTGCTTCGCCAGTAGCGACTTCTCCGCATTCACAGTACACCCTGAAGGGCACTGGAGTGTAGTGTCACCGCTAGTCGTGGCCTATCCAGGGCAACAGGATTGGGTCAACAGTGCCGTACATACACCGCTAGACCCGATGAACGTTAAGCAGGGGTTTGTTGACACCATCTCTCTAAACATCCGGCAGAGCGATGGAACCTACGAGGATGTCAGAGCTGCTCACCTCGACCTCTATAACAGCGCCTATGGCAGAAGCGTGACGCAGGAAGACCTGTTCTACCTCTGTCAGCTGGCGGCGGGTAAGCTGCACCTCCAACACCCATTTAACGCGACGGATAGTTATCTGTTTGCTGCATCCGTGAATATCGGTCAGAACGTCGTCCTGACCGATAAGGGGGCGAGGGTCAGTAACATCGTCCGCGGCAGCAGCATGTTCTTCGGGCAGCTCAACAAAGACAAGAAAGCCACGCCATGACTATACTCAGTAAGGAGGTAACCTACCGGTACACGCCGGAGGTGCCGACGAACCCAGGACGAAGCGGCTACTGGATACCCGACCCTCAATACTATACGCCGGGGGCCGAAGACATCGTCATGTGGGCAGGGCAAACGGGCCTGAATTACTTCAGTGTGTACCGGGTGGCTCCACTCGCCATCGGATTCGTTACGTACCCAGTCCAGCTTGTTCCGGCCAAGTGGATATTACCGACCCCCTACAAGCTGGGAACTCCCGCCACGAACATTCCCGATTTCCACCTGGGGTGGAATTCCGGGGCAGTCGGTATCGCCGTAGTCGAGGGCGACAAAGCGTTTCACTTCAGTGCCCTCGCCTCTATCGTGGGCGGCGTAGTCGGACTAAGCCATGCGGATGCCGGCAACAGTCATGCGGCAGTCGAGTACGGGATATACCTGACGGGGGGTCTGGCGTGTGTTAAAGAGCAGGGGCAAGACCGTGGGCACAAGACGGTGTTCGCCAGTAGCGACGTGTTTACGATCCAACGCCGCGGCGCTGAGATCAGCTACTACCAGAACGACACGCTGCTGTACGCCAGCCTGGTGCCGAGCGGCGATACTGCGCTGGTCGTAAACACGATGCTGTACAGTGGCGGCGACACGATCGTCAACCCGCAAATCGATACTATTCTGCGCGGGGTCGCGGGGCACTGGAAAGGCCCCGGGACCGGAGGGACTACGGGGGGCGACGGCGACCCAAGCGACCTGGTTGATACTGGGGAATGGGTACTGGACGGGTCTGGCGGATGGACCCCAGTAACGTACAGCGCCGGCCTTGCTCCACTCCGTACCTTGGGGTACGACGTAGGTCAGGACGGGGGTAATACTTACCTGGCGCCGCTCAGAACGGCTATCGGGATGCATACCGGAATCACCGCGCACACGAGCCTAGCGCCAACGAAGGTTGTGGGGGCCAGTTTTAACTACGGCGCAGGAGCGGTGGCGTTGACCCCCCTTAACACGAAGGTCGAATCTGGAGGCGATGCGCTTATGCCCCAATTCGCGCTAAGTGCGGCCAGCATGTCACCCCTACAAGTTTCTGGGAGATGGCTCAACGGTACGAATGGAGTTGGCGCTGTCGAACTGTCCATGACGGCTACGAACGGAGCCGACCACGCCCATGGGGAATCTCGGGTAGAGCTCGCCTTCACAGAAGCCTTCGGTAGCGAACCGGTAGGAAGCCGGGGCTATGCATTCCTCACCAACCCACGAGCTGGCAAGCTGACCGCCTCCGGCACCCGCCGTGAACCGAATGCGTTCAGGGGCAGCATCAGGGGTAAGTTGACCGCAAATTGCGGCGGTGTCGCCAAACTGGGCGCCGAGTCGGGAAACCTGATGGCGACCGGCATCGGCGTGATCATCGGTCGCGCCTATCTGGCCGCGCAACCCGGTAAACTGACCGCCTCCGGCACCGCTGGCGGAATCGCCTCCGCGCGCATGGTGCAGCCGGGCAAATCGAAAGTCGTCGCGTACTCCGGCGCGGTATTGTCGGTGCGCATCGGTGGTCAAGGCAAGATTACGGCCGGCGGCACCCAGGGCAGCGTTGGTCGCGCCATCATGCGGTTGCCACTATGCCGATTCGCCGCGTCGGGCCACGCCGAGAATTTCGGCGTGGCCCGGCTGGTTGGGCCGAGACTGCGTCCGGCCGGCTCCGGCGCCGCGCGCCTGGTCAATCCCGGCTACCGGCTGGTGGCCTACGGCAGTGCGGTGGTGGCGCTCGAGTACGAGGCCTACGCGGTGAACTTGCTGACCGGACTCGACCGCAATCCGCAGAACCAGTTCGACCCCGACGTCAGAGAAGTCACGCACTACACCAACTACCCGTTCACGCAAATTGTGCGCTTCCACGACCACTATTATGGCGTGGCGGCCGATGGCCTGTACCTGCTGGAGGGCGACACCGATGCCGGCGCACCGATCGCATGGTCGCTGCGTACCGCGCTGACCGACGCCGGCAGCAAGCAGCTGAAGCGGGTGCGCTCGGTCTACATCGGTGCGCGCCTGATCTCCCAGGTAGAGGTCACGCTGGTGGTTGGCGAAGAACAGAACCTGACCTACAGTTACACGACGCCGCGCTCCAGCACCGCACAGAATTACCGGCAAGTCTTCGGTAAGGGCGTGCGCACGCGTTACTTCGCGTTGGAGCTGGCCGACCCGGCCGGCGGCTTCATTGAGATCGACTCCCTCGACCTCGAAAACGAAATCCTGGAAAGGGCGATCTAAATGGCTGCTTTCGAAAACCAAACCCCTAAAAAGAGGAGTTCTTAATGTCCGCAGGAATCGACGCACTCATCAATGACGCGCGCGGCTTTGCCGCCACTACTTTCGATGGCGCGCAGGGGGCGATGAACTCTGCCCAGAGCGCGATCAGCGGCATTTCGGGCGGCACCTCGGCCCACTTCGCCATGCCGGGCCTGCCGCAGCTGCCGCCGTTTGCCCCCGCCGTCGCCCCGACTTTCTCGGCGCCCGGGTTCGTGACTCCCACTCGCCCGAACGCGCCGGAGATGCCGACGCCGATTCCCGACCCCCTGGGTGGGCTGGGCGGCGAGCCGCACCTGAATGCCTCCAGCCCGAATATCAACCTCGACGCGATCCCGAAGCCGTCCCAGCTGGGCAGCTTCGTCGGCACCGCACCGACGGTCAGGACTGACTTTACTTTCCCCGATGCACCGGACTTGATCGTTCCTGCATTGCCGAATATCGTCGACCGGACGGCGCCGACCAAGCCCGACATACTGCTGCCGCGCTTCGACGCGCTGAAGCCGGACGATCTGGGCGCCGCCCCGAGCGACTATGCCGAGCAGTTCACCACCGCTTACCGCGATGCGGCGCCGTCGATGGTGGCGGCACTGGACGGCCAGCTCGACAGCATGCTGGCGCGCTACAACCCGCAGTACAAAAACCAGATGTCCAGGATCGAGGACAAGCTGAGCACGTATCTGGACGGCGGCACCGCCCTGAGCCCGGCAACCGAAAACGCGATCTATGAACGCAGTCGCGACAAGGTCAATGCCGAGTACCGGCGCACCCGCGACCTCGCGCTGAAGGACGCCGCCAAGCGCGGCTTCACGCTGCCGTCCGGCGCGTTGTTTTCCGCCATGCAGCAGGCGCGGCAGGGCGGGGCTGACAACAACGCACGGGCCTCGACCGAGATCGCGGTTAAGCAGGCCGAACTGGAGCAGCAAAACATGCAGTGGGCGGTGACCACCTCGACCGGCCTGCGCACCGCGGTGCTGTCGGCCTCGATCAGCTACCACCAGAACCTGATCGGCCTGAACGGCCAGGCGCTGGAGTATGCGAAGTCGATCCTGTCAGCGATGATTGAAATCTACAACACGTTGGTCAAGGCGTATCAGGCCAAGCTGGAGGGCTACAAGGCCGAGGCTTCGGTGTTCGAGACCAAACTCAAGGGCGCGCTGGCCAGCATCGAACTGTTCAAGGCCGAGATCGCCGCGCTGCAGGCGCTGACCCAGGTCGATGTCGCCAAGGTCGGCGTCTACCGCGAGCAGATCAGTGCGATGACCTCATTGGTCACCATGTACCGGACCCGCATCGACGCAGTGGTCAGCCAGGCGTCTCTGGAGAAGCTGAAGCTGGAGATGTTCGGCCAGCAGGTGCAGGCCTACGCGGTGCAGACCCAAGCCAAGACCGCCGAGTGGCAGGGTTTCACCGCCGCGGTTGGTGGCGAAGAAGCCAAGGCGCGTGTCTACGGCACCCAGGTGCAGGCCTATGCGGCCGAGTGGACCGGTTACAAGGCCAAGGTGGAGGCCAAGAGCGAGCAGGTCAGGGCGGTGGCGATGAGCAATCAGGCCAAGGCCACCTATGCGGCAGCCCAGGTCAACGCCTTCTCGGCGCTGGTGGGCGCCGAGGGCAGCCGGGTCTCCAGCATGATCCAATACCAGAACCAGACCGTGCAGGCGTATCAGGTAGCCAGTCAGGCTGCAGTGGCCGCCGCCCAGTCGGCGACAGCGAACTACAAGGCGGTTGGGGACATCGGCGTCGCCGTCGCAGGCATGGACGTGCAGGCCCAGCTCGGCTCCGCACAGGTCAACCTGGCGCGTGCCAAGGCAGTGGCGGACACCGCGATGACGGCCGGCAGCGTGTACGGCCAGCTGGCGTCGGCGGCACTGTCGGGGATGAATACGTTGGTGGTGAACAACGCTTGAGGATAGAAAATGTACGGAGGGTAACAAAACTCGGTGTAGGATATGAGTTTGTTAAGATTTCTCTGAGGGACGATATGAGTAACCTGAACACCGTGCAGAAGCTGTTTTGCCCGAAATGCGGGCACGGGTTCTTACACACCATAAAGGGAAGCAAGAAATTTAGCGCAAGCGTTGCCGGGATGGCTGTAGGCGCGAAGCTCGGCGCTGGGGCAGGCATTGCTATCCTCGGCACCGCAGTTTCGGGTGCTTGGGTTGCGATCCCAGTTCTAGCCGCGGGAGGGTACTTAATAGGTAAGAAAGCGTCGGGTCCGAAATGCCCGGAGTGCTCCACGAAGTTCTCGGTGTAGCCCTACGGCGGATGGAGGGCACCACTCGTGAAGTCGCTACATAAGGAATTTTTGGGCAGGCAGTTCGACCCCCACGTCGCGCTTGCTCAGTTCACTGCTGATGAACAGCGGCTATTGACCAGGTACGGTGCTTGGCTTAATGCACTGATGGTAGGGGCGATCACCCCGATGACCTCTGCGCAGCAGCACTTCATGGGTATGTGTTCTGGTAGAGCGGTCACCTACGGGGCGTACGAGGAGGCGTGGCGAAAGTATATGCTGGAGCGGTGGTATATGTTCGCGTTGGAGATGGACCAGAGTTTAACGAACTCCGACATTTACACGTACCCTGACGTACTCAAGTGCTTTTCGCGTCTATACGCACAGGGGCATAAGGGAGCGAAAGACTGGTTTGTAAAAGAAAGCACTGGCTACCATAAATTCGAACCAGAACCTCCTGATGACCCTGAGGCGCCACTACTGATGAGGCTACATCCGGTGGGTATACGTTCCACGTACAGGCATGGGGACCTGCTTGACTCGCCGGGCCGACTCCCTGGTAGCTATGACGGATGAGAACAATAGCTAGGATGTTCGCCAGACAAAGGTAGGGCCAGCTACATGAACATCGTACGAGCAACGCTTGAGGACAGAACGAATGTTTCTGAGATGGAGCTAGGGAGGGTAGTTCATGGACGGAGTAAGCGAGCAGGATTATCTTGTCGGTTGGGAAGTCTTCCATAAATCGTATGGGGCGGGGGTGATAGTCTCTGCTGCCTACAAACGCTTCGTCTGCGAGTTTCAGTCTGGGCTGCGGGAGTTCCCATACGGTGTGCTTGCGTCAGGTGATTTTCGTGGCGAACCTGGAAAGATTACTCGGCGATTAGCCGTACTCGATAAAACCAAAGCGCAAGAGCGGCTGGGGGAAGCGGCGGCGGAAGCGAAGCGGTATGGGTTACGCCAGTATGAGCGGGACGTGGAGTCGTGTCTCGGCGGCAGAGCGGTAGTCAGCTTGGAGCCGTTGCGGGCAGCTATTAGGCACTACAGCATGACGGACATCTGGCGTGATGGGATCGGCGAGCGCACACTGGAAGAAAGCTACGCGAGGGGTGTAAAGCGGGTCTTGGCGGCCAGAGACATGTATCTCAGGCTCATGTCCAATCAACCTGACTTCGACAGTGATTTTCGGCGATGGGCTATTAAGAAAGCACTGGGGTTGCGCACGAGTACAAGATACTCAGCGCAGCCCACAGGTAGGAAACTATGGAGAGGCTGGGGCGCAAGTCCTTCGGAAGAATAATGAAAACCATAATATTTAGCCTATGCCTAATCAGCCAGTTCGCTTGGGCGGATTCGACCGATACCCGTCGCCTGAATGACATGATCGTGAAAGCGGTGCAGGCCAGGGACTACGAGAGGGCCCGGTCGTTGACGGTCACGCAGGAGCAGCGCGACTACGTGGAGCAGTCGGTCGTATATGACAGGCAGGCGACTGCTGAGCGGAAGCGGCCGAAAGCGACAAGTTGCTACACTGCCGGAAACAGAGTTATGTGCTACTAAATCAGAAAGGCAGTTCGCTGCCTTTTCTTTCGCCCTGTACTCTTCCGTTCTAATTAGATACACTCGCATCTAAGCATAATCTTATATAGAGGCACCATGAACAACATCCAGAAAGCATTCAAGGCGAAAGCACAAATGTCCGGCCTGCGTATGGCAGACGGCGGCTATTTCGATCCGTCCCTGATGCAGCCCCCATCTTCTTTATCGTCGGCCCTTCAGGGGTTGGCAAGTACTGCTACTGAGTCTATCCGCACTAATACAGGTCTTCAGGGGCAGATCGCTGCTCGTAACGTGGCATCCGCACCCACCCCCATGCAGCAACCCCAAATGCCCCAAATGCCCCAAGCCTTCGCCAACGGCGGCAATGTCCAAAACATCCAAAATATAGGCCTGCGCCAGCAAGGTACTGTCCGTGGCCCCGGTACCGGTACCAGCGACAGCGTGCCGGCCATGCTGTCGAAGGGCGAGTACGTACTGCCGGCAGACACCGTGCGCCACATCGGCAAGGAGAACCTGGACCAGCTCAAGGACGCTACGCACGCACCGGTGAACAACGGCCTGCGCGGAGGCTACGCTGACGGCGGCATGCCGGACAGACGGACCATGCCCGCTTGGGATGCTGCCAAACAGCTGGGGCAGAGCCTTCGCGGCACCTTCCCTGACCTGCGCACGCAGGGCAAAATCAATGAGGACAACGCTTACAGCGCAGTGCAGGGCGGGACTGCCACGCCAGCGCAGCAGTCGTTGCGCGACAACTCCCAGAAAATCCTCAATAGCCCCGGCGCGCAGACCATGCCGTGGGATGTGATCGCCCCCGTTACCGGGCTCGGCCTGCTCGGCGCGCGTGGCGCAGGCGCTGTTGCAGACGCCGGCCCCGGTGTCGTCTCCAAGATCGGCGGCGCGGCATCAGACATCGCCTCCGGGGTTGGTAACGCCGCGTCATCTGCGTGGAACGGTGTGCGGGGCATGTTCTCCAAAGCGCCGGCGGCAGGCGAGTCGGTAGCGGCTGGTGCCACCCCCACCGCGTCGGCGGCCGGCCCTACATTATCTGCCTCCCGGGAACTGGCGCCGTATGCGGCTCCCGCCGAAGCTGCCACGACGCCGTTGGGGGTGCGCCAGGCGACGGGGCTGGCCGCGAGGGCAGTAGGGCCGCAGTCGGTGGCCGCATCCGGCTCCCTGATGTCGCAGACGCACGCGTCAGCGCCCGATTCTGTCCCAACCGCACCGGCAGCCGCGTCCGCTGCGACCCCGATGACCCCTCAGCAGAAGTGGCTGGTCGAGAACGGCGTGAACATGGACTCCCAGAACTCCTTGCCGACCAGCCTGCGTGGCAACGGAGGTCCGAACCCCGGCACCGGTATCAACCTCGACTTCAGCAAGCGCTCACCTATCAGAACTGTCGAGGGCGGGCAGGCTGTGAACCTCGGCATCTTTGGCGGCAACGCCAACATCTACGGCTCCTCCTCTAAGCTCGATGGAGGCAAGATTGACACGTTCACCGGCATAGGCACCCCCGATGGTGGCAAAGGCGACCAGTTGCAGCGTGAAATGACGGCGCAGAAGATCGCGGACATGAACCGCACCAGTGACCTGCAGCGCGAGGTGCATGGCCTGCGGATGGCGGACAACGATGCCGGCACGATGGGTTTCGGCAGCGGCGGTGGGTCACGCTATACCGGCGTAGCGGCGGTGAACGCGCGCAATGCAGCCGAGGCCAACGCGGTCAATGAACGTAACAGCCTGCGCTCCAACGACACCGCGCGCTGGCAGGGAGAACGTCAGCTCCAGCAGAACCTGCGCCAGATGCAGTGGGACCGCAACAAGTTCGGCGTCGAGCAGGGCAATAAGGACCGTGAGTTCAACCAGAAGCAGGACGAAACCGATTTCGGGCAACGCGACAAAGCGACGAAGGACCTCAATGATCAGCTCGGCACGATGTTCGCAGGGCCTGACGGTAAACCAGACACCGCTCGCGTAGGTGCTGCCAGTCAGGCTATCCACGACGAGCTGGGTGCGCGAATCCAGGACTTGGCAAAGGTACCTGCTGGCAGCCAGCACTATGCTGAGGCGCAAGCGACAATGAAGACTCTGGGCCGTAAGGGCATCGCCGCACTCGGGCCTGATGATCTCCGGCAATTAATGTCGCAGGCTGCGATTAAAGACCGCGTCATGCAGACACACTCCATTCTTCCCGGCGGTTCTGTCCCGGTCGATTCACGGCTGAGCGGATACGCAATCGACCCAAAGACGGCTCCTGGATCAAACATCTTCGGTAGCGACACCGTGACACTGGGCAACGGGTCAAAAGTCCGCGCCAATAACCTGCGATACACCGAACCGGCGAATGCATTCTGGCCTGATTTCAGGCATGTTAATTCCACTCAGTTTAGCGCGGGCCTGAAAGGCGAAAAATAATGGGCGTACTTGACAGAATCAGCGAACTGACTGCGGACAACACCCCTGACACGGGCGTTCTACCGAGAGATACCCCGTCCGCTTTCTCCAAAGGTCTGCGCGGCGGCATGGAAGACGTTGCAGGCCAGACCCACGCTCTGCTCGGGCAGGGTGGTGAGCTGGTCGGGGCAAATGACTTCGCCACGGAACAGCGCGCCAAGTCGCTCCTCAACCAGCAGGAGGCCGAGCGTCTGACCGCCGACACCCCCACTTGGGAAAAAGTACGTACCTTGAAAGATGGCTGGGACTACGGCACCGGCCTGCTGGGGCGCTCGCTGCCAGGGCTGGCTACTGGTATCGCCGGGGCCACGCTGATGCCCGGCAAGGGTGCGCTGGCCGGTATTGCCGGCATGACTGCTGCCACCGCACCGTCCACCATCGGCGCGCAGTTCGAAGCGCAGCAGAACGATCCGGCGCAGGCCAAGCGGGACGTGATGACGCGCACGCTGACCGGCGTCGGCGCGGGTACCGCAGAAGCGGCGGCGATGTCCGTGGTGCCACAGGTAGTCGGCGGCAAGCTATTCGGTAAGGCCGCTACCGGCGCTGTGGAGAAGGCGGCGATGCCGTTCAGCAAGGCCGTGATGGACAACGTCCCAGAGGCGGTACTCGGCAATGCCGCCGCCGGCAACGTGTCGGCACGCATCGGTCAGGCTGCAGCCAGCCACCTGAACCCCGATCGTGACATGTCACACGACACCGCAGAGCAGAACGACGCGATGATCAGCGGCGCCGTAATGGGTGCGCCGTTCGCGGTCGCCGGCATCGCCGGCAGCATGCGTGGTAAGAAGGCTGGCGGTCCGGCTTCAGAGCCGCTGCCAAAAGGCACAGATGCCGAGAAGGCCAACGGTGTGTCGATCGACGCAGCGCCGAAATCGTTCGCCGACAAGGTGGCTGATCTCGGCACACCGCTACGCTCCGAGCCGACGACCGGTGAGGAGCATGTTCAGGCTCGTGGCGGGATCGTCGAGGGGGACACCCCGGATACGGCCGCCGTCAAGGACGCACAGGGTGGTGCCGAGGCTGCCGCCAAAGCACAGCGCACCATGCAGAAGCTGGCGGAAGACCCTACCGCCTCCCGGTTCCAGGACGAACTGAGCAAGATCGACCCGACTACCAGTGCCGGCCAGATGCGCGTGAGCGATATCAATGCGCAACACTTCGAGGCGCGGCAGACAGCGAAAAGTGTGGCAGATGCGAACGCTGCGCTCGACGCACTCAGAGCGGAAGACACAGCGGGCGCCAGCTTCTCGAAAGACGCCTCCGGTGCCGATGCCGGCATTTACGAGCTGATGGATTCACCTGAGTGGAACTACCTTGACGACGACACCAAGCAAAATGCTGTCACGATGACGCGCAGGCTGATTGTTGCCGGCGAGCAGGGCAGTGAACTGCCGGCCACCGCGATGCGCGCGACCATCGACGTGCTGGGCAAGGACACCGTATCGCGCCTGTCCAAAATCTACGATGCGATGGGTTCGAAGGACCCGGCCAAGATCGAGTCGTTCTACAAGGCGCTGACCAAGATTTCCGAGGTCCAGAAGCACGACGATAGTCTGTTGACGGTGGTGCGCAACGCGCTGCCTGAACACATGATCGATACCGTGCGCACGCCGCAGATCAAGGAGTTCGTAAAGCAGATGCAGGACCTGACCGGCGAGCGCATGTTCAAGGATATGACGCCGGCCGAGCAGGCGGTCAAGAAAGGGCAGATCAACGCCAAGCTGACCGAAGTGTTCGGCGACAAGGCCGATGCAGTCAACGAGGCATTCGCCAAGCATGCACAAGGTGAGGCCGATCTGGTCGGCACCACGCCGCCGGACCGGACTGACGCAGCTAAAGCCAACGCGTGGGAGAACACCGACGAAAACGAGTTCTCATACCGCAGAGAAGAAGCCAACCCACTTGAAACAGCGCAGGGCACTGAGACCGCATACTATGGTGGCGGAAAGAAAGGCGACACCTATATCGAGCACCGGGACGTTGCGCGCGCCAAGTACGGTAATGCGGAGACTATGTATGAGAGGCTGATGCGGCAGGCGCAGGAGGAACACCCTACAGCCGACGTATCGTGGGTCAGCGCCAAGGAACACGCGAAGCGCACTGGTATCCTTCCCGAACAGCTAAACGAGATGACCAAAGGCCGTCCCGATGAGCACGGTATGATCGCCGTCGAGAAGATGGCCGACCGCGAAGCATTCGGGTGGAAGGATATAGACGCAATGCGCCTTAGCGGCAAGGACAAGAACGGCAAGAAGAAATCATCGCATTACGAATCCAGCAGCCGGATCGATACCGGTACCGATGCGCACCCCGGGCCGATTCTCGACGCCATGCGGGTCGCTTCGCACATGATGAAGAAACTACCCAAGTCGGATGTCGATGAGCAGGGCGGTATGCATCAGTTGGCGCGCGCGTTCAAGGAAGGTATCGCTGCAGTGTCGGACCACATGTCAGAGCTGCTGCACGTACCGGACGAGACAGTGGTGGCGCGGCGCGGTGGCAAGGACATTACCTGGGGCGAGTTGCAGAAAGTCCAGAACGACACCGTGAAGGAAGACTTCACCGGCTCCGACAGCACTACCAGCGAAATGCGCGCTAAGGTTTCCGATTTCGCCCTACGTGTAGAGAAATCCGAGAAAGCCATCGCCGCTTTAAAATCGATAGCTAAAAAGCGTGAACTGTCCGAGTCGCAGCAGAAGTCGCTTGAATACCATGAGCGCCAAATCAAGTTCTATTCCGAAGAGGTGATTCCGAACCTGGAGTCGGCTATCGAGAAGCGCGGCGATCGTGCGGCGTTCGCCGAGGGTAAGGAGCTTGGCAACGACTACGGAACCGGACGTGACTCCGGTGCTGGCATCAACTTGGCTAAGGAGCGGTCGCGTGTAGCCCAGCGCGACGAGCTGCGATACGGCACCCTGCTCGATAAGTTGGGTGGCAAGAAGGCCGGTTCGCCGCAGGAGGGCGCGATCTGGGCCAAGGAAGCGCAGCAGGTCGCTGGTGCTCTGAAGCGCATCGAGACCAATGTGAAGTCTGGTACCGATAAGGCCACTTCCCGTGTCGAGTACCGCAAGCTGCTCGACTATAAGAAAGCCATCGACGCCAAGGACTACACCGAAGTGCAGCGGCTGCGCGTTGAGGCGGCATCCGACGCCCATACATCTGAGGGGGAGGCTGGCGAGATCGACGCCGCCTCGCGCGACGCGCAACCCCTCGGTATCTCCGAGGCTGACCCAGAAGGGCAGATTCATTTAGCTGATGCCGAGCATGGCGACGCACTAGGTACGATCACCGCCAAGATGAAGAACGCACGCGGCGAGCAGACCGGCTCTCTGACCGGTGGCAAGAGCATCGTGCCCAAAGGCAGCCTGAACGAGGGCACGGTGACACCACAGGGTGTGCGCAGTCTGGGCAACCGTATCTCGGAGTTTGAGGCGAACAAGTCCGTGGCTGGACGCGCGATCGGTACCAAGGCGCGCATGCTGCTGGACAACTTCAAGCTGCTGGCGCCGGAAGACCAGGTGCAGCTGGTGAAGATCGCCCGGTTCGATAAGCCTTCTGCAGTCGGCGGTACCATCGACGGACTGATGAGCAAGTACCGCAGCAAGATCGAGGCCGGGGCGGCGCGCGGCGCCTGGGCCGACACCGTGGCCAACGAAGGTGGTGCGCAACATGCGGCGACGCTGGCACAGATCGCCCGGCGCTCCGACCCGAACGGACTACAGGCCATGCTGGACGTGTTGCTCGCCGACAAAAAGCCGAACGAGTTCAAGCGGGGCCTGATCGACGCTGCTAATAAACGCATCGCCGAGCTGGTCGAGAAAGACCCATCCGAGGCGTATGGGCTGCTGATCAAAGGAAATGAGAAGCCGGAGGCAGTGGAGGCGAACTACCCGGCCCTGAACAAGACCGCGGAAAAAACACTGGACTACCTGAATAACCCGCCGAAAGACTACACCACAGAAAAAGCGAAGCAGGCACACGAGTGGGCACAGCGTTGGCTGGAGCGCGCGCCCCAAGATCAGGACGCGGCTGAAGATTTTCGGTACACGCTAAAAGCGGTGAAGAAGGCAGCGGAAAAAGCACTAGCCGGCGACGCCTGGCTGAAGGAAGCCGAGGGTGGCGCGCTGTCCCGCGAAGCCACCGACAAGGCCAAGGGCTCTACCCCCGAGCAGCAGAAAGCTGCGGTCGATGCCGTGACCAGGATGGTCGGGGAGAACGTCGAGATCAACGCGGCTGCCGACATGCTGTATGCCGGCGCATTTCATGAAAAGACCGATTTGCATGGGCCGATTATCAATATTTCGCGCTGGGCGCTGGACCCGCTCTCGGTCGGATACCACGAGTCGCTGCACTGGCTGGCCGACAGCCTGCGCCAGCACGGCAGACCGGAAGTGATGGCGGCGTTGACGAAGGCAGCGGACTCAGCATACGTGCGCAACTTCCTGCGCGAGAAGTTTAAGGATCAGCCCGAAGCGCTGAAACAGGTGGAGGGCAGCTCCGAGGAGCGCGTCGCCTACATGTTTCAGTTCCACGCCAACGGCATGCTGAAGCTGGGCGACCGCGGCAAGACAATCCTGGACAAGGTCGGCGACCTGATCCGGAAAGTGTTGGGGGTCTGGAGCAACGACAGGCGCGCGATGCACATCATGGACTACTTCGCCTCCGGCGAATACGCCAAGGGCGTCGGCGAGGGTGCCAGCGATCGCGGCCACATCTACAAACACATGATGGAGCAGGGCAGGAACAAGACACTGGACTACCTGCACGCGTCGGCCAAGCCGCTGATTAACCTGATGGATGCGGTGGCCGGCATCGGCTCGGCGCGGATTCAGGACATGGGCATCCCGGCGCTGTCCAAGATCGCCGACATGGTGCGCCTGCACGGCACTAAAGAGGGAGAAGATGCAGGCTTCCTGCCGGCGGCCGGTACGGCGATGCGCTCGATCAGTAACAAACTGGTGAACAGGATGTCTGAGAAGGGGGCATTCACCTTTGAGGAGGCCAACGAGGCCTTTGCCAACATCGCCCTGGGCACTGCCCCGAAGAACGCCAAGATCGACCACCTCATGGTCAGCATCCGCGGCATGCTCGACGAGATGCATGGATACATGAAGGACGCCGGGGTGAACGTCGGCGACCGTGGCCTGGGCAAGAACTACCTGCCACGCCAGTGGGACTCCGGCTATGTCGCTGGCCATCAGGCCGAGTTCAGGGCGATGATCCAGAAATACGTCGACTCCGGCGAGTTCAAGGGTACTGCCGACCAGCTGATGTCGCGCCTGATGCGTGATGACGGCTCGGAGCTGGAGTCAGCCGACGCCAGCGCGCGCCCGGGCGATCAGTTCACCAAGAAGCGCGATCTGCATTTCATCACGAACGAAGACGCCGCGCCGTTCATGGAGAAGAACGCGATGCGCGTGCTGACCAGCTACATCAAGCAGGGCACCCGTCGTGCCGAATGGTCGCGCCGGTTCGAGGCCATGACCGTGGATGAGATGAAGCGGTATGAGGTAATGAGCTCGGCAGAGAAACGCGAGTTCGAGGCGACACGGCAGACCCCGATGGAGAAGATGCGTGAGGCCGCCATCAAGCAGGGCGCGGCGCCCGACCAGATGGCTGTCGTTGACAAGTACCTGGAGGGCGTAACCGGCCAGCTCGGCTCGGACGTGCAGCCGGAGACGCGCAAGCTGTTCGGACAGATCATGGTGTATCAGAACCTGCGCCTGCTGCCGATGGGTTTCTTCTCATCCCTGATCGATCCGGTCGGCGTAGCGGTGCGGGGCGGTAGCGCCAAGGACGTGTTCAACAACTTCAAGCGCGGCATTATGGAGATTCCGCGCGGGTTCAAACACAACCCGAAGTACGATGAAGGCTATCACCTGGCTGAAGATATGGGGGTGATCGACAACGCGGTGCTGCAGCATGTCATGGGTGCTTCGTACGGGCTGAACGCGGTCGGCAACAAGGCGCGCGCCATCAACGAGACGCTGTTCAAATGGAACCTGATGGAGCAGATGAACACCAGCCAACGTGTGGCGGCCACAGAGGCATCGATGGGGTTCCTGAAGAAGCACGGTAAGGGCGACTTCAACGAACACTCGATGCGCTATCTGGCCGAGCTGGGCCTGAAGCCTGCCGACATCAAGCTAGTCGATGGCCGGGTCGCGGTGCGGGCCGAGGACTTCGTTAAGGCCGGGTTCAAGGCAGAGGCTGCTGAAGCCGCCCATCTGAAGATGCGCCAGGCCGTGAACACCTGGGTTGACGGCGCGGTCCTGCGGCCGGACCAGTCGCAAAAAGCGATCTGGATGAACGACGCGCACTACTCGCTAATCGCCCACATGAAGCAGTTCGCGTTCTCGTTCCAGGACACGATCCTGAAGCGGGTCCTGAACGAGGCCAGACACGGCAACTACTCGCCGGCAGTGGCGATGGCCGGATACATCCCGGTCATGTTGGCAGCCGATCTGACCAAGGGTATGATTCAGGGCGGCGGTTCACAGCCTGCCTGGAAACAGGACTGGGACTTGGGGGACTATCTGTCATCGGCAGGGCAGCGTGCTGGATTGCTCGGCGTGGCCCAGTACGGGGTGGACGCCTTCACCTCCCTGCATCATGGCGGCACCGGGATCGGTTCATTGGGTGGGCCGACTATCGGTCAGCTGGGGGATATCGTCAGTACCGTTGGCGGCAGCCGGGGGTTTGCGGCGACGGCGATCGGTTCCATGCCGGCCAACGCGTTGTGGAGTGGCTACCTGTCAAACGACATCACGCACAGCGGTGGAAAGGCCGGGAGCGGCACGGTTGAGGCCCCGTTTGAGCCTATCGCTGAATAATCGGAACTCTGGAACGAGGATTTGATGCTAAGTCCTTGTTTCTATTACTTGTTCTACTGTTCTGTTCTTTTCTTATAATCTAGTCTAAAAACTAAGAAAAATAATAGAACATAGTGTAAACAGTATATAAAGGGAGGGATGTGTTTCGGAGCAGAACAGTGGAACATCGCTGGCGGCTGGACACAAGGTATAGGTGACATAGTTCGGGGCTTTACGCTGCGACTAAAATAGCCGTCCAAAGGATGTCATGTATGTAAGAAGGGAGGCCACCGTGAGGGAGCCTCCTTTTGTTTTATGCTGCCGGGACGAACTTCTGCACGTAGTAGCCGTCAGCCACGAGGCGTGACCATGGCCGGTTCTCCATTCTCAGAAAGGTAGCGCGGCAGCCATGCGGCGTGCCGTTGATCGTCGGGTGCCACTCCTGGCCGAGCCGGTCGACGATCATCCAGATGCCCTTGGCGTGCCAGTCGAAGTCAGGGTGTTTTGAGTTGGTCATTCCTCCATCGAATCGAGTATTGATTGCGGCGGGATGGCGCGGATAGAACTGCCAACAGACCGCGCGAATGTGTGCGGGTGGTCTATTTCGCAGACCTTCGCTGCCGCCTCAAGCGCAGCCTGCGCGATGGCTAGGGCGTTGGCTGGCGCTGATGTCGAATTCTCATAGAGCGGAATCGGGCCAAGATACTCATTAGATGAGAACTCTTGATAGGGCGGCTTGGACTTCAACACTGCGTCCTCTGCCCATTCTTTTTGAGAATACAGCCAACTACCGAACTTGCCAGTAGCTTTGTTCTTTATGCCATACCCAGCAAGCTCCCGCCCACCCGCCTGCGCTGCGATCTGCGCTGCCATGTCGTCCATCTCGTCCGCCTGCCTTATCAGGTCCTGCCTAGCCCATTCAAGGCGCTCTGCCAGTTCCGCATTCCGCTCCTTGCAGGCAACAAACTCTTCTAGCCATGAGGCCAGTTGAAGGTGTTGATAGGGGCAGTCAGTCTCAGACGATGCGGCGACTTCTCTTGCATGAACGATCGCGGCCTCAATACTCAACCGTTCACAACTGCACACATGTGTTTCGATTATAGGTAGCCTGATCGTCATGACATGTCCCTCCCGTCCCGGAAGCCGAGAAAGACAGGGTGGCGCGGCTTGTCCTTGACGCCGACCTCGAACGACTTATACTTCACGACAAGGCCGTGGTGCTCCTCCCGCTTCGCCCAGATATCCGCCCGAATGGCGTCATCCAGACCGGTGCCGATGTTGAATGCGACGTCGGTCACGAGGTCTCGGACGATCAGCGCGCCGAGCGTGCCCTTACCATGCTTATTTTCCTGGTGGCTGCTGCGCTTGCTGCGACCCAGCTCGTTGACGGTCTTCTCATTGTCGTTTTTCATCTGCTCCTCAAAGCCGATAATGGTGGCCTCGCCATCGGTGAAGCGTTTCACTTTCAAGAGATAGCCTTCATTCACGGTGCTGCGGCCATATTTATAAAGGCCGTCGATCTTGCGCAGGATTACGCCCTCGTAGCCGGCCTCGACTTGCGCGGCTTCATACTCAGCCAGCCCGGCTTCGTTGTGAATCCGGGTCTGGGGCAGCAACACGATATTGACCCCGTGGTGTTCGCGGCGGCACAGCCGCGCGTAACGTACATCGAACCCCATTTCGCAGTCATGCAGGTCAAACACGAAATAGGTGAAGTCGAACACCTTGTCATGGCTCATCACATGGCTGGTCGTGTTGCTGAACACGTTCAACGCGGTGACGTCACCGACGATAAGCTCGCCGTCGAAGCCCTCGAAGCGTTTGTCCGACAGCAGGTTGTAGACATGCTTGTTCGGGATTGGCTTCAGCGAACGCGACAGCAGTTTCCCGCCCACGACCGAGGCGCGAATGCCGTCGAGCTTGGGCGAGGCGTAGCAGGGGAAGATCAGTTTGGCCGGGTCGTACTCTTTGGCCAGCATCGGTTTGAAGCTCATGCGGGTTCTCCTATCTCAGTATCGGCGACAGTGCCACTCCAGTTGCAATAGCTACAAATGCACGCGGAGGCCTCCCCCCACTCGTGGGTGCTGTCGGCTGGTAGGGAGTCGTCAGTACCATCAGCTGTCAATCGTGTCCACGCCTCGAAAGCGATGTCCAGGCTATCGTCTCGGCCACAGGCGGGACAGGCCATGCCCCATTCTTCAGATACGGTGTTCATGCATTTACTCCTTCAGCCATTCGCTCGGCCACATGGCCGGCGATAAATAATTCCCACTTCTCATGGAAGAAGCTGTCGACGTCCTCCATGTAGGTGTCGCAGTCCGGATCGGCGGCTATCCTCACCGCAAATGCCTTGTCGAACTCCTCAGCCCACAACATTGCCAGCTCGGCCAGCGAGCGGGAGCCGCCGATGCTGTCCATAATCCGGTCTTGGGCTTCCGAAGCGAACCGGCCCCATGCGTGCCCAAGATTGAACGAGATGTCGAACAGCGTCTCCTTCTGGTAATAGGTAAAGTCGGGCTGGGTCATTTTCTTTTCCTTTCTGACGGTGGAGCGATCTTGCTGCGGAATACGAGCGACCACGCCTTATGGCAGAGCGCATCGCGGAAGGAGGTAGCACTGGCACGTTCCTTGACGAACGCGCGCGCGGCTTCGTCGGTTAGGAAGATGTTGGAGGCGTCGTCGCGCTGGATTTCCAGCGTGAGCCGGGCGTCCCATATTTCGAACACATCCCAGCCCTGAGCGCAAGCTGCTGTAGAATCCTGTTTTGTCCATTCAGTCATTGGCGCGATATTTTCTGAAAATAAAACGTTAAGTCATTGATTGCAAAAGCTCTTATAAACACGTAAGAGAGTGTAAGATGCCACACGATTAATCAACGATTCAAGGCTAAGTCCTTGATTTAACTACGTAAGATCGAAAAAAGAGATGCTATCTACAGCAAACATCACCATGCAGTTCGGCGTCAAGCCGTTGTTCGAAAACATTTCCGTCAAATTCGGCGAAGGCAACCGTTACGGACTGATCGGCGCCAACGGCTGCGGCAAGTCCACCTTCATGAAGATACTGGGCGGCGATCTCGAACCGTCGGCCGGCACCGTCATGCTCGACACCAACGAGCGCCTGGGCAAGCTGCGCCAGGACCAGTTCGGCTTTGAAGAGATGCGGGTACTCGATGTGGTGATGATGGGCCACACCGAGATGTGGGCGGCGATGGCCGAGCGCGACGCGATCTACGCCAATCCGGAAGCCACCGACGACGATTACATGAAGGCCGCCGAACTGGAGGCGAAGTTCGCCGAGTACGACGGCTACACCGCCGAATCGCGCGCCGGCGAACTGTTGCTGGGCGTCGGCGTGGCGATCGAGCAGCATCAGGGGCCGATGAGCAACGTCGCGCCCGGCTGGAAATTGCGGGTACTGCTGGCGCAGGCGCTGTTCTCGAATCCGGACATCCTGCTGCTGGACGAGCCGACCAACAACCTCGACATCAACACCATCCGCTGGCTGGAAGACGTGCTCAACGAGCGCAATTCGACCATGATCATCATTTCGCATGATCGCCATTTCCTGAATCAGGTCTGCACCCACATGGCCGATATGGATTACGGCACGCTGAAGGTGTATCCGGGCAATTACGACGACTACATGTTCGCCTCCACCCAGGCGCGCCAGCAGCAGCAATCGGTGAATGCCAAGGCCAAGGAAAAGGTCGCAGAACTGCAGGATTTCGTGCGCCGCTTCGCCGCCAACAAATCGAAGGCGCGCCAGGCCACTTCGCGCGCCAAGCAGATCGAGAAGATCAAGGTCGAGGACCTGAAGCCGTCCTCGCGCCAGAACCCGTTCGTGCGTTTCGACGGCGAGAAGAAACTGCACCGGCTGGCGGTCGAAGTGCAGGGCCTGAGCAAGAGCTACGACCACACGATTTTCAAGAACGTCAACCTGATGGTCGAAGCCGGCGAACGCATCGCCATCATCGGCGCCAACGGCATCGGCAAAACCACCTTGCTGCGCTGCATCGGCGGCGATATATGCGGCTTGCAGCCGGATAGCGGTTTTGCCAAATGGGCCGAGCATGCGGACGTCGGCTACATGCCGCAAGATCCGACCGAAAACTTCGCCAGCGACCTTAACCTGACCGACTGGATGGGGCGCTGGACCAAGGAAGGCGACGACGACCAGGCGGTGCGCTCGATTCTGGGCCGCCTGCTGTTTTCCGGCGACGACGTGAAGAAATCAGTGCAAGTGCTGTCCGGCGGCGAAAAGGGCCGCATGACCTATGGCAAGCTGATGCTGGGCCGCCACAATGTGCTGCTGATGGACGAGCCGACCAACCACATGGATATGGAAACCATCGAGTCGCTCAACATCGCACTGGAAAAATATGCGGGCACGCTGATTTTCGTATCGCACGACCGGGAGTTCGTCTCCTCGCTGGCAACCCGCATCCTGGAGATCAAGGAAGACGGAATCGTCGACTTCCTGGGTAATTACGAGGATTATCTGAGCAGCCAGGGCATCGATTAACGCTGCGGCTAGCCTGGAAAAACGCACTGCTGCTAGTCGTCAGTGCGTTTTTTCATTTACGGGCTATCTATCGATTAATTGAATGTAGCCATTCTCGAGCAACTCCCGGATGCTGTGTTCGCCGAGCCCGAGCCCGGACACCTGGGCCAGCAAATCGGCAGTGCTGTGCTGGCCGTCGATCATCACCAGCAGCGGACGCAACCGCAGTGCCAGGCCATGCTTGCGCATGGTGATCTCTTCGCGGCCTTTTTGGGATTTATCGAAAATGCTATTGTCCATGGGAGAGCGGGTTCAGGCGGTAGATCATTGCCGGGTCGGCACGATCGCAAATGCTGCGCCGGTTCATTTCATGTTGAAAACGGGAGTAAAATTCGGTCTGCCGAAGAATCGTTTTTTATTGCGCCGAATAGAGCACAATTCAAAGCATAGCAGACCGTGCAGCGCATGTAATGGTTTTCAGGGAAGACATCCATTCATTGCCGAGCCTGCACGTATTTTCAGGATGATATTGGACACCTTGATTTATCCTGTAACGCGCCGATATCAGCCACACCGAAAGCCATCGTCAACAGTGCCACACTGGACAAACAGCATATGCAAACTCAAGTGATCAAACCCGTTGAATTCGAGCGTCCGCAAATGGAAACCGGTTCCAGTTGTACCGCGCAGGCCTGGGCCCGCACCCCGGCCGCACCGTCGCCCGCCGAGAAAGTCGCGCTGAAAGAGCGTATCAGGCGCTTGCTCAAGGAGCGCGATGCAGTGCTGGTCGCGCATTACTATGTCGATCCCGACATCCAGGACCTGGCCGAGGAAACCGGCGGCTGCGTCTCGGATTCGCTGGAGATGGCGCGCTTCGGCCGCGATCATCCGGCCAGGACGCTGGTGGTCGCCGGCGTGCGCTTCATGGGCGAAACGGCAAAAATCCTCAGCCCTGAAAAACGCGTGCTGATGCCCGACCTGGATGCGACCTGTTCGCTCGACCTGGGTTGCCCAGCGGACGAATTCGCCGCCTTCTGCGATGCCCATCCGGACCGTACCGTGGTGGTGTACGCCAATACCAGCGCGGCAGTAAAAGCCCGCGCCGACTGGATGGTGACTTCCTCGATCGGGCTCGATATCGTGGCCCACCTGCATGCACAGGGCAAAAAAATCCTGTGGGCGCCGGACAAGCATCTGGGCAGCTATATCCAGAAAAAAACCGGGGCCGACATGCTGCTGTGGCAGGGCTCGTGCCTGGTGCACGACGAATTCAAGGCAATCGAACTGGAGTTGCTCAAGCAACAATATCCGCATGCCAAGGTGCTGGTGCACCCGGAGTCGCCGGAGGCAGTGGTGGCCCTGGCCGATGTGGTCGGCTCGACTTCGCAAATGATTGCGGCTACCCAGACGCTGGATGCCGATACCTTCATCGTCGCCACCGATAACGGCATTTTGCACAAGATGCGCATGGCCGCGCCGACTAAGCGCTTCATCGAGGCGCCGACCGCCGGCAACAGCGCCACCTGCAAGAGCTGCGCCCATTGCCCGTGGATGGCGATGAACGGCCTGGCCAACCTGGCCGATGCGCTGGAAAGCGGCAAGAACGAAGTCTTTGTCGATCCCGAGATCGGCCGCAAAGCGGTGCTGTGCATCGACCGCATGCTCGATTTCGCGGCCCAGAAGAAAGCCAATGTGCGCCCCGGCGCCGATCTGGCACAGGAAGCCAAGCTGTTTTCAGGGATCGGACCGGCATGAGCACACTGACCAATCGATTTGCCCCGATGGATGCCGCTCTGGCGGCCGCCTTTGAAGAAAACATCCGCATTGCGCTGCAAGAGGATATCGGCAGCGGCGACCTCACCGGCCTGCTGGTGCCGCAGCACGAATGGGTCAGCGCCCGGGTGCTGGTGCGCGAACAGGCCGTGCTATGCGGCGCGCCGTGGTTCGAGGGCGTAATGCAATCGGTCGATCCCGGCATCCGGATCGAGTGGCGTTACGCGGAGGGCGATCTGATGGCGGCCGACAGCCTGGTCTGCACCATCGAAGCGCCGGCGCGCGCGCTGCTGACCGCCGAGCGCAGCGCCTTGAATTTTCTGCAATTGCTGTCCGGCGTGGCCAGCGCCACCCGGCGTTACGTGACGGCGATCGAAGGCACCCGCGCCGCCATCCTGGATACCCGCAAGACCTTGCCGGGATTGCGGCTGGCGCAGAAATACGCGGTGCGCGTGGGCGGCGGCCAGAACCAGCGGCTGGCCTTGTATGACGGCATCTTGATCAAGGAAAACCACATTGCCGCCGCCGGCGGCATCGGCGCGGTGCTGGCTGCGGCCTTGGGCTTGCGTTCCGGGGCGCCGATCCAGATTGAGGTCGAGACCCTGCAGCAACTGGAGGAGGCTTTGGCAGCTGGCGCCAGATCGGTGCTGCTGGATAATTTCAGCACCGATGCGATGCGCGAAGCGGTGCAAATGACCGCCGGACGGGCGTTGCTGGAAGCCTCCGGCGGCATCAACATGACGACGCTGCGCGCGATTGCTGAAACCGGCGTCGACCGGATCTCGATCGGCGGCCTGACCAAGGATGTGCAGGCGACCGATTATTCATTGCGGATTACCGGGAAATTGAACGTCTGACAGATTATTTTCCGGGAGTATGCCTTAAAACTGGCAAGTTTTCGCGCGGATATATTGTGGTATTAAAAAATGCACGGAGCAGTATGCTGCCGTGCATTTTTCATGTCAGACCGGCCTCTAGCGCCGTTCCGGCGACAGCACGCTCGGCAGGGCTTTGGGCAGGGTGTAGGGGTAGTCGCGGCTGTAGTGCAGGCCGCGGCTCTCGCGCCGGAGCAACGCGCTGTTGACGATCAGCGAAGCGACTTCGACCAGATTGCGCAATTCCACCAGGTCGCTGGTGATGCGGAAATTGGCGTAATACTCGTCGATTTCTTCCTTCAGCAAACTGATCCGGTGTTGCGCCCGATTGAGGCGCTTGTTGGTGCGCACGATGCCGACGTAATTCCACATGAAGCGGCGCAATTCATCCCAGTTATGGGAAATCACGACTTCCTCATCGGCATCGGTGACGCGGCTTTCATCCCATTGCGGCAGCGCCGGGTGGACGGCCCTTGGTGTACGGCCGATTTCCAGCGCGGCAGCGCGACCCAGCACCACGCATTCCAGCAGCGAATTGCTGGCCAGACGGTTGGCGCCATGCAGCCCGGTGTAGGCGGTCTCGCCCACCGCATACAAACCGGCGAGATCGGTGCTGCCATGCAAGTCGGTGACTACGCCGCCGCAGGTGAAATGCACCGCCGGTACCACAGGGATCGGCTCCTTGCTGATGTCGATGCCGAGTTCCATGCAGCGCGCATAGATGGTTGGAAAATGCTCTTGCAGGAATTCCGGGCTCTGGTGGCTGATGTCCAGGTGGACATAATCGAGGCCGCGTTTTTTCATTTCGAAATCAATCGCGCGGGCGACTACGTCGCGCGGCGCCAGTTCGGCACGGGCGTCGTGTTCCGGCATGAAACGCAGGCCGGCTGCTGCGCCAGCTTCCGGCGGCAACTTCAGCAGGCCGCCTTCGCCGCGTATCGCTTCCGAAATCAGGAACGATTTGGCGTAGGGGTGATACAGGCAGGTCGGATGGAACTGGATGAATTCCATGTTGGCGACCCGGCAGCCGGCGCGCCAGGCCATCGCGATGCCGTCGCCGGTGGCGGTATCCGGATTGGTGGTGTACAGATACACCTTGCCGGCGCCGCCGGTGGCCAGCACGGTGTGGCCGGCGGCAATCGTGATGACGCGGCCGCTGGCGGCATCCTGCACGTACAGTCCGACGCATTGCGGCGAGGGTGATTTCTGCTCCAGCTTGTCGGAAGTGATCAGGTCGATTGCGTAATGATTTTCCAGCAGCGTGATATTCGGGTGCTTGCGCACTTTCTCTTCCAGCGTGACCTGGACCGCGTGGCCGGTGGCATCGGCCGCGTGGATGATGCGGCGCTGGCTGTGGCCGCCTTCGCGGGTCAGGTGATAGCCGAGCTCGGCGCTGCCGTCGCGGGTAAACGGCACGCCCTGGGCGATCAGCCATTCGATCGCTTCGCGCCCATGCTCGACGATGTTGCGGGTGGCCGTCTCGTCGCACAGGCCGGCGCCGGCGACCAGCGTGTCGTCGATATGCTGCGCGTAACTGTCGCCGGAATCGAGCACGGCGGCAATCCCGCCCTGGGCCCAGTTGCTGGCGCCGTCGAGCAGATGGCGCTTGGTGACGACGGCAACTTGATGGTTTTCGGCCAGGTGCAGCGCTACGGAGAGGCCGGCCAAGCCGCTACCGATAATGACGACATCAAATTTCATGGGGGCAATGAGTGAGTTGTTTAGGAGACTATAACGGATATGGCGGCAATCGTGCTGTGTGGTTAATCGATTCGGATATATTCGGGGGCGATTTCGGTGCGCCGGTCTTCTTGCATGGCAAGCCATCTTTCGACTTCCGGCGCGCCAATCGGCGGCGAAAACAGAAAGCCTTGTCCGATCTCGCATCCCAATCGGCTCAGTTCGACTACCTGTTCCTGGGTTTCCACGCCTTCTGCGACGATCTCGAGCGCCAATGTCCTGGCCAGGGCGATGATGAGGCGAACAATTTCTTTATCGCTCTTTCTTTTTGCGATGCCGGTCACGAAAGCCTTGTCGATTTTCAGCGTGTTGATCGGCAGCTTTTGCAAATACGCCAGCGAAGAATAGCCGGTGCCGAAATCGTCCAGTGCCAGACGCAATCCGAGACGCTTGAGCAACGCCAGGTTTTCTATTACCTGCAACGGGCTTGCCATGACCGAAGTTTCGGTCAATTCCAGTTCGATGGTGCCCGGCGTCACGCCCGACTCTTCCAGGATGCGCGTGACTGCCGGCAGGAATGCGGATTGCAGCAATTGACGCATTGAAACATTGACTGCGACAACCGCTCCGCCCGCATCCGGGAATGCGGTTTGCCAATGCCGTTGCTGTTTGCAGGCCTGTTCCAGCGCCCACAAGCCGATCGGCACGATGAGGCCGTTGCTCTCTGCAATCGGGATGAATTCGGTCGGAGAAATTTCGCCATGCTGCGGGCTGTTCCAGCGCAGCAGCAGTTCCAGCCCCTTGAGGCTGCCATCGCGCATTGATACTTTCGGCTGATACAGGATGCTGAATTCATTGCGCTCCAGCGCGAAATGCAACGCGGCATCAAGCTGGGCGCGCCGGGTCGAGATGTCGTGCAGCGAAGCGTCGAAAATTTCGATGCGGTTGCGGCCCTGTTCCTTGGCTTGATACATGGCAGCATCGGCATCGCGTATCAGTTCGGAGGGATTTTTGTGGTCGGCGCGCATGCGGGCAATGCCGATGCTGGCGCCGACCTTGACCACGACGTCATTAATGATCAGCGGCACCGACAACGCCTGCAACAGCGCCTGGGCCTTGACCTTGGCATCCGCCTGCGCAGCCTTGACCAGAATTATGAATTCATCGCTACCGAAGCGGGCGGCAAAATCTGTATCGTTGAGGTGCAGGTTGATGCGCCGGGTGATTTCGCGCAGGCACTTGTCGCCGAATTCATGGCCGTGGATGTCATTGACGTTCTTGAAGAAATCGAGATCGCAAAATAGTATGGTAGACATCTCCCCTGTCGTGCGAAACAGTTCCATGCTTCTGGCAATGCTTTGCAGCATGTAACGCCGGTTGGCCAAGCCGGTCAATGGGTCGTGCAGCGCCTGGTACTTCAGATGGATTTCGTATTCCTTGCGGCGGGTAATGTCGCGCATGGTGTTGAGAATGCCAATGATCTTGCCATTGCTGTCGCGCAATGGGTATTTGTTGGATTTGTACCAGCGCGGTGCCTCATTTTCGAGAATCCCCTCGATTTCGATGCTTTGTACCGGCTCGCCGTTTTGCATGATCTTGATATCGTGCAACTGGCTTTCATGCGCGAGCTGTCGGGCAATATGCTTTTGCATGTTTGTGGCTTGCATCCGCATCACATCATGACTGGTTTTGCCGCGCAAATCCTCTTCCGACAGAAAACCAAAGCGGCGCTGGAAACTCTGATTGCTGATCGTGAAGCGCCCGGTCAGATCGGTGGCATACATCATCGACGGGTTGTGATCCAGCACCGCGCGCAGCAGCGTACGTTCATCGTCGAGTTTCTGCTCCGCCAGCTTGCGCTCGGTAATGTTGACGATGGAGAACACGAAGCCATTGATGGCCTCGTCATGCAGCATGTTGTAGCCATAGGCTTCCAGCCATATCCAGTGGCCATTCTTGTGTTGCAGCCGGTAGCGGGTAAAGACGGTGCTGTTGGGTAATTTGTGCAGTGCACGCAAGTTTTTCTGGTAGGCGGCCAGATCGTCCGGATGGATCGAGGACGGCAGGGCATTGCCTAAAATTTCGTTCTGCGTATAGCCGATGATTTCCTTGATTGCCCGATTCACGAAAAGCACTTTGAAATCGGCATCGGTAATAATGAAAAGATTATGGGTGACGCGGGCAATCGCATTGAAGCGAGCCAGATTGATGCGCGACTTGCGTGCGGTAACCAGGTGAAAACGCAGCGCTTCGGACAGCAATATTCCGATTGAACCGGCAAACAGCGTAACGAAAAACTGGGATAGCAAATCACTGGTGGATGCGCTTGCGAACAGGTTGAGCAGTACGCCAGCCAGGCCGACCGCCGTCACCACGCCCAGCATCGGCCGACCGCTCAGAATCAGGGGAAACAGGCACGCCATCATGACCAGCCAGGGAAAAGCCGTCTGCGATTGCGGCAGCGCCAGTGTGATCACCGCCGCCAGCGTGGCGCAACACTCGATCAGGCTGTGCCTGCGCGTAAGTTGCGGCGCTGCACTGAAAAGCAGGCGCTGCAATGCAAGCAGCAGCAAGAGCACCAGCGCAACCGTTGCGCCCAGCTGCGCATAAGTGGTGTACAAATCTTGCCGCCAAGGCAAGGAGAATCCCGCATGCAGTAGCGCCGATGCGTAAAGAAACGGGGACAGAACGCGAAAAACCCCGGCTCCGGTAGCGATATTTCTGGACTTCAGGAAAGATGTCATCATTAGCGGATGACAGTGCGCTGGGCGATTTTTTCGGAGGCTTCTACGGTTCTGTCAGGTACAACAAAAGAATACGAGATTTGGCCTGAGCCAGAGAGTTCGATTTTCGCAGTGCCCAGGAGTAAAGATGCGCCGAGGCGCGTATATAATTTCATTGATGCAGCGGATGCGGATGTTCATTGACGCATGAACAATAGCAAATCCATATCGATTTGGACAGGTAAAACTCATCGTATGTAACACATTCTTACTAAAAATATCATCCTGATAACTGCGCTCTATAGCCTTCAATTGTCAACGTGCAATATTGCGGATTTGCCATAGATAAACAGGGCCATGTCAAACGTTGTCTGGCAAGCATCTTCAGACTGTACTGGCGCTGCCTGAAAGTTTTGATCTTGTGCAAGCACCGGTGCGCGCGCCTGCACTAAGCTCGGCTGTGTCATACCCAGAGGTTTTTCATGCGCAATCCCACTAATCCCGATACCGGTTTAACCGCAGCAACAGTCCAGCAACGCCAGCGCAGCGAGGGCTGGAATGAGTTGCCTTCGGCCAAGCCGCGCTCGCTGCTGGCGATTGCCTGGATGGTGGTGCGCGAGCCGATGCTAATCCTGCTGGTTGCCTGCGGCGGCATTTACCTGGTTCTGGGCAGCCGGGAAGATGCCTTCATTCTGCTCGGTTCGGTGTTCGTCGTGATGGGCCTGAGCTTCGTGCAGGAACGCAAGAGCGAACGGGCGCTGGAAGCCTTGCGCGATTTGTCCAGCCCACGCGCACTGGTGCTGCGCGACGGCCGGCGCCAGCGCATTGCCGGGCGGGAAATAGTGTGCGGCGACATCATTTTTTTGAGCGAGGGCGACCGCGTGCCGGCCGATGCGATTCTGCAGGGCAGCCAGAGCATGACGGTCGACGAATCGATGCTCAGCGGCGAATCGGTGCCGGTCCGGAAGCAGGCCGGCAGCGCTGCGTCCTTAGTGCCGGACGATGCCATGGGCGAGCCCGGCGGCGACGATCTGCCCTTTCTTTTTTCCGGCACGCTGGTGGTGCAGGGCAAGGGGCAGGCGCAAGTGGTGGCGATTGCCGGCCAGACCGCGCTGGGGCGCATCGGCCGCGCGCTGGTTGCGCTGGAAGATGAGCCCAGCCGGGTCCAGCGGGAAACCACACAGGTGGTCAAGGTGGTGGCCTTGTCGAGCATCGTGTTGGTGGTCTTGCTGGCGGTCTGGTATGCGCTCACCCGGGGCAGCTGGCTTAACGGCTTGCTGGCCGGCCTGACGCTGGCAATGGCGCTGTTGCCGGAGGAATTGCCGCTGGTCCTGACGATTTTTCTCGGGCTGGGTGCCTGGCGCATCGCCAAGAAACAAGTGCTGACGCGCCGCATGTCGGCCATCGAGATGCTGGGCGCGGCGACCGTGCTGTGCGTTGACAAGACCGGCACTCTGACGCAAAACCGCATGGCGCTGACGCAGATCATGGTCGATCGCGCAGCGCATGTATTCGACGCTGCTGCCAGTGCCGCACCGGAAAGCTTTGCCGAAATTTTCCATGAAACGCTGGAGTTCGCCATGCTGGCCAGCCATCGCGACCCGTTCGACCCGATGGAAAAGGCGATCCAGGAAACCGGCAACAGCGCGCTGGCCGGGACCGAACATATCCACCACGGCTGGACCCTGGTCGAGGAATACCCGCTGTCGCCCGAATTGCTGGCGATGTCGCGCGTCTGGCAGTCGCCCAATCGGGCGCACTACGTAATCGCCGCCAAAGGCGCGCCGGAAGCCGTGATCGACCTGTGTCATCTGGGGCCGGAACGGGTGGCCGCTATTACCGCGCAGGTCAATCAACTGGCGCAGCAGGGCTTGCGGGTGCTGGCGGTGGCCAGGGCCTCGTTCCAGCCACCCGATCTGCCGGCGATTCAGCATGATTTCACGTTCCGTTTTCTCGGCCTGATCGGACTGGCAGACCCGCTGCGGCCCTCGGTTCAGGATGCCATTGCGCAATGCCATGCGGCCGGCATCCGCGTCGTCATGATTACCGGCGATTACCCGGCAACGGCGCTCAACATTGCCCGCCAGAGCGGCCTGAATGCCGCCGATGGCCTGCTCACCGGGACCGAGCTCGATGCGCTGGACGATGCCCAGTTGCAGCGCCGGCTGGCGCAGGTGAATATCTTTTGCCGCGTGATGCCGCAGCAGAAACTGCGCCTGGTGACTGCGCTGAAAGATGCCGGCGAAATCGTCGCCATGACCGGCGACGGCGTCAATGACGCGGCGGCGCTGAAGGCGGCTCATATCGGCATCGCGATGGGCGGGCGCGGCACCGATGTCGCGCGCGAAGCCGCAGCGCTGGTGCTGCTGGACGACGATTTTTCCTCAATCGTGGCGGCGGTGCGGTTGGGGCGGCGCATTTTCGACAATATCCGCAAGGCGGTGGTGTTCATCATCGCGGTGCATATTCCGATTGCCGGCATGTCCCTGCTGCCGGTGATGCTGGGCTGGCCGCTGATATTGCTGCCGGTGCATATCGTGTTTTTCGAATTGATGATCGACCCGACCTGCTCGATCGCCTTCGAGGCCGAAGCGGAGGAGTCCGATGTGATGCAGCGTCCGCCGCGCCCGCCCAATGCCAGGATTTTTGATCGCAAAATACTGCTGATCGGCGTGCGCCAGGGCGTGGTTTTGCTGGCGCTGCTGCTGGCGATGTATCAGTTGGCGCAGCTGGCCGGCCTCGGCGAAGCGCAGTCGCGGGCGATTGTGTTCACGGCCATGATCATCGGCGACATCGGCCTGATTTTCATTAACCGCTGCTGGACGCTGACCTTGCGCCGCGCCTTGGCGCTTCCCAACCCCGTATTGTGGTGGATTGTCGCCGGCGCGCTTTTGATTCTGTCGCTGGCGCTATATATGCCGGCGCTGCGCGAACTGTTCCACTTCAGCGCATTATCCTGGAGCCAGGTTGCGCTGACCGCGGCAGCGGTCGCCGTGATCCTGGCTGTGCTGGCCCGGCTGCGGCTGTTTCGCTAGTGTGGTGTTTCATGCCTGAAGGCGCGCTTTTATGTGCCTGATAGCGTGCAACACCACACTAGCGCGGCAGTGCTTGGCGGCGCCTTTTCCCCTCCGTGGCAGGATCAGTTAATGACGATAATATTTTCAAAAATAGATCAGTTTCGTGCGATTGGCAACAGCCGGGACCATCAACACCCACTACATTGTGCTGCGCCTGCAGTGGGAAGTCCGTTCGCAGTTTCAGTAATGGCTGGAAGCGCATTTCCCGGACCGGGCGCAGCGCGTCATGAACCGGCTGCGCGAGATGCGCGGCGGCAAAGATTACGAGAGCAGTTTCGCCACGCGCATGCACGGCGATGGCGTGTGGGACGGATCTGATCCGGCAGCGTTTTGAAAAAGCCGTAGAACGGCTCGGCATGAACGGGAGCGGCAGCCGCAGCTGCTTGAAGCGCGGCGCTTCCGACCGGATTTGTTTTGATTGTTGCGAGTGCAAGTTTCTTGGCAGGTCAGCCCTGGTTCAGCTGCGCCAGATGCTGTTCGATGGCGGCCACGTGCGGGTCGGTTTTTCCCAACTCGCGCAAGGCCACAGCCAGATCGTTTAGGTAATCGCGATTGGGGCCGCTCGGCCCCTTCGACCTAGCGATTTGCCGTGCTATTTGCAGTTCGGAGGCTGCGCCGAGGTAGGCGGTATTGTCTTCGGTGGCAATGTAGACCAGTCCTTCCACGCTGCTGCCGTCTTCAAAAGTGATATCCGTTGTCAGCCGCAGATAGCCGTTTTTCTCGCGATGGTCGAGGTGGTCGAATACTTCCGGCGTGATCAGGTAGCTCATGCCGTCGCACACGGCGCCGGGCTGTGCAATGATGGTGGCCACGCGTCCCGGCGCCGTTTGCGTGCCGATCCGGTCAAGAGTCTGTCGACTATTTGCTGGAAATCAATTGTCCGGTTAACCCGGTGCGCGCGACAGTCACATTCCATTCATGTGCAGCGACAAACTTGAACAGAAAAGCGATGAAACTTTCGGCTGCCGGCGATAAGGACCTGCCGCTTTTGGTATATACGAAAAACTTGCGCGTGAGCTCGGGATCTTGCAGCAGCCGCATCTGCAACCGATACAGCTTGACCATCGGTTCCGCGTACGGCAGGCACGTCGTGATACCCAGATCGGCGCTGACCATGGCCAGCGCGGTCGTCATGAACGTGACTTCGTTATAGGGACTGAGCGACAGATCGCGCAACGAAGTGTGCATATCGCGCAGTAGCCGCACGGTAAATTGCCCCTGCAGTGCGATGAACGGGAAATCGTTGACGTCGGACCAGCTGATGCGCTCGCGCTTTTCCAGTGGATGGTTATTCGGAAACACCACGACAAATGGCATCTCAAACAGCAACTGCGCAACAATTTCCGGGGTCGGATCGCGCTCCGGGCCGATGCCAAAATCGACCTCGCCACTGAACACGCGCCCGGACACGTTCTCCACCGGGCAATCGACCAGTCTTACCTGTATCTCGGGATGTTCAAGCCGGTAGGCTGCAATCACTTCCGGCAGCAGGGTGCACGACATCATTTGCGGTGCGGCGACCCGTACCATGCCATTTTTCAGCGCTTTGCGGTTGGCAATATCCAGCATGGCCCCATCAAGATCCTGGATCATCTTGTCGAACAGTGGATATAGCTCGCGTCCGAGTTCCGACAACTCCGTCTTGCGGGTGCTGCGCTCGAATACCTTGGCACCCAGCACCTGTTCGAGCTCCTTGATTAGCCCGCTAAGCGCAGACTGGGTGACATTCAGATGCGCGGCGGCCATAGTAAAACTACCTGTTTTGGCAAGTGCGACGAAGGCGCGCATCTGGCGTAGGCTAGGACTCATAAGATAATCCGATAAATCAATAAGAAAATACCGTTTGAATGATATCTGAAACTGGACTCTAATAGAAAAAAGAGCGTGGCATGGTCGCATTTGCCGATTACAGGCCGATCAAAAGATCGCGAATATTTCTTTCAGATTCAGATAAAAATCAGGAGACAAGCAACATGCTGCAATCAATCCCATCGGGGGCCCAATCCCTATCCAGCGGCACCGAAGCCGCCCGCGCAGTCGAGGTCGAAAAGCAAGTGGTTGGCAAAGTGACCAAACGCCTGCTGTGGTTCATCTTCCTGCTATTCGTTTTTTCCTTTCTGGACCGCATCAACATCGGCTTTGCCGGCTTGACCATGATGAAAGACCTGGGCCTGACATCGACCCAGTTCGGCCTGGCGACAACACTGTTCTACATTGCCTATATTGCTTGCGGCATTCCAAGCAATATCATGCTGGCGCGTATTGGTGCCCGGCGCTGGATCGGTACGATCATGATTGCCTGGGGCCTGGCATCCACTGCGACGATGTTTGCGACCAGTCCGAACACACTTTACCTGCTGCGCGTGCTGGTCGGCATCACCGAGGCGGGTTTCCTGCCAGGCATGCTGTTGTATATGACACTGTGGTTTCCACCGACCTACCGCGCTCGCGCCAACGCGCTGTTCATGATTGCCATGCCGGTGACTGCCGCACTGGGTTCAGCAATGTCAGGCTATATCCTGGCCTTGGACGGCACCTTGGGGTTGAAGGGATGGCAATGGTTGTTCATGCTGGAAGGCCTGCCATCGGCCATCCTCGGCCTGATCGTTTTTTCCTACCTGGACGACAAGCCGGAATACGCGAAGTGGCTATCCGCAGATGAGAAAGCGGTGCTGGCGCACAGCCTGCAAACCAAGCGCATGCCGGCGCCGCTCAAAGCCGGCACCGCCGTGCCGGACGCCTCTGGCGGGCGCAGCCTATTTGCCGAATTGACGTCGCTGACCGTCATCAAGTTCGCGGTCGCCTATTTTTGCCTTGTCAATACGCTTGCTATGGTGGCCGTCTGGGCGCCGCTCATCGTCAAGAGCTTCAGCGCCGATGCGAGCAACAGTACGATCGGTCTGCTGGCCGCGATCCCGCAGGTGGCGACCATCATTGCCATGATCTGGTGGGGCCGTCGTTCAGACCGCAAGCAGGAGCGCCGCTGGCACCTGGTGTTGCCGATGCTGATGTCGGCGGCAGGCTGGCTTTTTACGGCAATGTCGAGCAACCCGGCGATCCAGATGCTCGGGGTTTGCATGGCCTCGGCCGGCTCCTATACCGCCATGTCGATTTTCTGGACCACGCCTGACCAGGCCCTCAGTTTCAAGGCTCAGGTAATAGGCATCGCGGTGATCAACGCGATGGGCAACATCAGTTCGGCGCTCAATCCGCTCATCGTCGGCTGGCTGAGGGATGCGACACACAGCTTCACATCCGGCCTGCTGTATTCGTCCACACTGATGTTAGCTGGTGTGGTCATTGTATTGCTTCTGCCCATCGGTGGCCGAAAGAAAACGGCAGCAGCATTGAACGCATGAAAACAAGTGCTTGAACTAGTTCATTACCAAAAATACATACGTTTTTCTTCGGTAATCTGCTGAATCTAAGGGAATTAATATGCATCAACCAACTACTGAAGCCCGTCCTTCGATCTATTACAACTACCAGGTCTTCAAGCCTTGGCTACCCTCGGCCCATCCGGCGCAGGACCGCAAGAAAGTGGTCATCGCCGGCTCCGGCCCTGCGGGCATGGTTGCCGCACTGGAATTGGCACGCCTGGGTGTCCCCAGCGTTGTTGTGACTTCGGAGTTGCAAGTCTCCCAAGGTAGTCGCGCCATAGTCTTCACCCGTCGCTCAATGGAAATCCTGCAACAGGTCGGTGTGGCCGACCGCATGACCGAAAACGGCCTGCCCTGGCGTTTCGGCAACTCCTACTACCGTGGCCAGCGCGTGTTCCGCATGGAAGCCCCGCATGACCCGGACGACCGATTCTTCCCGATGATCAACATCCAGCAGCAGTACATGGAGGAATACCTTCTTGATGCCTGCCAAGCAAGCCCGCTGATCGACTTCCGCTGGGGCAACAAGGTGGTCAAGGTGGATCAGGAGTCCGGCCTGGCTCGCGTTATCATCGATACCCCCGAAGGTCCGTACACGCTGGAGACCGACTGGCTGGTCGCTGCCGACGGTGGCCGCTCCGAAATTCGCACGGCCATGAATCTGCAGATGGAAGGCTCTTCCTATGAGGGCTTCTTCGTGATCGCCGATATTCGCATCGATCTGCCGCTGCCGACCGAGCGTCTGGCCTACTTTGACCCTGAGTGGAACCCTGGCAATACTATTCTGATGCACCGCGAGCCGCATGGCATCTGGCGCGTGGACTACCAACTGCCCCCCGGCGAAACGCCCGAAGAAGCGCTCAAGCCTGAGTCGCTCAAGCAACGTATCGACGCCCAATTGGCCATGATCGGCCATGCCGGAGTGCCTTGGGAGATGGACTGGAACTCAGTCTATTCCGCCCGTACCCTGACGCTGCCAGACTATGTGCAAGGCCGTGTGCTCTTCACTGGTGACGCTGCCCACCTGCTGCCGATCTTCGGCGTGCGCGGCGCCAATACGGGCTTTCAGGATGCGCAATCGCTGGCCTGGCACCTGGCTTTCGTGGTCAAGGGTCTGGCGAGCGAAAAGCTACTGGCCAACCACAGCGCCGAGCGCGTTCGCGCAGCGCGTGAAATTATCGACGAAGCGGGCAAGAGCACACGTTTCATGGCGCCGCCCAGCCCGGGTTTTCGCCTGCTGCGCGATGCCGTGTTGTCGTTGTCGCTGACCGAAGAATTCGTGCGACCGCTCTACCACTGGCGCACCTCGCGTCCGCACGAGTACACCGATTCGGTGCTCAACAGCCAAGGCGACGACAACGCGCTGTTCAGGTCCGGCCCCGCCCACGGCGCGCCGCCACAAAACATCCGTCTGGCACCCAACGACTTCCTGCTCGATCACTTGGGCGGTGGCTTTGACTTGCTGTACTTCACGGAAGCTGCCGCGCTTCCTGAATCCATGCAGCAAGTGGTGAGTGCGGCCCACGCCCGGGGTGTGCCGTTGAAGGTGATTGCCGTCGGGGCAACTCAGCCCGTGGCCGGTGCCGACTTGACCTTGGCAGACGTCAACGGTCACTTCCGTCAGCGCTACGGCGTGCAAGCCAGCGGTGCCGCTTACCTGCTGCGCCCCGATCAGCACGTCTGTGCGCGCTGGCTGACGCTGGACGCGACGCGCCTGCAAGCCGCCCTGAACATCGCCCTGACCCAGTAATAGGAGAGCTCCATGACTACACCCAAAAACGCCCTGACCATCCCTGGCCTGGAAACCGTGTACGACGCCCTGGCCACCGCCATCGACCAGGCAGGCCAGGACAAGGCCGAATTGTTCCTGGTGAAGCTGGCACTGCTTAACGCCAACGCGTTGGCCAACCCCAAGGTCTTCGATGCCCATGTTCAGGCCGCACTGCGCGACCTGTGATGCCTGAGCAAGTTTGACGATTATTTTTTGAGAACCCAAAATGAAAATCCAGAAAATCCACCACGTTGCTTACCGCTGCAAGGACGCCAAGGAAACAGTCGAGTGGTACGGAAAATACCTGAACATGAACTTCATCCTGGCAATTGCCGAGAACGAGGTGCCATCGACCAAAGAACCCGACCCCTACATGCACGTTTTTCTCGACGCTGGCAACGGCAACGTGCTCGCCTTTTTCGAGCTGCCGACCCAGCCGCCGATGGGGCGTGACCCTAACACCCCGGTGTGGACCCAGCACTTGGCGCTGCAGGTCGAATCGCTCGAGGCCATGATGGAGGCCAAAGCCAAACTGGAAGCGGACGGCATTGAAGTGCTTGGCCCAACCGATCACACCATCTTCAAGTCCATCTATTTCTTCGACCCGAGCGGTCATCGCCTGGAACTGTGCGCTAACACCGGCACACCGAAGATGGCCAAGATGCTCGACGAGGCCAAGTGGGACATGCTCAACGAATGGGCCATTACCAAAAAAGCACCGCAACACGCGCGCTGGATGCATGACGGCAGCTACTCTGGAGAATAAAGAAAATGAAACTTGCGACACTTAAACAAGGCGGCCGCGATGGCACGCTGGTCGTCGTTAACCGCAGTCTGACACACTGCCGCCCGGTGCCCGCTATCGCACGCACGCTGCAGGCCGCGCTGGACGACTGGGCCGTCTGCGAGCCGCAACTGCAGCAGGTCTATGAAGCGCTCAACAGCGGCGCCGCCACCGATGCGGTGCCGTTTGACCCGTTGCTCTGCCATTCGCCGCTGCCGCGGGCCTATCAGTGGGCTGACGGTTCGGCCTATGTGAATCACGTGGAACTGGTACGCCGCGCCCGCGGTGCCGAACTACCAGCGGAATTCTGGAACGATCCACTGATGTACCAGGGCGGTTCTGACTCTTTCGTCGGTCCGCGCGACCCGATCTACACCTTGTCGGAAGACTGGGGCATCGATCTGGAAGCCGAAGTGGCCGTGATCACCGGCGATGTGAAAATGGGGACCACAGCCGAGCAGTGCGCACCGGCTATTCGCCTGTTGATGCTGGTCAACGATGTGTCGCTGCGCAATTTAATTCCGGGGGAATTGGCCAAGGGCTTTGGTTTCTTTCAATCCAAACCAGCCACAGCGTTCAGTCCAGTGGCGATCACACCCGATGAACTGGGCAACGACTGGAGCGAAGGTCGGGTGCATCGTCCCTTGATCGTACATATCAACGGCCAGATGTTTGGCAAGCCGGATGCCGGAACAGACATGACTTTTAGCTTCCCGCAACTGGTGGCGCACGTCACCAAGACCCGGGAAATGGAGGCTGGCTCGATCATTGGTTCCGGCACGGTGTCAAATAAGCAAGGCGGCCTCAACGGTTCGTCAATTGCTAATGGCGGTGTGGGGTACTGCTGTCTGGCCGAAGTGCGCATGTATGAGACGATTGAGACCGGCAAGCCGCAAACCAGCTTCCTGAAATTTGGTGACACGGTGCGCATCGAGATGCTCGACCTTGACGGCAAAAGCATCTTTGGCGCCATTGAGCAACGCGTGGAGCACTACGTCGGATGAAGCTTTTTACTTATTTCCGCAGTTCTGCGGCGTACCGGGTTCGCATCGCCATGAACCTGAAGGGCCTGCCTTATGAGGCCGTGCCTGTTCACCTCTTGCGCGATGGCGGTCAGCAGAACCAGGCGGAATATCGGGAAAAAAGTCCGCTCGGCATTGTGCCTGCATTACAAATGGAAAACGGGGTGCTGACGCAATCGCTGGCAATCATCGAATGGCTGGATGAAACCTACCCGCAAGTCCCGTTGCTGCCAGCCGATGCCGAGGGCCGGGCCCGCGTGCGGGCCATTGCTCAAACCATTGCTTGTGACATTCACCCCCTCAACAACCTGCGGGTACTGAGCTATCTGACTAAAAACTTGGGGATCAGCGAAGATCAAAAAAATGATTGGTACCGGCACTGGGTGAACCAAGGACTGGCGGCGATTGAGAAGCTGCTTGCCTGCGACCTGCGTACCGGCACTTTCTGTCATGGTGAGACTCCGGGCATGGCCGATTGCTGCTTGATCCCCCAGGTATTCAACGCTCGCCGCTTTAATTATCCGCTAGATGGACTGCCAACTATCCAACGTATCGTCGCTGCGTGTGAATCGATGGATGCATTTCAGAACGCATCTCCAGCTAGGCAAGTTGATGCGGAGTAGGTGAATTTACGTCAATGCGAATAATTTAGGCGACATCAATTGATGCAATGACTACATTCACGATCAGATCGACGCGCATATCCTGAACCTTAAAGTTACCGACACGGAGTTGGTGTTGACTGCAATTTCTCAATCAACGACCGCCAGCTGAATTTGGTGAGATGAAACTTAGCGCGTGCGCCGCCGGAAAACCTGTTTTTGCGCGCTATGTTAATATTTATTTGAAATACATCTTTAACTTGCGGATAGGAAAATGCGATGAACAAGATCGTCCTGCTGGAAAATATTCACCCGAATGCACGGGCCCATCTGGCTTCGTTCGGCCTGACCAATGTGGTGCAGATACCGGCTGCGCTGGCGGGGGCGGAACTGCTGGCTGCGCTGTCCGACGCAGATGCGGTCGGCATCCGTTCGCGCACGCATATGACAGCCGAGGTCTTGTCGGCCTTGCCCAACTTGAAAACCATCGGCTGCTTTTGCATCGGCACCAACCAGGTCAACCTCGCCGAGGCGGCAATGCATGGCGTGCCGGTATTCAATGCGCCGTATTCGAATACCCGTTCGGTGGCCGAACTGGTGATTGCGCAGGCGATCCTGCTGTTGCGCCGCATACCGGAGAAGAACGCCCGGGCGCATCGCGGGGTCTGGGACAAGAATGCGCAGGGCGCATTTGAAGTCAGGAACAAGGTCATCGGAATCATCGGTTACGGCAATATCGGCGCCCAGGTCGGCATTCTGGCCGAAAGCGTCGGCATGCGGGTGGTCTACTTCGATCCTGAAAACAAGCTGCCGCTGGGCAACGCCATGCCGGTGTTCTCGCTGCAGGCGTTGCTGGAGCAGGCTGACATCGTCACCTTGCATGTGCCGGGCTTGCGCAGCACCGAAAACATCATGAACGCCGAGCGCATCGCGCAGATGAAACCATCGGCGGTGCTGCTCAACGCGTCGCGCGGCAACGTGGTCGATATCGATGCGCTTGACCGGGCGTTGCGCGACAAGAAGCTGGCGGGGGCGGCAATTGACGTCTTCCCGGTCGAACCCAGCAGCGAAAAAGAACCGTTCGTGTCGCCTCTGCTGGACCTTGATAACGTAATCCTGACTCCGCATATCGGCGGCAGCACCGAAGAAGCACAGGAAAACATCGGTCTCGAAGTCGCCGACAAGCTGGCGCGCTTCCTGCTGGCGGGTACCACCAAGTCGTCTGTGAACTTCCCGGAAGTGGCGCATCAGGACAAAGGGGCGCTCAGCCGCATCCTGCATGTGCACCGCAATGAACCTGGCGTGATTGCCCGCATGAACCAGCAATTCGCCCAGTTCGGCCTGAATATCGTCGCCCAGCAATTGCAGACCCGCGGCGCGCTCGGCTATGCGGTCACCGATGTCGATGGCCTGATTCCGCAACCATTGATTGACGTCTTGCAAAAAGACCCGGCAACGATACGCTGCCGGCTGATTTGAGCTGAAAAAGGTAACGTGGGATGCGAATATACAATGGTATGTATTTTCATATCACGCAATGAAATCATGTGGAATATGCCATGTTATTTGGCATACCCCTGCTAATTCATGCCGAATTCATACTTTTTATGGATTTTAAGCCCCCAGCGTTTCTGGGCTCTCCGCCTGCCCGGACAACAATCTGGTCAGCTGAATTTCCGCGTCAGGATTCTTGATCGCCGGCAGCATGGAGCCGGTGTCGCGGTAGCGGCTGTGCCATGCAAACGCTTTTTCCAGTATGTGCGGTGTATGGCCGCCGCGCTGATTGGCTTCGGTTACATACTCGTTGAGCAGGCTGCGGTAGGGCTCGGCCACGCACTGGTTGATGATGACCTGGGCCCGTTCGCGCGGCGCCAGGCCGCGCAGGTCGGCTAACCCGACTTCAGTGACCAGGATGTCGACATCGTGCTCGGTATGGTCGACGTGCGTCACCATCGGCACGATGCTGGATATCTTGCCGCCCTTGGCTACCGATTTGGTGGCGAATACCGACAGATAGGCATTGCGCGCGAAGTCGCCCGAGCCGCCGATGCCGTTCATCATGTGGGTGCCCAGCACATGGGTCGAATTGACATTGCCGTAGATGTCCGCTTCCAGCGCGGTATTGATGGCGATGATGCCGAGGCGGCGAATCACTTCCGGATGATTGCTGACTTCCTGCGGGCGCAATACCAGCCGATCCTTGTAGCGGCTAAAGTCGCTAAACACTTGCTTGCTTTTTTTAGATGACAGCGTGATCGAGGAGCCGGAAGCGAAATCGAGCTTGCCGGCGTCGAACAGATCGAAGGTCGAATCCTGCAGCACCTCCGAATACATCGTCATGTGTTCAAACGGGCTATCGACAAAACCCATCATCACCGCATTGGCGATGGTGCCGATGCCGGCCTGCAGCGGCAGCAGGCTGTTGGTGAGCCGCCCCTGGGCCACTTCCTGCTGGAAGAAATCGACCAGATGGCCGGCAATGGCGGCCGTTTCCGCATCCGCGGGCAGGATGGTGGAGGCGCTGTCCTGCTCGTTGGTAATGACGATGGCGACGATTTTTTCGAGCGGAATTTCAATTGCCGTGGTGCCGACCCGGTCATGCGGCGTCATCAAAGGGATCGGTTCGCGTTGCGGCCGCAGCTTGGGGATGAATACGTCGTGCAAGCCTTCCAGTTCCAGCGACTGGTTCAGGTTGATTTCGACAATCACCTTGTCGGCCAGGATCGCGAAGCTGGCGCTGTTGCCGACCGAGGTGCTGGGAATGATGGCGCCGGTTTCGGTAATCGCAATCGCTTCGATGATGGCGACGTCGATCGGCGCAATCTGCCGGGTGCGCAGCATTTCAACCAGCTCCGACAGATGCTGATCGATATACATCACTTCGCCGCGATTGATGGCGGCGCGCAGCACCGGGTCGGACTGGAACGGCATCCGGCGTGCCAGCGCACCGGCCTCGGTCAATGCCTTGTCGACATCGTGGCCGAGCGAAGCGCCGGTCATCAGCGTGATTTTCAACTGTTCATGACGGGCCCGCTCGGCCAGCGCCAGCGGCACTATCTTGACGTCGCCGGCGCGGGTAAAACCGCTCATGCCGACGGTCATGCCATCGTGTACCCATGTGGCGGCCTCAGCGGCAGTGGTTACCTTGCTGCGCAGCTGCGGTGAGCGGATGCGATCCTGGTAGTTTTCAAGCATTTTTCAATCCTCGTGTCACAAAATGGGAAAAGTCACGGTTATCCGGCACATGCACCGGTTTCAGGTCAGGCAATAATTCTTGGGCAGCAACGGCGCCGGAATGTGTGGATCGCCGAGCGATTCGCGCAGGTTGATTTCGATGGTGCGGCACAGCGCATCGAGCGGTAGATCGTTGGTGTCGTTGCCGAACGGCTCTTCGATTTCGTCGCCGAGCGCATCCAGGCCGAAAAAAGTGTAGGCCACAATGGCGACCACAAACGGCGTCATGAAGCCGAGCGAATCGACCAGACCGAACGGCAGCAAAAAGCAGTACAGATAAGCGGTCCGGTGCAGCAGCAGCGTGTAGGAAAACGGAATCGGCGTGCCGAGAATGCGCTCACAGGCCGCGGCGGCAGACGCCATCGAAGATAAGGTGGTATCGATGCCGTTGGCCAGACAGGCATCGATGCGACCCTCATCCATGCACCGGCGCAAATCCATGCCCATGCGCAGCATCAGGTAATCCGGCTTGTTGGACGAGCGCAGCATCTGGCGCCATTCCGGTTCCGGCAGCAGCGCCTGCAATTCTGCCGGGTTGTCGATGTCGCGCAAGTGTTGCCGCAAAGTATGGGCGAATGCGATCGCGCGATAGATCATGCGCACCCGCACATCTTGCAGGCCAAGGCTGGCATTGGCAGGTTCGGGATCGGAGATCAGGCTCTGGCACTGGCGCGACAGGCTGCGGCTTCTATGTACCAGTTCGCCCCACAGCTTGCGTCCTTCCCAGTAGCGATCGTAGGCGGAGGTATTGCGAAAACCCAGAAAAATCGCCAGCGGCAAGCCGATCAAAGTAAATGGAATCGCGGTCAGGGTGATCTTCAGGTCGAACAGGTCGCCATGGCTGATGGTTACCAGCGTGGCAACCAGGATGTTGACGACCAGCGTGATGCGGATGCGCGGCAGGATCGAACCGCGCACCAGTAAAAACAGTTTCAGCCCGGAAGGGCGATCGCGCACGATCATGCGCTAATTCGCCTTTGGCTGCCAGGCAACAGCATTACCCTGCATGCCGACGGTGCCATCCTGCAGCAAACGGATTCATAACAAAAACCACTTCGGGAGCGGGCTGAAATAAAAATTCATTGGAGTCGATGCAAAAAATATCGCTTGCAGTATGTAGGCTAAATAAACTGATCGCAAATTCTAAATTCC
>NZ_AVCC01000002.1 GCF_000622895.1 Herminiimonas sp. CN
TTTTTTTGCGCTCTTGCAGATGCAGCATGGATTGCGCCCGGGTATCGTGCAGGCGGCATGCGAGTTGCGGCAGCAGATCGATTCCCAGCGCGCGCGACAGCGGTTTGGCGATTTCCAGCGCCTGATTGAAGCCGCGCTCAGTCAGTCGTTGCCGGCTCAGCGGTACCGCCGTCAATAGCGCGGGAAGCGCGCAGTTGCGCTGCTGCTTTAGCATCGCATCGCGCAGCATATCCGAAAACAGCGGCGCCAGCGCCAGCCGGCTGCCGAATTTCAGCGCCAGCACCAGCTGATCCAGCGGCGCCGTGTAATCCACTGCCACCACTGTGGCGTCGAACGCCGGAGGGCTTTTCAGGCAGGCGCCGCAGGTCGCAGTATCGGCCGCGCCGCTTGCCAGCAGCAACGCGCATTGCAGGCAGCGCCGCTGCTGGCGGCCGCCATGCTGCAGCAGGCAGGCGCGGCACAGCGCATCCGGTGCCGCTGCACCGCACAGCGCGCAACAGGACGGCAGCAGCGACAGCATGCGGCTGCGCAACAGATGGGACCAGTGTTGGATTCGTGATTGCATGCGGCGCAGCGTTCCTCAAGCATGTTGCAAGCGTGTAAACTAGCGCCGATTATCTCATTGCTGAAGCGATATTTCCGTGACGACCACACCTTCCTCTTCCGAACCCCGTTTGAGCGCGCCGATAGACCTGGAGCGGGTGCGCCATCTGTTTTCTTCAGTAAAACGTGTCGCCGATGCAGATTTCCTGCGCCGCGAAGTTTCGGCCAGAATGTTCGAGCGCCTGGAACTGGTAAAAATCACGCCGCGACGGCTGCTGGACGCCGGCTGCGGCGCGGGCGGTGATCTGGCGCTGCTGCAAAAACAATTCGCCCAGGCGCAAGTGCTGGGAGCGGACGCCTCTGCCGCGATGCTGCTGGAAGCCAGGAGCCGGCTGTCCGCCGCGCTGTCTTCGGTCAATCGGCTGCTGGCAAAATACCTGCCCGGCAAGGGCGGCTCCGGCGCCGGACTGGATGCATCGCTGCTGTGCGCCGACTTCGCCCGGCTGCCGCTGGCGCAGAGCGCAGTCGACCTGGTCTGGTCGAATCTGGCCCTGCATTGGCATCCGCAACCGGATCGGGTATTTAGCGAATGGCGCCGGGTGCTGCGCCAGGACGGCTTGCTGATGTTTTCCTGTTTCGGTCCCGACACCTGCAAGGAGCTGCGCACCGCGTTCGCCGCCGTCGATGCAGCGCCGCACGTACTGCCGTTCGTCGATATGCACGATTTGGGCGACATGCTGGTGGAGGCCGGATTCTCGACCCCGGTGATGGACATGGAGCACATCACGGTCACCTACGCCAACGTGGAAAAACTGATGGCGGATGTGCGCGCGCTGGGCGGCAACCCGTTGTCAACCCGGCGCCGCGGCCTGCTGGGCAAAGGCGACTGGTCCAGCATCGTCGGTCATCTGGAATCGCAGCGCCAGGCGGATGGCAAAATTCCGCTGACCTTCGAGATCATTTACGGCCACGCCTTCAGGCCGGCTCCCAGCGCGCTCAGCAGCGGCGAATCCATCATCAGGATCTCACCCAATCCGAACCGGAAATAAGACGGTGTTTTTCGACTTCAAAACCGCAGGCGCTCAAGACGCACCGTTGCCAATTTCTTGATCGCGCGTCCGCGACCCCACCTGCGTGCGTCAGCGCTTGATAATTTTTTGCTTTACAACTTATACTTCTACCAATATAAAGCGGCTCCGGGGTGTATTCGGTTCGGGTCCTGAAGCCGGAACGCACAGGCCAACATGTGCAGCGCAACGGCCGATGACGCACCGCCCTGCGCAATTCGAACCCGGCCGTTTTTTGACGGAATGCAAGAGTCTTGAGTTTGCGTAACAATGGTGCTTTCTGGCGTCCGATAATCATAAGAATTCCAATTTAAGGTTGGCGGGGGGACATATGAAAAATGCAAAGCGACTGCAATCGTTCGTGGTCGGCACTACGCTGCTGGCCGCAGGATTGCCGTCCTGGGCGGTAGTCGATAGCCCAGGTGGCCCGGCCGTGCTGCAATTGGGTTTGCAGCCGCCGGTGACGCAGATCGCACGCGAGATATACTCGCTGCACAGCCTGATGCTGTATATCTGTCTGGCAATCTTCCTTGCAGTGTTCGCGGTGATGCTCTACTCCATCGTCAAGCATCGCAAATCCAAGGGCCACAAATCGGCCAGTTTCCATGAGAGCACAACGGTTGAAATCGCCTGGACCGTGATCCCGTTCCTGATCGTGATCGGCATGGCATTACCGGCTACCAAAACCGTGGTGGCGATGAAGGACACTTCCAACGCCGATCTCACCATCAAGGCTACCGGCATGCAATGGAAGTGGGGCTACGATTACATCAAGGGCGAAGGCGAGGGCGTTTCTTTTCTTTCCAGCTTGTCCACGCCACGCGTGCAAATCGTCGATCCGCTCAGGATCAAGAACGACAATTACCTGCTGGAAGTCGATAACGCAGTGGTGATTCCGGTCAACAAGAAGGTTCGCCTCATCGTCACTGCCAACGATGTGATCCATTCCTGGGCGATGCCGGCGTTCGGCGTCAAGCAAGATGCGATTCCCGGCTTCGTGCGCGATACCTGGTTCAAGGCGGAAAAAACCGGCATCTACCGCGGCCAGTGCTCCGAATTGTGCGGCAAGGAACACGCCTTCATGCCGATCGTCGTGAAAGTCGTGACGGGCGAGGAATACACCAGGTGGGCTGGCGCCAAGATCAAGGAGCAGTCAGCCATGGCGGATGATCCGAACAAGGTCTGGACCGTGGATGAGCTCAAACAGCGCGGCGCCCAGGTGTATGCCGCCAATTGCGTCGGCTGCCATCAGGCTACCGGCAAGGGCGTGCCGGGGGCGTTTCCTGCGCTGGATGGTTCGGCAGTGGTGGCCGGGCCTAAAATTGATCAAATCAGACTGGTCCTGAATGGCGGGAAGGTGATGCCATCCTGGAAGATGCTGTCGGACACCGACATTGCGGCGGCCATCACTTACACGCGCAATAACTGGTCCAACAAGGCCCATGAGAACATTGTTCAACCAGCCGAAGTTCTTGCTGCGCGCAAGTAACGGGAATCGTTAGGATATTGAGATGAGTACAACTGCAATCGATCGCGCACCCGATCATTCTCACGAGCACGCGCACAACCATCCGCACGGCTGGCGTCGCTGGCTGTATGCCACCAACCACAAGGATATCGGTACTTTGTACCTGTTTTTCTCGCTCACCATGCTGATGGTGGGCGGGGTGCTGGCAATGGGCATCCGGGCCGAACTGTTCCAGCCGGGCCTGCAATTGATGAAGCCGGAATTCTTTAACCAGCTGACCACGATGCACGGCCTGATCATGATCTTCGGCGCCATCATGCCTGCCTTCGTGGGCTTCGCCAACTGGATGATTCCGCTGCAAATCGGCGCTTCCGACATGGCTTTTGCGCGCATGAACAATTTCTCGTTCTGGCTGCTGCCGCCGGCAGCGATCCTGCTGGTAACGTCATTCCTGGTGCCGGGCGGCGCCAGCGCAGGCGGCTGGACCATGTATGCGCCGCTGTCGACGCAAATGGGCCCCGGCATGGACATGGCGATTTTTGCCGTGCATATCATGGGCGCATCGTCGATCATGGGGGCGATCAACATCATCACCACGGTGCTGAACATGCGCGCTCCCGGCATGACGCTGATGAAAATGCCGATGTTCTGCTGGACCTGGCTGATTACCGCCTATCTGCTGATTGCAGTGATGCCGGTGCTGGCGGGTGCGGTCACGATGACGCTGACCGATCGCCACTTCGGCACTTCATTCTTCAATGCGGCCGGCGGCGGCGATCCGGTAATGTTCCAGCATATTTTCTGGTTCTTCGGCCATCCCGAGGTCTACATCATGATTTTGCCGGCATTCGGGATCATTTCGCACATCATCCCCGCCTTCGCCCGCAAGCCGTTGTTCGGTTATGCATCGATGGTATATGCGACCGCATCGATTGCGATCCTGTCCTTCCTGGTCTGGGCCCATCACATGTTTACCACCGGCATGCCGGTAACCGCGCAACTGTTCTTCATGTACGCGACGATGCTGATTTCGGTGCCTACCGGCGTCAAGGTGTTCAACTGGGTTGCCACCATGTGGCGCGGCTCGATGAGTTTCGAGACGCCGATGCTGTTTGCGATCGGCTTCATCTTCGTGTTCACGATGGGCGGATTCACCGGCCTGATTCTGGCAGTGACGCCGATCGACATCCAGCTGCAGGATACCTATTACGTGGTGGCACACTTCCACTATGTGCTGGTGGCCGGTTCGCTGTTTGCCATGTTCGCCGGCTATTATTTCTGGAGCCCGAAATGGACCGGCTTCATGTACAACGAAACGCGCGGCAAGATCCATTTCTGGGGTTCGCTGATCCTGTTCAATATCACTTTCTTTCCGATGCACTTCCTGGGCTTGGCTGGCATGCCGCGTCGTTACGCAGATTATCCGGCGCAATTCACCGACTTCAACATGGTGGTGTCGATCGGTGGCCTTGGCTTTGGCCTGATGCAGGTGTACTTCCTGCTGGCAATCGTGATTCCCACTATCCGGGGCGGCAAGCAAGCGCCAGATAAGCCGTGGGATGGTGCAGAAGGCCTGGAATGGACTGTGCCTAGTCCGGCGCCATTCCATACCTTCGAAGTGCCGCCGGTCGTTAAATAAATGGGTGGCAGGCTGAACAGGCCCGCCAGATGCGCTCGATGTCAGAATCAAAAAAACCGAACAACCTGAAAACGGCATTGATACTTGGAACCGTCGCCCTGGTGTTTTTCGTCGGTGTGATCATCCGGCAGCTCTGGCTGCGCTGAAAATGGATAAGCGCACCCGCGGCGACGCCGAGCCAGCACCTGACAAATCCTTGAACCGGCAAATGCTGGGCAAGTTGCTGGTGATTGCCGGCCTGATGTTTGGCTTCGGTTATGCGCTGATTCCGGTTTACAAAAAGATTTGCGAAGTAACCGGCATCAACATCCTGACCACGAAAGAGGCCGGGCTGGAGGCGGTCGGCAACACGCAAGTGGATACAACCAGAACCATCACGGTGGAGTTCGATGCCAATGCGCAGGGACCGTGGCGCTTCCGGCCGGTCGTGAATAGTTTGCAGGTACATCCGGGCGAAATGGCCCAAGTCGTTTATGAAGTGGTCAATACCCGGGCCCGCAGCATCAATGCGCAGGCGATCCCGAGTTATGCGCCGCAACAGGCCGCAGCACATTTCAAGAAGGTGGAGTGTTTTTGCTTTCAGCAGCAAACGCTGGGCCCGAATGAGGCAAGGCAAATGCCGGTGGTGTTTTATATCGACCCGGGACTGCCCGAAAACGTGAAGACAATTACTCTCTCTTATACCTTTTTCGAGGTTAACGGCTAGTTACGAAGAGCAATCTGAGAGGATGCCGATGCAGGACCTAAAGCAGGAAAAATCGCGCAAGCCATCGTTTCTTGCCACCATGAAAGCGATCTTCTGGTCGTTTTTGGGGATACGCAAAAAGAGCGATTACGAACAGGATGCGGCACATCTGAACCCTGTGCACGTGATTATTGCCGGCCTTATCGGAGCCTTGATTTTCATAGCAACGCTGCTCGTTATCATTAACGTGGTTGTGTCGAAATAGCAATTGCAATATTCGTTCGGGAGAGGCAAATGAGTTCTCAATACGCTAAAGTGCAGTCCGGCGCTCCATATTATTTCGTTCCGGGGCCATCAAGATGGCCGCTATTGGCAAGCGTGGCGCTCTTGGTCACGATGGCCGGTGCTTCAGCCTGGGTCAATGATCTGCCTTGGGGGGCATACGTCAACATCGCTGGCGTCCTGATGGTGATCGCGGTCCTGTACAAATGGTTCGGCGACACCATCGCCGAGTCGGAAGGCGGCTTGTACAGCCAGCGCATCGATACTTCCTTCCGCTGGAGCATGAGCTGGTTCATTTTCTCGGAAGTGATGTTTTTCGCGGCATTTTTCGGCGCTCTTTTCTATGCGCGCAGCATCACGATGCCCTGGCTCGGTGACCTGGACCACAAGCTGCTGTGGCCGGACTTCAGTGCCCACTGGGGCAATACCGGCCCTGCCGGCACAGTCGAGCCATTCCAGGCCATGGGGCCGTTCCCGATCCCGACCATCAACACCGCACTGCTTCTCACCTCCGGTGTGACAATCACGATCGCGCATCATGCGATTCGCGCCGGCGAGCGCACCAAGACCGCGTTGTGGCTGTTTGCGACCATTCTGCTGGGCGCCACGTTCATCGGTTTCCAGGCCTATGAATACATGCATGCATACAGCGAGCTGAACCTGAAGCTGACTTCCGGAATTTATGGCTCGACCTTCTTCCTGCTTACCGGTTTTCACGGCTTCCATGTCACGGTGGGTGCCATTATGCTGTCGGTTGTGCTGTACCGCGTCCTGAAAGGGCACTTTACGCCGCAGCAGCATTTTGCCTTTGAGGGCGCCGCCTGGTACTGGCACTTCGTGGATGTGGTCTGGCTTGGCCTGTATGTGGTGATCTACTGGTTATAAGGTTTGCTGCTTGTATTGCGGCTACGTAGCGCAACCTGGAACACGGCCGTACTTCGGTGTGACTTTTCTTGCTGCAGCAGGAGTGCTAGCGAATTCCGGTCGGTTGTATCAGACCGAAGTAATGGGCTGTCAATAAAAGCGCAAATAACGCGATCGAGAGTCCGACCCGCAGTGCCAGTGCAGTCACAGTGCGATTGCTTTTTCCCTTGTCCTTCATCAGGAATGCCAGCGCAGATGCGAGGCTCGCGATAATCAGGATGAATCCGATGGCGATGATTGTTTTCATGATGGGGAAAAGATGAAACAGACTCCGAATTGCGGGAGGCAGGCAGCCTCTGGCGCGGCCTGCTGTAAGGTGACATTGTAATGTCTATATGGTTTCGCTTCCGGCCGGTTCCATTCGTTGCAACCTTGCTCCTGATGGCGGTCGGGATTGCGGCCGGGCAGTGGCAAACCCGGCGCGCGGCGGAAAAGCAGGCGATCGCCGCCCAGTTGGCGCAGCGCGCGGCTTCGCCGCTGCTGCTCGTCGATGCGCGCCCGCTCAGGATAGATGAGGTTGAATACCGCAGAATCAGCGTCAGCGGAGAATTTCTCCCCAATTGGCCGGTGTATCTGGACAACCGCCCTTACCAAGGCGTGGCCGGCTTGTATGTCTTGATGCCATTCAGGATCGCCGGTTCGAAGATGCACGTATTGATTGCGCGCGGCTGGCTGCCGCGCAATCCGGCCGACCGGAAAAAATTACCGGCAATACCGACACCCGCCGGCATGATTACGGTGCAGGGCGTGGCCCGGGGCAATCCGGGCCGGCTATTGCAGCTCGGACAACAGGATGCGGTGCGCCCGGGCGCCATCCTGCAGAATCTGGAGGTTGCCGGCTTTGCGCAAGCCAGCGGCTTGCAGCTGCAGCCGTTCGTGCTGGAGCAGTCGAGCGCGCTGCCGGATGGCTTGGTGCGGAACTGGCCGCAGCCGTCAAGCGGCATCGACAGGCATCGGGGTTATGCGTTTCAGTGGTTTGCTTTGAGCGCGATGGCATTTCTATTTTTTGTGGCGACAGGATTTCGACGTGGAACAAAATCAGCAAAAGCGTGAGCAGCAGCAAAAACGCGCGGGACGCGGCAAATTATTCCTGGTGCTGGCAGTGTGCGCTGCGCCGCTGGTCGCATCCTACTTCACGTATTACGTGATCAAGCCATCCAGCCGCACCAACTATGGCACGTTGCTGGACCCGCGCAAGTATCCGATACCGGCGCTGGCCAGCACCGGGCTCGATGGCTCCCGGCTTTCCCTGCAGGACTATCAGGGCAAGTGGCTGATGGTGCAGGTCAACGACGCCGACTGCCGGACGGATTGCCGGAAACGTCTGAATGACATGCGCCAGTTGCGGCTGGCGCAAGGCAAGGAAATGGATCGCATCGAGCGCGTCTGGCTGATTACCGACGACCAGCCGCCCGAAACCATGCTGCTGCACGAATACGACGGCATGCGCTATTTGCGCGTGCCGCCGCAAGCCCTGCAAGCCTGGCTGCCGGTAGAGCAGGGTGCGCTGGTTTCCGATCATATCTACCTGATCGATCCGTTGGGCAATCTGATGATGCGCTATCCGAAAGATGCCGACCCGAGCAGGATCAAGAAGGATCTGGCCAAGCTGCTGAAGGCGTCGGCCATAGGTTAGCCCGGAATTATGCTGATTCAACTTGCGATCATGGGGCTGCTGGCGGCGTTGCTGCCGCTGACGCTGGTCTGGGTTTCGGTTGACGCGAACAAATACCGCAAACTGGCCTGGACGACGGTTTTCCTGACATTCGACCTGATCATGTTCGGCGCCTTTACGCGCCTGACCGATTCCGGCCTGGGCTGTCCCGACTGGCCGGGCTGTTATGGCGAGGCCAATCCATTCCTGGCGCATGCCGATATCCATGCGGCCCAGGTTTTGATGCCGGGTGGTCCGGTGACCGTGCTAAAAGCCTGGATCGAAATGGTGCACCGTTACCTGGCGATGGGTGTCGGGGTTCTGATCATTGCGCTGATGGCGATTGCCTGGCGCTGGTGGTTCACATCCGGGCGCAGGCCGGCTGCTGCGCGTCCCGGCCTGCCGACCTGGCTGCTGTTTTTCGTCTGCCTGCAGGGTGCGTTTGGCGCCTGGACCGTGACTTTGAAGCTGCAGCCGGTGATCGTCACCACCCATCTGTTGCTCGGCATGACTCTGCTGGCCTTGCTGACCTGGCTGGCAACGCGACACAGTACGCCGATCGCGCCGGATGCGCGCGCGGCTGCACTGCGCCGGCCGGCCGGCGCTGCGCTGGCGCTGCTGTTCTTGCAGATTGCGCTGGGCGGCTGGGTCAGCACCAACTACGCGGCGCTGGCCTGCGCCGACTTTCCGCTGTGCCACGGCGTGCTGATGCCACAGATGGATTTCAGGCACGGCTTCACGCTGTGGCGACATCTGGGCAAGACTGCCGTCGGCGACTACTTGCCGTTCCCAGCCCTGACCGCGGTCCATTGGGTGCATCGCAGTTTTGCCTTCATCGTCGTCGCCTGCATTGCCTGGGTCGGATATCGGGCTGTGCAAATTACCGCCTTGCGCCGCAGCGCACGCTGGCTGCTGATTGCCGTAGGTCTGCAATGCGTCACCGGCATTGCGACCATATTCCTGAACTGGCCGCTGGCGATTGCAGTGCTGCATAACGGCGGCGCGGCGCTGCTCGTGATATTGCTGGTGATGCTAAACTGCCAGACGTCGGGTGCTTCTTCGGCCTTGACCGGCGCGGCGCTTATGCGGTCATCATCCTTTTGAAATCAGACTCATGGCAACCCTTATCGCTGCTCACAACCGCCTTGCGCAATATCTGGCGCTGACCAAGCCGCGGGTGACGCAGCTGGCGGTGTTTTGCTCGGTGATCGGGATGTTTCTCGCCACCCCGGATTTGCCGGACTGGAAAGTCGTGATCGCTGCGACAGCCGGCATCTGGCTGCTGGCAGGCGCGGCGTTCGCGGTCAACTGCCTGGTCGAGCGCGAAATCGATTCGCGCATGGCGCGCACCGCGCGCCGACCGATGGCCAACGGCAGCATCACGGCGCCGCAAACGCTGGTGTTCGCCGGCGTTCTGGGCGGCATCGGCATGCTGGTGCTATATAGCCTGGTCAACCCGCTGACGATGTGGCTGACTTTCGCCACCTTCGTCGGTTATGCGGTGATCTACACCATCATCCTGAAGCCGGCCACGCCGCAAAACATCGTGATCGGCGGCTTGTCCGGCGCGATGCCGCCGGCGCTCGGCTGGGCCGCGATCGCCAACGACGTGCCGATGCAGGCATGGTTGCTGGTGTTGATTATTTTCGTCTGGACGCCGCCGCATTTCTGGGCGCTGGCGATGTACCGGCGCGACGATTACGCAAAGTCGGGCCTGCCGATGCTGCCGATCACGCACGGTCTGGAATTCACCGGCTTTCACGTCTGGCTGTATACGATCGTGCTGGTCGCCACCTCCACCATGCCGTATGCAGTGCGCATGAGCGGCCTGATTTATCTGTTCTGCGCACTGATATTAGGCGCGATCTTTCTGCGGTACGCGTGGCGCATGCACCGTCATTACAATGACCTGCTGGCGCGCAAGACTTTTGCCTATTCGATTATTTACCTGTCGCTGCTCTTTGCCGCCTTGTTGCTCGATCACTATTTTTTATTCTGAATCCATGCGTTTATCCTTTACCTTATGTACCCTGATTACTCTTTTTGCCGCCACCCTTGGATTGACCGCCTGCGGCGACAAGCCGCTGCCGGAACGCTTGCAGCGCATGGTTGCTTCGGGCAAGCCTGCGTTTCAGAACACCGACGTCACCGGCATTGATTACGCCAAAGATTTTGCATTGACCGACCATCACGGCAAGGCTCGCACGCTGGCCGATTTCAAGGGCAAGGCAGTGGTGATGTTCTTTGGCTATACCCAGTGTCCGGACGTATGCCCGACCACCATGGCGGAAATGGCCAGCGTGATGCAGGAGCTGGGTCCGTTGTCGGACCGGGTGCAGGTGCTGTTCGTGACGATTGATCCGGAGCGCGACACGCAGGCGTTGCTGTCGCAATATGTGCCGGCGTTCGATCCGCGCTTCCTGGGTCTGGTCGGCGACCGGGCGGCCACCGAAAAAGTGGCCAGGGAGTTCCGCATTTTTTATCAGAAGGTGCCGGGCAAGGAGCCGGGCAGCTACACGATGGATCACACCGCCGGCAGTTACGTGTTCGATCCGCAGGGCCGGATTCGCCTGTTCATCCGGCACGGGCAGGGAGCGGCGCCGATTGCCAGCGACTTGAAGCTGCTGCTCAAATAAGAAAAAGCGCTCGGAGGAGCGCTTTTTTCATGGGTGAAGCAGTGCCGGTGATCAGACGTAGGCGGCCAGCGCGCCTTTCATCTTCTTCAGCGCAACCGCTTCAATCTGACGGATGCGCTCGGCCGAGACACCGAATTCGTCGGCCAGCGCGTGCAGCGTAGCGCCCGAGCCGTCGTCGTTGGCCAGCCAGCGCGCTTCGACGATCCGGCGCGAACGGGGATCGAGTTTGCCCAGTGCGGTTTCCAAGCCCTCGGAGTGCAGGCGGTCGGTTTGCTGCGCTTCCAGCACCCTGGTCGGCTCGCTGGTGTCGGACGACAGGTAGGCGATCGGCGCGAACTTGTCGTCTTCATCGTCGGTCGGCGCTTCCAGCGCGATGTCGCGTCCGGTCAGGCGGGTTTCCATCTCGATGACTTCTTCGGGCTTGACGTTCAGGGTCTTGGCCAGCGTATCGACCTGGGTCGGCGTCATCGCGTCCAGGCCTTCCTTGTGGCTGCGCAGGTTGAAAAACAGCTTGCGCTGGGCCTTGGTGGTGGCCACCTTGACCAGCCGCCAGTTTTTCAGGATGTATTCGTGCATCTCGGCCTTGATCCAGTGCATCGCGTACGACACCAGGCGCACGCCCTGGTCGGGGTCGAAACGCTTGACCGCTTTCATCAGGCCGATGTTGCCTTCCTGGATCAGGTCGGCGTGCGGCAGGCCGTAACCCAGATAGCCGCGTGCAATCGATACCACCAGACGCAAATGCGACAGCACCAAGCCTTGTGCTGCAGCCAGATCGTTTTGCTCGCGCAGGCGGCGCGCCAGCGATACTTCTTCTTCATGGCTCAACAGCGGCAGACGATTCACGGCCGAAATGTAAGCGTCGATATTGCCCAAACTACCCGTAAATCCCAGCGCAAGCGCATTATTGCCATTGGTAGCCAATGCCGGTGCGACAGATTGAGCGGATGGTAATTGCATTTTTTCTCCTTGCTTTACTGATCTAGAGCTTGCCTGACGGTATTTTTGACCATCCCCGTCGGTATATTAGCACTCTCCGTGAGCGAGTGCTAAAGGCGGATAACAGTATCATTAGAGAGTGTCGTCGCTAATTAGTTCGTCGAATTGCGATTAATCAAGATTTCATGTCCGGGCTGCCCCGCTAAAAAAACATTTGTATGGGGTAGTATTACATTTCAATGCAATTTTATCAATTTTGATTGGGTGTTTTAAAAATACACTATGCGGTATATTTTTTATGAGTCAGGGCAAACGGGCCAGATGCCGGCGCACCGACAGCGCGGCGCCGAGCAGGCCCAGTGCGGCGCTGACGGCCAGCAGTGTCAGCATGATGGATGGGGCCAGCGCAGCAAGGCGGAACTCCGACGCGTAGAGCCGGGCAAATTCTGCAATCGCATCGTTGAGCGGTTGCAGGGCCAGTGTCACCGCGGCCAGCGCCACCGCGCCCGCGCACAAGCCGAGCAATGCGCCGGTATAGTAGAACGGCCGATGGATGAAGGCGTCGGTGGCGCCGATCAGGCGCGATACCGCGATTTCTTCGCGCTGCGTGAGCACTTGCAGGCGCACCGTGTTGAACACCACCGCCATCACCACCACGCCCAGCGTCGTCGCCAGCAGCAGCAGGGCCAGCCGCATTACTTGCAGCATCGCGGTCAGCCGCTTGACCCAAGCCGAATCTACCTGCACCGCCTCGACCCTCGGCAGCAGTTGCAGGCGCTCGGCCAGCGCATCGACTGCGACTGCATCGATGTTCGACAGCCGGATAATGTAGGCATCCGGCAATGGGTTCTGGCCCAGCGTGGCGAGCGCATCGGCCAGGCCGGTTTTTGCCTTCAGCGTTTCCAGCGCCTGCTCGCGCGGGATGAATTCGATCCGGGATTTCTTGCTGGCAAGTGGCAGCACGCTGCGAATGTCGTACGCCAGTGCGCGCGCCTGTTCGTTGGGAGTGTCTGCCTTCAGGAACAGGCTGATTTCGGGTTCCACCGCCAGTTGCTGGGTGATCGGGCGGATGTTTTCCAGCAGAGTCAGTCCGGCGATCGGCAAGGCCAGCGCAATCGCCACCACCAGCACGTTGAAGCTGAAGCTGCCGGGCGTCTTGATGAGTTTGCGCAGCGCGTCAGTCAAGGCGAAGCGATGCTCCCTGAGCCAGATTTTCATGCGGCCTCCTTGCGCCAGGTTTCGATCAGCCGGCCCTGGCGCAGGTAAATCACGCGCGTGGCGCTATCGAGAAATTGTTCATCGTGGGTCGAAATCAGGCAGGTCACCCCGGCGCCGTGAAACGCCTGCAGCGCTTCCAGTACCTGATTGGCGCTGTCGCGATCGAGATTGGCGGTCGGCTCGTCGGCTAGAATCAGCTGCGGCCGGTTGACGATCGCACGCGCAATTGCCGCCCGCTGCTGTTCGCCGCCGGACAGCGCTTGCGGCTCCGCCTTGGCGCGCTCCAGCAGCCCGACCTTGTCCAGCGCCGCCAGCGCGCGGCGCTCCGCTTCTGCGCTTGAGGCACCGGTGACGATCAGCGGCAGCATCACGTTGGCCAGCACGTGGCGGTCTTGCAACAGCCGCTGCTGCTGAAAAATCAGGCCCAGATTGCGGCGCAGATACGGCAGCGCGGCGCGCCTGAGTTGACCGATATCCTGGCCGTTCAGGCTGACCTTGCCGCTGCTCGGGCGTTCGATCGCGGCGATCAGCTTGAGGAGGGTCGATTTGCCGGCGCCGGACGGGCCGGCCAGAAACACCAGTTCGCCCTTTGCGACAGTCAGGTTGATGTCAGCCAGCGCCGCGACATCGTGCGCATAGCGTTTCGAAACATGCTGGAACTCGATCATGGATTGGGGTTTGATGATTAGGGCAATGTTCAGTCGAAGATCGCATCGACGAATTCGCGCGCATCGAACGGCTGCAGGTCTTCGATCTTTTCGCCGACGCCGATGAAATAGATCGGAACCGGGCGGTTTCTGGCCACCGCGGCGATGATGCCGCCCTTGGCGGTGCCGTCCAGCTTGGTCACCACCAGGCCGGTCAGGCCCAGCGCATCGTCGAAAGCCTTGACCTGGGTCAGCGCGTTCTGGCCGGTGTTGCCGTCGATTACCAGCAATACCTCGTGCGGCGCGCCCTCGAAGCCCTTGCCGATCACGCGCTTGATTTTTTTCAGTTCTTCCATCAGGTGCAGCTGGGTCGGCAGCCGCCCGGCGGTATCGACCATCACTACGTTGATGCCGCGGGCGCGCGCCGATTGCACCGCATCGAATGCGACAGCGGCCGGGTCGCCGGATTCCTGCGAAATCACGGTGACATTGTTGCGCTCGCCCCAGACCGTCAGTTGCTCACGCGCGGCGGCGCGGAAGGTGTCGCCGGCGGCCAGCAACACCGACTGGCCGTGCGCCTGCAAATGCTTGGCCAGCTTGCCGATGGTGGTGGTCTTGCCGGCGCCGTTGACGCCGGCAATCATCATTACCAGCGGCTGGTGGCGGCCGAGTTCGAACGGTTTTTGCAGCGGCGTCAGCATCTCGATCAGGAGTGCGCGCAAGGCGCTCTTGACCTGCGCGGCCTCGGTCAGCTTTTCGGATTTGACCTTTTTTTTCAGCGCTTCCAGCAGGAACACGGTCGCTTCCATGCCGGCGTCGGCCATCAGCAGTGCCGCTTCCAGTTCTTCGTACAGGTCGTCGTCGATCTTGGCGCCGACGAACAGCGTGGTCAGATTGCTGGAGGTTTTCGACAGGCCGGCTTTCAGGCGCGCCAGCCAGTTGCGCTTGGTGGTTTCCGGCGGCGCTGCCGACGGTGCTTCCGGCTCGGCTACCGGTTCAGGCGCCAGTGCCGGCTGCGGCGGCGTCAGCACCGGCGCCGGCATTTCGGCTGCCGGCGGCAGCTGGGCGGCGGGTTCTGGCTTGGGTTTTTTCTTGAAGAAACTAAACATGGGGAATGAGGTCTGTAGCGATGGCGCATGCAAGGGGATACAATCACCCGCATTCTAACAGAGCAGACACTATGAAATTTCGACTTCTCGTTGCAACCGGACTGCTGGCGCTGGCGCCGGTTTTTGCACTGGCGCAGCCGGCGCAGGAATTCATGCTGAAAAACGGCATGAAAATCATCGTCAAGGAAGACCACCGGGCCCCGACTGCGGCCCAGATGGTGTGGTACAAGATCGGCGCGATGGATGAGTTCAACGGCACCACCGGCGTTGCCCATGCGCTCGAGCACATGATGTTCAAGGGCACCAAGAAGCTCAAGCCGGGTGAATTCAGCGCCCGGGTGGCGGCGCTGGGCGGGCGCGAAAACGCTTTCACCAGCAAGGATTACACCGCGTATTTCCAGCAGATCGGGCAATCGAAGCTGGAGGCGGTGATGGCGCTGGAGGCCGACCGCATGGCCAATCTGGTGTTCGACAAGAAGGAGTTCGCGCAGGAAATCCGGGTCGTGATGGAGGAGCGCCGCTTGCGCACCGACGATCAGCCGATGGCGCTGGTGAGCGAAGCGCTGGATGCCGCGGCTTTTGTCGCGCACCCTTACCATCATCCGATTGTCGGCTGGATGGACGATTTGCAGCAGATGACGGTGCAGGATGCCAAGACCTGGCACGACCGCTGGTATGCGCCGAACAATGCGACGCTGGTGGTCGCGGGCGACGTCGATGCGGCCAGGGTACTCAAGCTGGCGGAGAAGTATTTCGGCAAGATTCCGGCCAAGGCGTTGCCGGTGCGCAAGCCGCAACAGGAACCGCAGCAGCGCGGCATCAAGCGCGTCACCGTCAAGGCGCCGGCCGAAAACCCTTTCGTGGTACTGGCCTTCAAGGTGCCGGCCTTGCATGACGTCGAGAAAGACGACGATGTGCATGCGCTCGATGTGCTGTCGGCGGTGCTCGACGGCTATGACAATGCGCGCCTGAACGCGCAACTGGTGCGGGCCGACAAGGTTGCCAACGCGGTCGGTGCCAGTTATTCCGGCATGGCACGCGGCCCGGTATTGTTTACGCTGGAAGGCACGCCGGCTGCCGGCACCAGCACGGCGCAACTGGAAACCCGCTTGCGCGCCGAAGTCGAGCGCATCGCCCGCGACGGCGTGCCGGAGGCGGAGCTCAAGCGGGTCAAGGCGCAGCTGGTGGCGGGCCAGATCTACAAGCGCGATTCGGTGTTCGGCCAGGCGATGGAAATCGGCACGATGGAAATGAGTGGCGTGTCGTACAAGCAGATCGACCGCATCATCGACAAGCTGCGTGCGGTTACTTCGCAGCAGGTGCAGGCGGTCGCGCAGCGCTACTTCGGCGACGATGCGCTGACGGTGGCGACGCTGGAGCCGCTGCCGCTGTCGGACAAGCCGGCGGCAGCGGCCAAGGGCTTGCGGCATTAAGCGGCGATATACCATCCATCTGCAAAAAAACTGAGAGAAATATGAAACGTATTTTATCCACGCTGGTGGTCGTCATCGGCTGCGCAATCGGCGCCGTTCCGGCCCACGCGGCGCTGCAAATCCAGAACTGGACGCTGGCAAACGGCGCGCGCGTGCTGTTTGTCGAAAACCACACCATCCCGATGCTCGATGTCAGCGTCGAGTTCGATGCCGGCGCCCGGCGCGACCCGCCCGGCCTGGCCGGCCTGGCCGCCTTCACCAGCGGCATGCTGGCGCGCGGCGTGCTGGCGGTGGGAGCCGAACCGGCATTGTCGGAGGCGCAGGTGTCCGATGCCTTCGCCGACACCGCCGCCCAGCGCGGCGGCGCGGCCGGCAGCGATCGCGCCGGCGTCAGCCTGCGCACCCTGTCCAGCCCGGCCGAGCGCGATGCCGCGCTGGCGTTGCTGGCGCGCGTGCTGGCGCAGCCGAGCTTTCCGGACGACATCATCGCGCGCGACAAGGCGCGCACCATTGCCAACCTGAAGGAAGCGCTGACCAAGCCGGAAGCGATCGCCGACAAGGCATTCTGGAAGGCGCTGTACGGCAATCATCCGTACGGCCAGCAAGCCAGTGTCGAATCGGTCGCGGCCATCAGCCGCGCCGATCTGCTGGAATTCCATCGCAGCCATTACGTTGCCGACCGCGCAGTGATCGCCCTGATCGGCGACATTTCCCGGCCCGAGGCGGATGCGATTGCGCGGCAATTGACGCAGCGCCTCCCGTCGGGCAGCGCGGCGCTGCCGGTGTTGCCGCCGGTGCCGCCCGCGCACGCGGAAGAGTTGCGCATCCCGCACCCGGCTTCGCAGGCGCACATCCTGATCGGCGCGCCGGCGCTGCCGCGCAGCGATCCGGACTACTTCGCGCTAACCGTCGGCAATTACATTCTGGGCGGCGGCGGCTTCGTCTCGCGCCTGACGCACGAAGTGCGCGAGAAGCGCGGTTTGTCGTACAGCATTTACAGCTACTTCAGCCCGATGGCGCAGCCGGGACCGTTCCAGATCGGCTTGCAAACCAGCAAGACGCAGGCCGACGACGCGCTGAAGGTGGTGCGCAGCACGCTGGAAGCCTTTCTCAAGGACGGCCCGAGCGCAGCCGAACTGAAGGCGGCCAAGGATAATCTGGTCGGCGGCTTTGCGCTGCGGATCGACAACAACCGCAAGATTCTCGACAATCTGGCCGCCATCGGCTATTACCAGCTGCCGCTGGACTACCTCGATACCTGGACTGCCAAGGTCGAGCGGGTCACGCTCGCCGACATCCGCGCCGCATTTGCGCGCAAGGTGGCGCAGGACAAGCTGGTCACGGTGGTGGTCGGCGTGGATCAGTGAGGTGGTGTTTGTTTCAGTCAATATACTCAATGCCGTATTTATTCTTCCCGCAATAAATTATTGCGGAAAGAGCGCTATTTATTCGCATACTCCTAAATATATCTAATACATGTCGCCACAGAAAAAATATTCCGGCAAGACCAAGCTGACTGCGCCCGGCCGGCCCCGCAGCGGCCCGGCGCAGCAGGTGCGCATCATCGGCGGCCAGTGGAAGCGTACGCCGCTGCCGGTGCCGGATGCGGCGGGCCTGCGTCCGACGCCGGACCGGGTGCGCGAAACGGTGTTCAACTGGCTGCATTTCCTGCTCGACGGCGGATGGAGCCAGCTGGCCTGTCTGGATTTGTTCGCCGGCACCGGCGCGCTCGGTTTCGAAGCTGCCAGCCGCGGCGCGGCCAGCGTCCTGATGGTGGAGGAGCATACCCCGGCCGTGCTTCAGCTCCAAGCCACCAAGGACAAGCTGCATGCCGCGCAAGTGAGCATCCTGCGCGGCGATGCGTTTTCCGTGGCGCACAAGCTGCCCGGCAGCGCGCCGGACAGCGCCCGGCAGCGCTTCGACCTGATCTTCCTCGATCCGCCCTATCAGCAGGGATGGCTGGCGCGCATCTTGCCGCTTTGTGCCAGCTTGTTGTCTGAAAACGGTATTATTTACGTTGAATCCGAAAGCGCGCTGGCGCACGACGACCCGCCCGAATGGCTGGAACCGTGGCAAGTGTTGCGCTATGGAAATGCTGGAGTGGTGTTCTATCATTTGTTGCAACGCAAGAGCTAATCCGGCCTGTTTTATCAGGCATAATGCGCGTTCAATTTGAATAATATTTTGAGGAAAAATCGATGGCCATTGCTGTATATCCGGGAACATTCGACCCGATCACGCGCGGTCACGAGGATCTGGTGCGGCGTGCATCTGGCCTGTTCGAAAAATTGATCGTTGGCGTTGCCGACAGCAAAAACAAAAGCCGTTTTTTGCGCTGGATGAGCGACTGGCGATTGCCAATGAAGTGCTGGGCCACTATCCGAACGTGCAGGTCGAGAGCTTTTCCGGCCTGCTCAAGGATTTTGTGCGACGTCACGACGCCCGTGTCATCGTGCGCGGTCTGCGCGCAGTGTCTGACTTCGAATACGAATTCCAGATGGCCGGCATGAACCGTTACCTGCTGCCGGATGTCGAAACCCTGTTCCTGACGCCATCCGACCAGTACCAGTTCATTTCCGGCACCATCGTGCGTGAAATTGCCATGTTTGGCGGTGATGTTTCCAAGTTCGTCTTTCCTTCGGTCGAGAAATGGCTACAATCCAAAATGGCGGCGCGGGAGCAAGGATCTGATTGAATCCGGGTCTGAATCCGTGTCGCGGCGGCGAGGGCCGGTTTACGGCAGCAAATAGAGGTGTTTTATGGCTTTACTGATAACGGATGACTGCATCAACTGCGACGTATGCGAGCCCGAGTGCCCGAACGAAGCAATTTCGATGGGACCGGAGATTTACGAGATCGACCCTGAAAAATGCACCGAGTGCGTTGGTCATTACAAAGAACCGCAATGCCAGCAAGTCTGCCCGGTGAGCTGTATCCCGTTCAATCCGGCCTGGCGCGAAACCAAGGAACAGCTGCAGGCAAAATATGAGCGGTTGCAGGCTGAACTGAAAACGCAGTAAGTCGTCACCGCAATTTGTAAATATAAGCGTAAAAACAGGACAGTTCGACTGTCCTGTTTGCATTTACAGGCCGCGGAATTATCAGAACGCCAGCGTGATATCGATTTCCTGCCCAACCCGCACCACTTGTGTCGCACCCGATTCCAGTATCGCATTCATGCCGAACGTGATGCCGCCATCGAGCTTCGGGTTGGCGCGGTAGCTGCGCAGGATGTCCAGCGGGTCGGGGCCGACGATGCCGGTGGCCTGATCGACTGACGGTATCGGGCAGCGCGCGCAGGGTTTGACCGGCTTCAGGGTGGCCGCACCGATGCGCAGGCTTTCGATGTAATCCTCCTCGAACGCTGCCACGCCGTCGATCACCAGATTCGGCCGAAAACGGTTCATCGGCAGCGGCGCCCGACCCTGCGCTGCCAACTTCTGGTTCAGGTCGGCCAGAGACGCTTGCGAAATCAGCAGGAACGGATAGCCGTCCGAGAACAGCGCCGGCACATCGGCGTGCGCAGTCCAACGGGTGTTGGTGACGCGGCTGGCACTGGGGTCAAAACGCACCAGCCGGCACTGCACGCCCACTGCCTGCGAAAACCAGCGTGCAGTGGTGGCATCGCAATCGTATGCCATCAATGTATCGTCCCAAACCCGCACCTGCAGTGCCGGCACCTGCGCCGCGTCGGGCAGGTCGAGCGCAATCTGCAGTTCCGGCATTCCGGGCGCGCGCAGTTTCAGGTGCTCGGCACAGATGCGCGGCACAATCCGCGCCAGCGCCGGATATTCGCGTTGCGTCATGAAGTTGCCCTGCATGTCGACCACCATCCACTCGCGGTCGCAGATCAGGTCATGCATCAGGCCGGCAGGGGTCAGGGTCGCCTCGCGCAACGCAATCGCAGCGCAGGACTTGATCGGATAAAAGTTGAGTTCGGTCAGTGTCGCCATGATTTCGCCAAATGGCCGGTGAGTATTTTTCGCGTTGAACGGGGGGCATGATATTTCCCGCCCGCCGTTTTCATAATTTTTAGGGGGCGTGTGCAGCCGACAATATACTGTCTTTACGGCGCTGGCGCGCCGGGATTTTCACTCTCCATGCTTGCCTGCGGCGCCGTGTTGCTGCAGCTTGGCGGGGATATTGACATCGGATCGCTTGCTATAACGCAATATCAATGCATATTTAGCCAGATATTTGAAAAATATGCGGTAGCCTGCTGAGGCAGCATGAAAAACAAGAATCCGTATCCACTCATCCCGGCGCTTTCCATGCGGGAGAGAACGGGGGGCGCAATAGCATCAATGCTTCATTGCGACAGATCAATAGTGACGCTTGCCGTTACTTTCTGCGCAAACATCATTGCATGAAGGGAGCCAGGCATGGGGAAACGGGTATCGGGCAGGCCTGCGGGAATCCTGTTTTATCGGATTCTGAGACGCATTGGAGAAGGGGGTTGTGCCGGAATCGTCAATGGCAAATGCGCAGGCCCGCAAGGCCCGGTTATTGCCGCACCGGGTTTTCGTAGCACGATCCGATTTCCGTCCAAGTCATGACTTTCGCACCTCCTTCGCAGCCATCGGGGGCATACCCCGAACTGCCGGGTGCGATTGCCCGCCTGGCATGGGTAGGTGGAATGATTGTCACAATGCTGGTGCCGATGATTTTTCTCGTTATCGGTTACCAGAGCGAGGCCGCCGCGCTGGAGGCTGCGCTTCAGGTTAGCGTCCAGGACGTTTCCAAACGACCCCGGACGCGTCCCGGAAGCGCGAGGGCCGAACCGCGCTCCCCACAGGATGTCGCCGATTCACTGGCCTGGGTCGGAAGCAAAACGAATATCCGCATCACCGGCGAGGGGCGGCAACTACTGTTCGAAAAGAGTCGCCAGCTGAGCCCCCCATTCATGATTCGAAGCGCGACTTTGAATCAGGACCGGGGAATTATCTGGCAGCTCGAATTGAGCCGCCCTTTACTGCCGCTCCTTACTTACGCGATCCTGATGTGCATCCCGGGACTGCTGCTCGGCTTGGTGGCCTTCGTTGCTCTCAGGGTCGTGCCGATGCGCGCCTTCCATCTTGCCTTGCAGGAAATCGCCGTGCGCAAGATTACCGAGGAACGGCTGGCAAAATCCTTGTCGATCTTCTCCGCGACTCTGGAATCCACCGCCGACGGCATCTTCGTCACCGATGTCCACGGTCGGGCAGTCGTTGCCAATCAGCGCTTCGTCGATTTGTGGAACTTGCCCAAGTCGGCCGGTATCGGCGTGCTCGACAGCGAAACCCTGTTCACGCTGGCGGAGCAATTGCGGGATCCGGGGGCGTTCTTTGCCGCCCAGAAGGATCTGACCAGGCACATCGACGTCGATCACGGCGCCGTTCTCGAATTGCGGGACGGGCGCCTGTTCGAGTGGAATTCCCGGCCCCAGTACGTGGACGGAGACGTAGTCGGACGGGTTTCCAGCTTCCGCGACATCAGCGAGCGCAAACGGGCCGAGTCGCTTTTGGCGGCAGAGAAGGAGGTGCTTGAAATGGTCGTTTGCGGAATGCCACTGAAGGCAGCGCTGGATGTCCTGGCGCGCCATGTAGAGGTGCTTTCCGGGCAGATGTTCTGCGCCATTCTGTTCCGGGAAAGCAGTGAGGATAGCGATCTGATGTGCGCCGCCGGCCCCGGCCTGCCACATGCCGTGACCGGGGCCATCCTCGATCAGGGGCAGGCAGCACTGGGCGAGATATTCGCGGACGTCAGAAAGCGGAAGGACCTGCAGCAGCATGGCTTGTCGGACGAATTCAGCGGCGTGATCGAAGACATCGAGATCAATCCGGCCTGGGCGGAATACCGGGACTTGATATGCAGGCAGGGCATACAGGCCTGTTTTGCGGTGTCGATCCAATCCTCCGGGCAACTGCTGGGGCTGATCGTCGCGCATTACCGCAAGTCGTCCGACCAGCCGCCGCATGACCGGGAGCTGACCTGGGTCGCCGCCCACCTGACCAGCATCGCCATCGAGCGCCGCCAGGCGGAGGCCCGGCTGCAGGTCCTGGCCCATTATGATGCCCTGACCTTTTTGCCCAATCGGGACCTGTTTCGCGATCGCCTCAGCCAAGCCCTGGCCCACGCGGAACGGCATAAGGGCCTGGTGGCGGTCATGTTTCTGGACCTGGACCGCTTCAAGACCATCAATGACACCTTGGGCCACGATGCGGGAGATATCCTGCTGCGTGAAGTGTCGGCACGGCTGCGGCGCTGCGTGCGGGAAGAGGATACCGTGGCCCGCCTGGGAGGTGACGAGTTCACAGTGATTCTGGAGCGGGTCAGCAAGCCGGAAGACGCCGCCCTCGTCGCCGGCAAGATCGTCGAAGCCCTGGTGCCGCCGATCATGTTGGGCGGGCAGGAGACTTTCGTCACGCCCAGCATCGGCGTCACCATTTACCCTTGGGATAGCGATAACGCCGAAAACCTCCTGAAGAACGCCGATACCGCGATGTATCGGGTCAAGCAGGATGGGGGCAACGGCTACCGCTTCTTCACCCCGGAAATGAACACGCTGGCGGTAGGCCGGCTGGAAATGGAAAGCGGCCTGCGCCGCGCCATGGAGCGCGAAGAATTCGCCGTCTATTACCAGCCCAAGCTCGATCTGGCCACCGGGGCGATCATCGGCGCCGAGGCCCTGTTGCGCTGGATACACCCGGACCGGGGCATCGTTTCGCCGGGCGAATTTATTCCGATCCTGGAAGAGACAGGCCAGATCGAACAGGTAGGCGAATGGGTGCTGAAAGTCGTTTGCGCGCAGATCCGCGCGTGGCAGGACGCAGCCATGCCGCCCTTGAAAGTTGCTGTCAATCTTTCAGGCAGGCAGTTGCAGCGCAACAACCTATCCACCACCATCGCCGGGATTCTTGAAGAAACCGGGCTCGATCCCAGTTTCCTGGAGTTGGAAGTTACCGAGAGCATGCTGATGAACGACCCTCAATATGCGGTTGATATGCTGCTGCAGATCCGGGCCAAGGGCGTGGTGCACATCGACGTGGACGATTTCGGCACCGGCTATTCGTCCCTGAGCTATCTGAAGCGCTTTCCGATCGACGCCCTGAAACTCGACAAATCGTTCGTGGATGGTCTGCCTCACGACGAAGATGATGTCGCCATCTCCCGCGCCGTGATCGCACTGGCGCACAGCCTCAAACTCCGTGTGATTGCCGAAGGGGTGGAGAACGATGCGCAGTTGGCATTTCTCCAGCATAACGGTTGCGACGTTATCCAGGGTTACATCGTCAGCCCACCCCTGCCCGCCGATGCCTTTGCCAAACTGGCGCAGGAGCACCGGCAGAATCCGCGCTGGTTCACTGAGAACTTCCACTCGCGGTCGGATCTCGACGGACATCTGCACAAATTGCCGCCCGCCAAGGCCTTGCGGCGCTCTGGCAGTTCCTCCGGGGCGAGGATGCGGGGTCCCTCCGTCAACCGATAAGAAGACGCGGCGCGACCGCGTGTGCGCCGAAATGAAAAAGCGGCCCGAAGCCGCTTTTTCATCGGTCAGACGTTGAACGGGAATTGCGGCCTACTGGCCGCATGGTTGCTTGATGCCGCTGCTTTGATTGTCATTTTGTACCCGCTTTCATACCCGCTTTTGAAAATCCATCCCAGGTCAAACCAAGGCCTCGATGACAGCCTGCGGGTTGCGCTCGATCACGTTGAGCAGCACCAGCGCCGGGCCGTGCGGGGTACGGTCGCCACGCTCCCAGTGCCGCAGGGTCGCCGTGGAAAAGCCGAAGCGGGCGGCGAATTGCTCTTGGGTCATGCCCACCTTGGCGCGCACGGCCTTCACATCGATTTCGCGGGGACGATGCACGCGCACGCCGCGCGCGTCACCCTTGGCATGGGCGATGGCCTCTTGCAGACCCTGCTTGATGCTTTCAAATGCGGTACTCATGATTTTGCCCGTCCTTTCCAGATGCCCACCAACACGTCCACCAGACCGGCCAGCTCGTTACGCTCGGCCTTGGTCAGATTGGCCTTGTCGCCCTTGGCAAAGAGCGTCAGCAGGTACAGAGGCATGAGGTCATCGTGGTAATAGTAGATGACCCGCACACCGCCGCTCTTGCCTTGCACGCCACGGCGCCAGCGCAGCTTGCGCACTCCGCCCGTGCCTTCCATGATGTCCCCGGCCTTGGGATGCTCGGCTAGGTAGCCGATCAGGTCTTGACGCTCTTCCGCGCTCAAGAGCTTGTCGGCCAAGCGGATATAGGTGGGCAGTTCGGCGATGCCTTGCAGGACTTCGTGCATGACCAATTCTAATCCATTGGATTAGATAGTTCAAGACCGGTCATGGCCTTACTTCCCCGCTTTCAGTACGGCCCGGTCAATCTCGAACCCCTCGCGTACAACCTGGCCGCAGCAGGGGCATACCTCCTTGTCCTTGGTACGCCGTAACGCCTGATAGACAGCGGCATTTCCGACACCAACCTTTGCGGCGGCTTCGTATGGCGTCATGCCAGGGTTCTCCTTAAGCAGCTCTAAGGCTTGCTGCGTCTTGCTCTTTGCCATGCTGACCTCGCGTCACTCGGATACCGAATCATATACTGCACAGATGTATTGACAATACTGCACAGACATATATGATACGTATCAACACAGCACGACTCGAAAGGAAACACCATGAAACAACAGACCACCGAAGCCGGCGGCGCCATCCTGTACCGGATCAATGTCGCCGAGGCGAAGCTGGGTGTTTCGCGCTCGACGATCTACCGGCTCGTGAAGGATGGGCAGCTTGATCTGGTGAAGATTGGCAAGCGATCCAGCGGTATCACCGCCGACAGCATCAACGCCATGATTGAGCGGAGCCGGAAGGCCCGCGCATGACGACGCCTGAAAATGAACAGGGCGGCAAGCTAGAAGAAGAGCGGCCACGCGGCCTTACCCCTGCCAAAGACCAGCCATCCGTCTTGATCGAGGATGAAGAAAATCGCCATTGGGCAAAGATATGCGCCGGCGCAATGGTTTGGAACCTCGAAACCGACGATGGGACAGTGGCCTTGGTCGAAGCCGCGCTGCTTCCCAAGGGTTCGGCGGCGCCTCCGTGGTTGGACGACACGGGCATGAAGCTCATCAGGTTGCTCAAGGAGCGTGCCGACGAATATATCCAGGCCCAGCGCAAGACGCGCGCAGCGAAGAAGAGCAGGCCGGCCAGAAATGGCCTCAAGCTGGTTCAGGGGGAAGTATGAGCATCAACACAGAACTGAAGGGCACGACGGCCACCAGTAGTAGCCAGGGCATTGAGTACAGAGAGTACGACTGGGGCGACTGGATCACTGGCACCAAAGAACAGCTACAGGAACTGGGTTTAGGGGTGGGTTTGGCTTATCCAGGCGAACCTGGTGGCAAGAAGAAGCTAAAAGCGCGCGACCCACGGGGCTATGTCGCCGAGATTTCATGCAGCGATCACGAAGACGGCACATTCACAGCCCGTATCGAGTTCCCCGAGCGCCCCGGAAGGCCATACCCCGAGCTTCTGCCAGCTCTTCCAGGTATCAGAAAGCGGGAGCACTACAGGTTTGATGAATATGTTGGCAGCGCTGAAGCATTGGCCGCTGCCGGCCTTGTGCGCGAAGAACAATTACCCGGACAGCCAGGTATGAGAAGAATGCGCGTCACTATTTTCCCCGACGGAACCATACCGAGTGGGGCGCCAACAACAAACCACAGTGAGGCCAGATTGCCCGGCGCCCGACGTATCGAACGTGTCGGCACGCGAAAATACAGTGTTCAGATCAACGTGCCAGAAGAAGAACGGTGCCGGCGCTTGACTGATTGGCAGGCAGCCATCGCGGCATGGGAACACGAAGTCCGGGCACTGCCTCGCCCCCCTCGCCTGGGAGAGGCCACACCACCAGCGTTAGCTACTCAATCCGCACGCGGCCACCTTCGCCTTGTTTGGTCTGCTGCATAGCTCTGACGGCTGCTTTCTCACCAGCTTGGCCGCGCGCCGGGCTTTTTCACGCCTGGACGCTGACAGTTTTCGCTCAGAGGTAGAAAGGGGGTGCGCTGGGTGCGGCTGACGTGGGGATTCTATTCCCCGTCCGCCCCCGGAGAAAGCCCACGCTCGGCCAATACTGCCGCTTGCCGTTCCCGCGCACGTTGCATGGCGGCCTCATAGACGCGGGCAAGCTCGCCTATTCCTTCGCCGTTCACTGTCACGTCAGTTTCCACGCGGTCGCGCCACTTGTCCGGCTGGCGGTTCTTCAGCCAGAAGGCAATCGCTCCAGTATCCGGCGGGTAGTGCTTCACGGTGTCGGTGATGGTAATGACGCCCTGGTAGTTGCTGATATGCGCTTCCGGGTGCGAGTAGCCGACGGCACGCTTGTATAGGGCCTCCGCCACGTTCGCGTCGGCATCGTCCTTTCCCCTTTTTATGGACTGCAAAAATTCGGGGCGATGCGATTTCCAGTAGTGGATCGTGCGTTCCGCCACCCCGAAAAAATCGGCCATCTGCGTGTCCGTCGCACCCAACAGGGCCAGCTTGTACGCCTGCTCCACGTAGCCTGGCTGGAAGGTGCTGGGGCGGCCTACGGCGCGCTTTGCGGGGGCGTCCTTGCGCGTGCGCGCCGGCGCGGTCTTGGCCTTGCTGGCGGACTTGCGGGGGCGCTGGGGCTTATTCTGGGTGTTCATGGCGTTTCGGTCGGTTGATGTCGATCAGGCTGGCGAACTGGGCCAGGTGATCCAGCGCGGCCCCAACTTCGCATTGTTGCCCGAACGGCAGCGCGTCGGAAACGTGCAGGCCGCCGAGCAGATGCGCCCGCCCGATGATTTCCAGGGTGTAGAGGATGCGGGGCGCCTGATCGGGCGGAATGAAGGGGTATTGGTCAGCAGTGGTCATGTCTTCGCTCATGCAGAAAAGCCGCCGGTCACAATGTGCGCAAGCTGGCGATCGCGGATGTCTTGCACAACATCGGGCGTCGGTATGGATACCTGAATGGGCCGGTCGGAGTCGCCCCCGGTCATCGGCACGGTCATGGGTGGGCTGGACGGCACTGGCTGCGCGCTGGGCATCGCCGGGACAGACGGCATACTTGCACTGGCAACAACCGACGGCATGGCCGGCGCGGCAACGTTTGGCGGAACCGCCGGGGGTGCGACTTGGGCCACGGCATGCGGGACAGACGAACTATCAGGGGCGGTAGGTGGCGCTGCTGGCGTGGAGCTATTCGCCTTGGCGATAGCCGTGGGAGCGCCGCCGGTGTCTTTGGTCACAGCAGCGTATCGGTCATCCAGCGCCTTTTTGTTGGTGGCAATGTAGTCGGCTGCCGTCTTGCTGTTCGCCCCGTAGTTCAGGTTCATCGCCTTCTGGGTTTCAGGCGACATATCCGCCTTCGACTTCCCTTCTCCCGCCCCGCGAATCACCTCTTGCGCAGCCTTCGGGCCTAGCTGGTGCATCATGTAGAGATTTTCTGCGGATACCGGAAGGCCGGACTTTTCCAGAGCAGCAGAATTCTGCTTGGTCAGCTTCATCCCGCCCTCGATGTTCTGATCCACGTCGAAGCGGTTTTTGATGCCGACACCAGATGCCGTCTGGCCGGTGAACTGATAGATGCCTGCCGCGCCCGTACTGCTGATTGCATTGGCGTTGCCGCCGCTCTCCATCGCGGCGATCTTCTGCATCATCACCGGGTCGAGGCCTGCCTTCTTGGCTTGCCCTGAAATCTTGTCCTGAACTTCCAGCGACATGCCGCCCTTGACGTTGGCTGACGTGTTAGCGCCGCTGGTTTTGAGTTCCTGAATCTTGGTCGCTTCCTCGTCGGTGTAACTGCCGTACTTGGTCAGGCTGTCGCCGCCCTTGATGCCGTCGAACAGCGCCTTGTGGCGGTAGCCCTTGGGCATGACTGTTTCCAGTGCGGATCCTGCCGTCGCTGCCGTGACGTTATAGGCGCGCTCTGCTACCGCCGGGATTTTCTCGGCAACAACCATCGCGCCTTGCCCGGCAGCCTTGAGGCCCTTGCCGACGGTCGTATTGTTGCCAAGGTACTCGACGCCCGCTTTTGCGCCCTCAACTGCCTTCCCGCCCAGATCCACGGCTTTGTCTTTGACGGCCTCGGCACCGGCCTTGATGTCAACGCCGGTCTTGTCCTTGATGAATTCATTGGCGGCATTGGCCTTTTCGGAAGCCCATTGAGTGACAGCCTTTGCGGCACCCTTGGCGGTATCCAATCCTTGTTTCAGCGCACCGATGGTGCTATCCCAACCATCGCGCAGTAACTTGGTGGTCGCATCCCAACCGGAGGAAATAGCGCTCGTCGTAGCCGCCCATGCGCTGGTGATCTTTCCGGGGATGTCCGCTTCGCGCAGGTCATTGACCCAACCCCCTACCTTGTCCCCAAGAATCTGGCCTGCCTGATCGCCGAAGAACATCCCGACGGCACCGCCGATGATGCCGCCAATGGCTGTGCCGATGATGGGAACAACGCTGCCGATGGCTGCTCCCGCCGCCGCGCCTGCGGCCATGCCGCCAAGGCTTCCAGCGGCACCGCCTACGGCCTTGCCGGCGCGCTTGTCCTTGTCGCGTCGCGTGAGAGAATCGTCGCTCTCGGAATCGTAAAGGTCGGCAGCAGCACCGCCTACGGACAGTAACGTGCCCAAGAGCGGGATCCGCTTGAGCAATCCGCCGGCCTTGGACAGGACGCTGCCTTCTTTGAGCAATCCGCCGGCCTTTCCCAGCAGCCCAGCTTCCTTCGTGGCCGCGCCAGCGCCGCCGGCAACGGCAGCAACTTCCTTGCCACCAAAGCCCAGCATTCGCCCGGCGCCCTTGAACAAGGGGCCGATGACGGGAATGCGCGTCAGCATCCCGCCCAGGCCGCCCATCAACCCGCCAAGCATGCCGGAGTCGCCCTTGCCGCCGTCTTTCGACTTTTCTTCGATGGCCTTCAGGCTCTTGTTTGCCGCCTTGCTGAAGGTAGTTTCGTCATTGCGGAACCCGGTAAGCGAAGTCCAGATTCGGCGCAGCCAGCCTTCTTGCCGCTTGTCCTTGTTGCCGCCGGTCAGCAGTTCGTAGCCGCGCGCCATCGGCTGTGCAACCTCATTGAATGCCTTGATGGTCGGGTCTGCCTCTTCCATGCCGCTGCCGGATTCCTTGATGGCACCAGCAATGCGGTCGGCGACGCCGCGCAGCCCGCCCACCTCGTCGCGCTCATCCCCGCCACCAGGCGCACCGGGGGCACGGCCATCACCACCGCTGCCGCCACGGCCAACGAAACGCCCGCGCCCGTCACGGGATGCAGGCTTGGCAGCGGCGCGCGCGGAGGCTTTCTGGGATGCCTGAGCAGCAATCACCGCCTGGCCGACTGCGGCCACGGCCTGCGAATCGCGCTTTTGCGCGCCAGTCCCGCCGGTCTGCGGCGTCGCGGGCGGGCGCAGTAGGGCCGGAATTTGGTGGTCGCTGCCGCTCGAAGCGGGCGCCGTCGGGCGAGCTACCGCACCGGGCGCACCGGGGGCACGGCCAGAACGCGCCGGCGATGTTGGCGCGCCAGAGGTCAGCGCGTGGCGAATAGCACGCACGTCTTCACGAATCGCCGCCCAGTCCTTCAGGGCCGTTTCCAGTTCGATAGGGTTGCCTATCAGGAACCCTTGCGCGTCGTGCCGAAGTGCCATTTCTTGAATCCCCTTATTGAAAGTTGACCGATGGCGCGCGCACTTCGCCCAGGTCATTGCCTTCCGTTTCCAGCCATTGCGCGAATGCCTCGTTGTAGTCATGAACATCGCGGGTGGACAGCACGAATGCGGCAAGCTGCCGGTTCAGATGAGTGGCAACGCTGGCAAGAGTGAAATCGCTCTCTGCCTCGGCGCGCGTTACGGCGGTCAGAATGAAGGTGCGCGCGCAAAGCACGTTGGCAAACTCCATCATGGCCGCACGGCACTGATCGGCGATTACCAGCACCTCGGCATCATCAAGCGCCATCAGGACGTTGTTTCGGTTCATGCCGAAAACCCCTTGCCGTTCGTCGTCCTGTCCCAGTCCTTGCCGTCGATAGCGGCCAGGGAGCAGATCGTCATGGGTACGGCTATATCGACAAAATTCCCATTGGCGTCGATGGGCGAACCAAGCGGCAGGGTGATAGATTCGATCACCAAAGGCATGTAGGTACGGCCCTTGTATTTCATGGCGATCTTGGTGGGGGCTGTCGAAGGCAGCAGGGATGGCGCCATCGCCTTGTCCAGCGGTTGGCCTTGTGCGGCCTTCTTGATGCCTTCGAGCAGCGCCAGGAGCGGCCCATCATCGGCCAGCGCATCCGGCAGCGCCCACTTAACCAGTTGGTTCAAGGGCGCGGCCACCTCACTCACGGGATCACGCCAGGCGCGGAAGAGCGCCGTCATCTGGAACTTGAGCGGCGGCATACCGCTGAACACTTGCTGGGAGTTCAGCTTCGTGATGCCTGTGCGGCCCTCGAAGGAGCCGATGAATTGGGATGCCTTGCCATCGTCGCCTACCCACGGTTGCAGCGCCCCAGACGAAAGCATGGCTTTCAGCGAAGGCATCGCACTCTGGCCGGCATTCTCGAACGGGCTTTGCCAGCCAAGGGAAATATCGAGATTGCAGTCAGTCAGCGGCGCGCGCACCACCGGCATACCTTGCACACGCTTCCAGAAGCGTGAAGAGCCGTCGCGCTCCACGGGGTAGAAGCTGGCGATCAGGTGCGGCGAAAGGCCATCCCACATCGAGGACAGCGCGGGATCACCCAGGCTGACGGGAAAGGTTTCCGCCATCACACCACCTTCGGCACAGTCGAATAGGCCAGCAAGGCTTCGGCGGCCCTCACGCGCGCGTCGGCGGGCGCAGCCGCATCCTGCGCCACTTCGGCCAGGGCTTCCACGGCAGCCTTGGCGTGCTGGGCGGCCTTGGCACGGATGCCGACGATGCTGGGCGCGCGGCCCGTGCGGTGGTGCGGAATCGGTTGCATGATGATCTCCTGTAGTGGTGGCCGGGCCTCAATGCCCATTACCCTTTGTTGGTGGTGAGGGCTATTTCCGCAACCATGAGCGGTATTACATTTGCCCCTCTACGCCCGGCCATTGATCTGCCGTGCTACGCCGCGCGCGCGGCGCCAACGTGGTTGTGGTGAGCATCACGCCCGCTGATACGCGGCACCTCCACGATGTGGAAACCTTCCGGCAAATGTCGCTCGTTGCCGGACTTCAGGAACTTGCTCAAGGCTTCCTGCTCGGCAAGCATGGCCGTGCGCTCGGCGTTCAGCGTGGAGCGGCATTCGGCCCGCTCGTCTTCGCCGTCGGCCATCAGGCGTTGCAAGTTGTCACCTATAACGCCGGCCTTGCGCAGGTTGGCTTCGCGCTCTGCGGCGGTACCTTCCGCGAAACGCAGGGAACGGGCCGCGCCTTCGAGCTTGTGCGCGATTTCGATGGAGCGGCGTCCGGCCTCGGCAACCATCGGCGCCAGGCGCGCGGTTTCGGCCTTGTCCAGGTTACGTACGTCTTCACCATGCTGGGACAGGGCGCGCAGGGCGTCCATGATTTCGAGGCCGAGCATGGCGGCGGCCTGGTAGTCCGTCTCGGCTTCGGGGTGGTGTTGGCGGGCCAGCGCCAGCAGGCTTTCGGGTTCGAGCTTGCGGACAGCGGTGGCCACGTCGGCACGCAGCTTGGTCAGCAGGTGCATGGTTTCCTGGTCGCGGTGCAGGTCGCGGATAGCCTCGGGGGTGGGGAGCGGCGGGTGCGTGGTGAACATTGCTTTCTCCAAAGGTGGTTGTAGGGATTGTCTGCCCGACATATCGGGGGTTTCTGCGCGACTTTCCGGGTTTTTCATCAAAGCGCGGTCAGTTCTTTCACGGTCGCATCGAAGGCTTGGCACGTCGTGTGCAGATACGCGGCCACGCGCTCGGCAGTGGGTTCCTGGCCTGCCGCAACCAACTGGCGGACGGCAAGGTGAATGAATCGCTCCGGCGTGGCAGCGGCGGCGGCTTCGGTCAGGGTGTTGGCACAAATGAGGGCGACGCCGTGAACAAGGCCATCGGTTTCCAGTGCGTAGGTGGATTCCTTGGTGGTGTCATCGTGGCTCATGGTTGGGATCCTTTCAGGTGGTGGAAGCGGCGCCGGGCCGCAGGTTCAAGTGAAACCGCTTCAGCGCCAGCTCGCCGGCGCGGGCGCGTTCTTGAAGACGCTCAAGCCGTCCAGCTAGAGTGCCCGATGCGGGCATGTCGTCGAAAGCCGGGTTACGTGCGCGCAGTGTGTCCAGAGCTTGGGTGACTTCGTGCGCGCCCGCCGCCATTGCGGTGAGGTGCGTGGAGACGGCGGCAATCTCCGCGTGCAGGTGTTTGAGGGAGGCCAAGTCGCGCTCACGGGCTTTCTGCCAGGCGTCGTACATCCAGCCTTGCACCCCACGCGGCACGCCGGTTTCCCAGTCATCCGTGATACCAAATAGCCAGTCCAGAGATACCTCGTACAGGAGCGCTGCGCGCACGATGAGCCACAGGGGCACGCTGTTGGTGTCCGTCGCCAGCTCTACCTTGGACAGCTTCGAGGGGTTCGCGTAGCCGAAGCGGCGGGCGGCTTCGCTTTGAGAGAGGTTGCACAGGTCGCGCGCCTCTGCCATGCGAGCGCCGATGGTTTTCACAAGCACAGACTGCTGGCGTCGTTGCTCGGTTTGAGGTGCGGCGGTTTCTCCCTCCGTGGCGGAAACCACTACGGGCGCGGGGGCGGTGTCGAGCATGGGCGCGTCCTTTCGCTGATTGTTTTGCTGCATTCGGGCGGGTTCTTGCATGGTTTGTGGGCGTTGGGGCGCCGTGAACCATTCCGCCGGGTCAATGGCGGCCAGGGCTTGCGCCATCGGGATGAGTTGCGGAACGTAATCAGCCATCAAATACCCTCCGCCCCGTGCGTGCCGGTTTTTCTGTAGCTTTCCCAGGTGAACGAGATGAACTCGCCACCACCCTCGCGCAATCGGTCGAACACCCGCGCGCCCAAGTACGTGACCACCTCGTCAATGGGCAGGTTGGACATGAGAATGGTCGGGCGCCGCTTTTCGTACCGCTCGTTCAGGATGTCGAACAGCAGTAGTTTTTCGGTGTCGGAGCCGAACTGCACGCCAACTTCATCGAGGATCAGTAGGTCGGGGAACACCAGCGCGGCGATGGCCTCGCTTTCGCTCTCGCGGCTGCCGCGCCCCCAGGTGTCCTTGACGCGGCGTACCGCGCGCATGACCGTGGTGAAGAGCACAGCGGCACCGTGGTGCTCCATGACTTCCAGACCGATGCCGACGGCCAGGTGCGTCTTGCCGGTGCCGGGCAGGCCGATGAAGAGTGCGGAACGTCCCGTCTTGCGGATCTCGCCGAATTGGGCGGCGTAGGCTTTAGCGAAGTCCAGCGCGCGTTGCTGTCCTGGCAGTGTCGCCGCGTAGGTGGAAATTCGACGGTCACGGAACCGCTCGGGGATGCCGGCTTCGCCGATCTTGCGGCGCCAGGATTCCACGCGGGCGGCCTGTTCCTTAGCCTCGGCTTCGGTGCGTTCCTTCTTGGACTGGTCATCAGCACAGGCCGGGCAGGCCGTCCATATCTTGCCCAGATAGCAGCGGCTTTCGTAGTCGCCATGCGTTTCACACACAGCGGACTTGGTCAGGGGCGGGCTGTGCAGCTCAATGTTGGCGATATGGCTCATAGCGCGCCCCCTTGTCCGTAGTCACGTTTGTCGTAGCCGCCATGCGTGCCATTGGTCGGACGGCGGGAAGTAGATGCGTGTTCATTTTTCGCAGGAGATAGCCACTCGGCTTTGAAACCCTGCCATGAGCGCGTAGCAGCGATGCGCACAGCCTCGTCAGGGGTAACACCGGCCTTCGTGGCCTCGGCCTTCAAGTCGTTCCATGCGGCGCGTGTCAGCGGGGCACGCTTGGCTTTGCGGACGGTCAGCCAGTCTTCAGCGTGTTGCTGCTCAACGCCTTCGGCTATCAAGTCGCTCACGCTCAAGGTCTTTGCGGGTTTGCGCGTGTTTACGGTATCTATCCCGTCAGGGATAGATTCATTGATAGTGGTGGTGATGGTGGTGATGGTGGTGATGGTGGTGATGGTGGTAGTGGTGGTGTTGTCGCTCACGCCGGAGTAACGCGTTACTACCTCGTCAGTCTCGCGTTTGCCATTGGCTTGTCCGTCACGGCTTGCATCTTGCCGACGCTGGCGATAGGCGGCCTGACGCTGGGCGTTGCCTGCCTTGCGGCTCATCATTTCCAGCACCAGCTCGGTGAGCACGGGGTGATACAGGCGCCCGTCGCTGGCTTCCCACCAGCCGCGCAGCAGGATCGCTTTGTCACATTGGAACGCCTCGGCATCCATGCCCAAGCGGGCCGCGATCAGCGTGTCGCCAGCCGGCAAAGAGCCGCAAGGCGTTTGCTGCCACGCGATGAACCACAGCATCAGCAAGAGCGGGCGCTGGCGCGTGGCGGCGAGAGCCCAGGTGTCGGACTGGGCGATGCGCTCGCAATCCAGCTCGAACTTGAAGCCGCCGGCCTTGGTGGTCGCGGGGTAGGGAGGGAGTTGCACGGCCAGCCTGGTTACGCAGCCACGCGGCTACGGCTGATCTGTTCTTCGATCCAGGCATCCACGTCGGCCTCAACCCAGCCGACGGAACGCGCGCCGTTACCCAAGCGAATGGGTGCGGGGAACAAGCCATCTTTCACCCGCTTGTATAACGCGGACGTTCCGAGACCCGTCTTGGTTTCGACTTCGGGGCGCCGGAGGATGCGCGGCGCGGGTTTCGTTTGTTCAGTCATATTCATTCCTTCCAAGGAATTCCAGCTAGTTGCCGGATGACTGAACTTTGAATTGTTGCTGACGGGATGAAAATTCCCGCCCTTGTCAGGAAATAGTATTTGCTGACAGCAATGCCTATTTTTCTTTTGTTCGCCCCCGCCTGAACTCAAACTTGGGGAAGACTTCTTTCACTCGGGCCTTCAACCATTTGTTGTCGCGCCCTCCCCAATTGAAGCCTTTCATGCCCGTTATGTCCACGGAATTAATCACCCCTGAATCTTCCATGCTGATTGCAGTCTTCAACCATCCCCGACATTCTTCCTTATCCTTATCTCCGCCGGGGGCTGCGGCACGCGCCGACGCGGTTCCTGCGCGCTTGGTCGCCTTGACATGGTGCTCTTTCAGCAGCTTGGCGTTCTCCACGATCTCGCTCGGAACCCCATACTTCAGCACCGCGTCTGGGTCTGTCGTCTGGGCCAAAGCGGCGAACTTGTTTATCTCTGTGAGCGCGCGCTCTTCGAGAAGGTAGAAGAGCCACACGACATCGTGCGCATCAAATAGGCCGCATGGGGACACTTCACGTTTTATCGCTTCATGGCGCGCCTCACGCTCCGCAGCGGTGTTCCCACCTTCATAGGTTTGCGACAAAAAATGCTTTGCCAGATTCGCCATTGCGGCCAGGCGGGCGGCCTTATCCACCAACGCACTCATGCTGCCACCCCCGCGCGCAACGGCACTACCTTCCCCGGCTCGCTCTTCTGCCACGCATCGAGCGTATCGGCCCACTGCTGCATCATCTTAGCCCGGTCGGCCAGGTAGTCCGCATGGTTGTAGGTGCGGCGCACGGCATTGGGTTCCGCGTGCGCGAGTTGGCGCTCAATCCAGTCTGCCGTGTATCCCATGCCGTTCAGTAGCGTGCTGCCCGTGGTGCGGGTCGCGTGGGGGCTGAACTTGCCGGCCCAGCCCAGCACCAGCAAGGCTTGCCGGAAAGAGGCAGTCGCCATTGCTTTGGTGCGGTCGTCACGATTGGGGAAGAGCAACGCATGGCGGCCCGTCACGCCGTGCAGGACGCGCAGCATTTCAACCGCTTGCGTGGGAAGTGGTACGGCGTGCTCCCGACGCATCTTCATCCTACCTTCAGGGATACGCCACACGGAGGTGTCCAAGTCTCGAACTCTTCCCACCTGGCTTCGGCAATTTCGATGGGGCGGCACAGCGTCCACCACATGAGGCGGAACGCGCACGCCGTCTCGAACTTGCCGCCGTGTCCGTCGAAATCGCGTAGCAGTTTCCCGACTTCATCCGGCGTGAGGGGGCGCTTGTGCTGGGTCTTGTTGGCTGGAAGTGCCTTGCGCACTGGATAGGTGGGATCCGTGTCGGCGCGCAGGGTGGAAACGGCCAGCTCGAACACGCCGGACATGGTGCGCTTGGCCTCGGCGGCCACGCTCGGCCCGTTCTTCTTGGCGGCGGTCTTCAGCACGTCGAGGATGTGCGCCGGCGTGATCTGCTTAACTGGCAGCGCTCCGATTTTCGGGAAGACCACACGGGTCAGCATGTCGAGCCGGCGCTTCTTGGTGATCGGCTCCCACGTCTTCAGTGCCACCCACTCACGGGCCACGGCCTCGAAGGTGTTAGCGCTGTCCTGCTCCCGCCTCACCCGCTCCAGTTGTCGATTGTGGGCGGGGTTGATGCCTTGCTTGACTAGGGCGCGCGCCTTGGCCCGCTCGTCGCGCGCTTCGGCCAAGGTGAGGCGGCCACCAGCGCGCCGAGCCTGGGCTGCCTCCGGCATCTCCCCATTCGGGGCCGTAGTGTACTCACCGATGGCGAACACGCTCTCCTTGACGGCGCCCTCCCTGGCGAGCTTGAAGCGATAGCGCCATGCCTTCACGCCACTGGGTTTGACTTCCAGGTACAGGCCCTTGCCGTCGGTCAGTTTGTAGGGTTGCTCTTGAGCTTTCGCGGTTCTGCACTTGGTATCGGTAAGCACGGGTACGTCTCACTTTCTTCCATACCCGCTTTTCAGAAGGCGGGTTTCGAGGTCATACCCGCAAAAATACCCGCTTTTCACTGGCAAGACAATGGAATCCGGTGGAACTAATGGGAACAAAAACGCCCCGTAATCTGTGGATATACGGGGCGTTGTGGAATTCCTTGGAACTCCTGACAATCTACTGTCTGGCTAGACGTTAAACAGCAATTGGGGGCATAAGGTCTTGATTCTAATGGGCAAGGTATCTGTACTGCTCATAACTTGCCCCTTTTTATGCCCCGAAACGGCGCGACTGCTGGTGAACGTCTGCGAACACTGGGGCATGGTCTCAGATTAAATCAAGGCCAGAACGCTTGTTCCGGCCCCCATCATTCTACTCAAATATCACGCGCTCCACACGCTCAAAATCAAGGTAGCGGCTATGCAGTGCCGTCGCCATGTCCGCATCGCCAATGGCACGGAATGCTTCAATGCAGTGGTCCAGCGTGACGGCCTGAAAACCGGAGACAGCAGGATCGTCTGACACCAGATGCGACTGGTAGGCATGCATCGCTCCGGCGCACTGATTGTTCTGCCTTGGGTAGATGACGAGGAAGCGCCCGGATTGATACAGCCCGTTTTCAATCATCGTCCGGCTGAGCATGTGTTCGCGCCACAATTGCTGGAGCGGATTGCGGCGCAAAGCGGCTGCGCCCGGCACGTTGTAAACGCCCATGCGGCCTGACAGTTCGTCGTACCGGGGGCGAAGCGTAGCCGGTGGCTCGCTCATCGATTCCGTGTACTTGACTTCGATAGCGATAAAGCCTTTCTGACCATCCACGGTTTGGACCACCACGAACACATCGAACGCGGTGTAGTCATCGGTGAAGTCAGGCTTTCCGCGTCCGGGCGAATGCTCGAAGTAGATGCCATCGACGGACTCCACATAGTCCGGGAAAAGATGCCGGAAGTACCGATTGGCTTGCTCGATGTCCAGCTTCAACGGGCCGAACAGATTGAAGCATAGGGGCTGGCTGGAAAGCATATTTGTCCACAGCCGTTCTTCATCGATCAGCGCGCCGATCTCTCGATAAACGCATTCACGATAGGTAAGCTTGGCAATCTCTGGCGAGAGGAAGTTGTTGCCGTTCTTGGCGCTCTGCGGGTCGAGTCGGCTGCCGAGTTTACGGCACTTTCCCTTGATGTCGCGGTGCGTCCCAATCGGCAAGCCCTTCTCTTCCCGCCACAGTGCTTGCAGCAAGCGTGCTGCGCACATGAAACGGCTGTCGTTCGGTTCATCGACTTTGTGGGCCTTCAAGATGTGCGACGGCACGACGGGCAATCGGTTTTGCAGCATAGTCTACTCCTTGTATGGTGAAGGCCGGGGTGGCCTTCGCATACAGATTCAACGAAGGCTGCGTTGAATTTATCCCGAGATGATGGGTGTGCCGGGGCGCTGGGAAAGGAATGCGGCAGCTTGGCTTGCCTTCGCGGCGGCAGTGAAGATGGCGCGCTTGTCTCCCTTCAATATCTTGAGCCACGATTCGATATAGCGGGCATGGTCGATCCGGGGCTCAGCGGAGATGCCCGTTTCGGCACAGAGAAATGCCGCCCCCAGTTCGGCGACCAATTCCTCGGCGGCATAACAGTCGCTGCCAAAACGTCCATGTAGATCACGGTCGCAACGGTCGGCATGCGCTGTCCAGTGAACTAACTCATGCAAGGCCACGCTGTAGTAGCCCTGCGGCTCGTAGAATGCCCCAGCGGGAGGAAGGTGGATTTCGTCACGACTTGGAATGTAGCAGGCATGCTCTCCATCATGATAAATGCGTGCGCCGCAGGCATGGATCAGCGCATCGGCGGCAGCGTGTCGTTCAATCGGCGGCAACATTGGCGAGGCCAGGGGTTCATATCCATCGACCTGCGCCGCGTTGAAAACGTATGCGGCCCTGGCGACTAAATGGCGCTTCGGCTGGCCCGAGTCGTCATGCGTGGCGTCGTCGCGGGATTCGGTCGCCTTATAGAATACGGTGACGGTTCCCTTTTCACCTTTGCGCACTTGCGCGCCAGCGGACTGCCATTGCTTGAACGTCGCCCATGTGGCCGTGGGATAGGCGTTGCTCTGCTGGCTGGCCCATAAAGACAGGATGTTGACGCCTCGATAGCCATACCTCCCGACAGGATTATGCGGCAGGCCGATGACGGCACCGGTGCACAGCTTCGGGTTCCACGGCATCTGGCAGTCACCCGCCCCAGATTCGATGGCGGCGATGATTTGATCGGTGATGCGCTGGTGAAGGTCGCCCTTCTGTTCGGTCTGCATTGGTCTCTCCCGGCTGTAATTGCCGGGGTTCAATGATCTCGTGGCGAACTTCATCCAATTTGTTGCAAGGTTCCGTAGAAGATTCCCGGTCAAATCGTTATATGTAGTCCGACCAACGATTGGAAGTACCTGATGAAAAATGATGACGACAACTTCAACGCCGAATGCGATAAAGTTCGTGCTTTGATGGAGAGCGGCGATATGGGATATCGCTATGGTGAGCACTATCCAAGTGTGGGCGGCTGCACTCTGGCTGGGCAAATTTGGTTAGCCGCAATGGGCAGCACCCGCAGGATTCACGAAGAGGCCGGGGCACATTCCGCCACCGACCCATGGCGAGTTCGCATCTATGAGAACAAGATTCGGGCGGCCAGAAAGCGCCGCCGCATGCGCGAACTTGATGCTCGTAAGTACGGTGTTTCTGAGATTACGCTTGCCGACCCGGATGTACTTCCCCGCCACATGAAACCCGCTGATTTCGTCAACCTGTACAGCGGCGTCGCCTACGCGAACACAAAGGGCGCGGTATTCAACGCGCACCTGACGATCAACTGGCGCGATCTGGGGCAAACGGCTGATGCTGCTGCCGAGTCCCGCCTGTATCGTAAGTTCATCCAGCAATATACAGAATGGTGTCGCCATAAAGACATCGACTGCATTTGGATTTATTCAAATGAGTCGAGTAGCACGGTGGGACTGCATACACACTTTTTGACATCGATTCCCGACGCGTGGCTAGAGCAGTTCAAGAAGTTTGTTGGGAAGCGCATGCGGAAGATCAATCGCAATGCCACGCCGCCGCCGCATGCGTTCAAAGTGTCCGCGCCGCGTGGGCAAAATATCCAGCGGCAGTGGGTGCGGGTTCAATACCTCTGCAAGGGCGTCGATCCGAATGCACAACTTCAACATGCCAACGGTAGCGATAAAGTGTTTGTGGCGGACCTGATCCGCTTCGGCTATGAGAGCCCAGGCGACGTTACCTGCAAGCGTAGATGCGGGATATCTCACAACATCGACAGCAAGGCCAGATGCCGCGATGGCTATAGATCGCAAATGGAACGCGGCCTGTTCAACGTTTCTACACTGTATGGAAACAAAGCTACACCAATGCCCAGTAGCGATTACGAGGTTTGGCTGGCACTGCGAGCCTTGAGTCTGTAAGGTCTGCTCTGTGTTGACAAATAGCAGCGGCGACCAGGATCGCCGCTTTTTCTCGCGCTAAACTATTCCGCACTCTCAGGAATAACAACGCCGATTGCTGTCACTTGGCGTTGATGCTCGAATACCTCTGCCATGACGGCATGGATATGATGATTGCTATCAACTGAGATCATGCTCGTAGCATCCCGCAATTCCTTGATGCCCACGCTGCAATTAAAAATCTCAGCATCGCCCCAGCTGAACGATGGATTCATGTAGTGGGCTGATGCCACCAATTTCTGAGCAAGGACTTTATGCTGCGCCGTCAATGAATCCAGCCGCTTGGTATGACCACGAACGATAAAGGACTGATTTTCAATCGTATAGCGAATTTTTGCGTTCGCATCTGGCGCAATCACGCCGTCTACCGCGTCTGCATTCCTAATCAGATAGTCACCGAAAACGATGCCGCGATCCTTCAGTTTTGAAAACACGGCCTTCCACGCCATCATTTCGATTCTGGGGATACAGCCCTCTGCATCCGGAGCATTAACAGCTTTATTCACTCCAGAAGGCATTGAACCGCCAACCACAATTACAGTTCCAAAGCCCATTGAGCGCAGGGCTTCAATGGCCACTTCGGTATCTTCAATAATGTCCGGGACGGCGCTCTTAGAAACATCGCCAAAGTCCACCATTACATAGCAGTTGTTCACGCCTACATCAAGGGCATCCATGATGTCATTCATCTTGCCCGTGAAGTACGGAAGATCGCGCATATCTTCCTTGATTGCCTCTCGATCAAGTCGGAGGCATGGCGTGACCGAGTACAGTTTCCTAACGTTCTTCAACGCTTGGCTGTAATCTGGATCGTCCCAACGGTCATAGCCAACAACAGGGTGCATCATTACGCCCATGGATCGAAACTGCGAGAAAGCATATTCCAATACATGGATACCGCTCTCAGTACGCGCGTTTGGAGTCCACTTCGAGATATCCAGGAAGGCAGCACGGTTAGCCCATGCCTTCCCTGCGCTTTTCGCCGTCCGGGTAATCGAAGGCTCAAATACTGTCGCGTCAGCCTTCCTCGGCAATTCGAAGAGTGGCAGAATATTTGCAGAAACCAACGGCTGGAGATTGGTGATTGCAGTAAATTCACCGCGCTTAGCAGGCATCACCGGAACGTATTGAAGACTCATCTTAGACCTCTACCCCTGTCAAATTAAAGTGCTTCCGCACCTGGCCATGGCCAACTAAATCGTTGAACAAAGTATAATTTTCTCGCTCTTTCCTAAGCCTACCAGCAATGATGGCAGGGTGAATCTTTAGCTCTCTGGACAGTCTATCTATCGTCTCATTGCTGGGATTTAAGTGGGCCTCACTACGCTTCCACGCTACCCTTGGAATCAGTGCCTCTTTTGCAATACGGTTCGCTTCGAGTTCCCTGCGATCCTCCGACGACGAATCCAAATTATCTAAGAATGTCGCCTCCTGATTGACGTGCTTCCACAAATGAGCGACTTCATGCAGTAAGGTAAACCAGAAATTATCCAACCGATCAAACCGCAAAGTTAGCCCGATAATCATCATCCCATCCAAATCCTGCAAAGCAGCGCCGTCCAACAAAGTTCCCTTGAGAGCCGGTTCTATAACAACAACAATCCCGTGCTTTTCCAAAAACTCGACCGCGATAGCCGGCCCTTGATCTGACCAACTAAGTTGTACTAGCTCACGCAAGAATGCCGGTGAAAAGGCGTTTTGGTCAAATGTCCCTAAGCTTGGCCTCTTCTCCCTCGCTTTTTGAATTACACGTGCCAGCCACGCAAACAAGGCATACGTTGTAGCTGGCGAGCAAGCGTCCCCGTGCAGCGAGCGTCTAAAGGCCGCAGTTCCAAACTGCATCCCAGCATTAGCAATAAAGCCCCTTACAAGGTCTTCCGTCGTCTCAGCGGCCTTATTAGTCAATTTCTGCAACCAGCCTCTTGCAAGCATTTCCTTGACCGGAAAGCCGCTCCAATCGATTTCTTCCTTCCGGGGTTTCATAGACTCCACCGGATCGACGCCCACCAACGTTTCGGTTGAAATGCCAAGACCACTAGCTAGGGCCCGAATCATGTGGACCGTTAGAGGACGTTTTCTGCCAAGCACCTCCGACACACGACTCCTTGTTCCAAAGTACGGTACGAGGTCTGCTTGTTTTAATCCCTGCTCCTGCATACGAAAGTGGATTGCATCAATCGGGTCTGGGACTTCGATTGGATACTTCTTATTCTCATATGCTTCAATCAATACGGATAACAACTCTAGTCGCTCCGCCTCCGGGCTCCCCGGCCCAGGATTGCTTGCAATCAAGTTCTGCATCTCAAGGAGATACTCTTGATGCTGCTCTTCAGAGCGAATTACTTTGGCTTCCATTAGCATCATCAATTTATGCGTTTCAGATCGGTTACGAGCGCTACAGCTTGCGGGAATGTCATTGACACTTCAATGCACTGAGGATGAAGCCCGACACGGAACTGAAAGATGCAATCCGTCACATTCCGCGCCTGCGGGAACTGACGAAGCACATCCTTAGCCTGCTTCCAATTAGCTTGCGACATTTCCGAAATCCAGCTACGAAGCCACTTGTCGGTCTGGTCGTCCAGCCCGTACAACGCTTGCAGCCTACCCCTTCCAAGTAGTTTCATATTCTCAACAGTTCACGTTATGGGAGCAATATACGACCACCAACATAAACTGTCAAGTTCCCAAATCGAGAACACAGGATGAATTTTACTGTACAAATACCCAGCACACAAGCTGATTCGTGGTTGTTTGCTGGAATTGCAAATAAGCAACCTATTGATACCATAAAGAGAAATATCCAGACTATGGGTGTAAGGCGACGTTCTATCAGCACCGCCGCGTGGACGCTGCTTAAGTCCCGACGGCCTCGTCCGAAGTGTTTCAGCTCCCACACTCGTCCGTCTAAACCCCAGATTTGAATCGTCAGCCAGATGGAAATTCCCTTAAAAATCATGCCCTTACCGAGTAATCTCAGCAAGGGGACGTGACTAGCATTTGAACCCGCTTTCTGGCGGCTACTTCATCAAACGGAAAACCGCACCGGCACTGCTGCGCGAAGCGGCGGCAGCGACGCCGCTACCCTCTTCACAATCGGCGGATAGAATGCCCTTCAATCCTTCCAGCCCTTTTTCTGACCGTCGCCCGCCCTCGCCATCAACGGTGATGGTTCCGGTTCCGGGCCAGAAATTCAGCGGGCCGATCTTAAGCTGGTGCGGTGGCAGATAAAGATAGTGGATGCCGCGCCCTTCAAGCCATGCGCGAGCGCCCTGCATCGCCGCCGCGCACGTATCGTGCTTCCCTCTTGTAAATAGCGTCATTTCGTTTCCTTTGGTTGGTCAATCAAGATCGATAGCTCAATCCATTTCCCGCGCTGGTGGTATGGGGATGCGGCCTCAGGAGAGCGGCAAGGCAGAGCGGGAGGCAAAGCAGGCCGGGAGGGAAGGCCGGGGCACTGGGGAAGCGAGGGGGTGGGTGGGTGGGTGGGCAGTTCGATATCCCGGCAACGATTCCGGCTTCTTAGTTCAACTTGAAAATTCTTTGGACTAATCGTGCGCCAAAGAAAAAGCGGCATCGCCAATTGGTCAATGCCGCTGAAATTTGATCCTCGCAATTGAATGGCGGAGGCAGTGCCGTCGTCAACAGCGCCGTTGGGGTGGCAGTGACGCAAGCCAACGCTCGGCCTCAGTCCGAAGAATAATGGTACGACGCCCCAGCTTCTTCGCCGCCAGTTTCCCGGCACTCATTTCGGCGTAGGCCGCTGTGCGCCCAACGCCTGCCCATCGGCAAAAGTCATCGACTGAAAATGCGCCGCCTGCGCTTGGTACTGATTGCTGTTGATCCATATTTCGCTCCCTGCAAGTTGATGGTGCAGTGATATATGGAAATAGCGCATCGTCTGCTAGATAGATTCATTCCGCAGGCCTCGGATGGCTCAGGCGTACATCAAGAATGGCGCAAAAAGCTCGTCAGACCCAGCGCGGTACTGGGCTGAAACTCTAAACAAATGGGCCAATCCTGCCTGCGCAAAAAGGGCAAACGAGTCCGGGCGAAGCGATTTCTGACGGCTAAGCTTCTTCCACGATCGTGAGCAATTCCACAACATCCACCCCGAGGGCCATAGCCAATTTCTCAAGCCCATCGATCGAGATGTTGGTCACGCAACGCTCAAGTTGGGAGACATATGTGCGGTGAAAGTCCGCAAGCTCTGCCATGTATTCCTGGCTCCATTGCCGCTCGGCTCGCAACCGCTTCAAATTTGTAGCGATTCGCACACGGGCATCACCTGGCTGATTTTTTCTAGCTTTCATGAGGCAGGAGAGTGCACTTCTACTGTCTATCAATCTACAGCGCATGACTCTACTGGCTTTGAATCTCATTCACAGATAGAATGTTCTGGGCCTTGAGATGTGGCGTCCAAGTCAATGACCTACCCTACCAGCAACCAACCAATCCATCAGTGAGGAACGTACGTATGAACAAAACGAATTTAGCTATTTCCCTGTGTTTCAGCGTGAGCTTGCTAGCAGGTTGCTCCAGCAAGCCAGGAATTGGTGACGTACAGGATCAAGTTGTCGAGGCATGGAAATCGTGTGATATTGTCAAACCCACTGACTTCCAGAAGACAAACGGGGTCGATAACGGGAATAGCTACGAAATTGCCGCAACATACAAGATAGAAGTCGTTAAAGAAATCCCGAAGGGAAACCCTTTGCAGCCAGAAGTCCCTGCCGGATTGAATGACGCCGACTACGCCGAGCTGCAATCAATGTCCAGCATTTCTCCAGCAGCAGCCCCGTCAGACGATGCAACTCCAGAGCTGAAGGCTGAATATGCAAAGACACAGCAAGCGGTGGCTAATCGCGCATCGATAGAAAAGAGGATGGAAGCACGCAAAGCTCCATATCTTGCAGCCCATCAGCAGGCGAAAGAGTTCTACGAAAAAAATTGCATGCAGCTGGCGATGCCATTGTTCAACTTTGCCCGGAAAAATGGAAAGAACCCCTACGCGCTGGCAAAGGGCGATGTCATTGACGTGTCAGCCAATTTCACAATGATTAAATCGGAAAAGGGTTGGGTCATCCAATAGCGTATTGGGTGATTCACTTCGAGGCACAGCGGCCTGCTCCGTGCGTACCACGCCCCCCATTTTCCGTCATGAGCAATTAAGGGCGGCACGAATTCCAGCGTAACGAGTCCGGGCTATGGAGACTCGTTACCCATGAGGAAAAACAACATTACAAACAGGAAATCATGCCAACTTGTCGGCGATTTGCTGGAAAACGTTCCGCCCTTGATCGTCGCGTTCGACGGCAAACAGAAACACGCAGCGCCCGCCGCTGGACTGTTGCCACTGGTGGCCGACCTGCTGCTTTTCGCGTGAGTCGTCGTTGGTCTTATAAGGCTCGCCCTTGTATTCGACGGCCAGAACGCGGCCATCAACCAACTCGGCCACAAAGTCCGGGTAGAAGTAATCCGTGGATGTCGGCAACCAGAACGAAAACCGCTCTTGCCGTTCAATGTTGCGCACCCACTGCTTGACCTTGGCATGGGCATCGATGGCTTGCGCGCAGCGGAATTCCTCAGCCACTTGGCCCGCCTGCGTCTTCTCGCGCAGGTCATGGATCATCGGGTAGAAGTGCTTGCTGAACTCGTAGCTACCTTGATAAATCTGACGCGCAGGGTATTGGCCTGCTTGGTAGTGAAAACTGTAATGCGCCAACTGCTCAATGCCGGGAACGGCCATGTCCATGAGCCTCCCTTGAAAGCCCTTAGCCATTGCCAACTGGCGCAGTCGTCCAATTTCCTTGGTCAGAGCCCGCGCCAACTGGAAGCGCGCGCGCACCAGCGCGGTAAGCGTGAAGTGGCGGTCAGCGATAAGGTGCGTGACCATCTTCACCAGATACGCCTGCATTTGTGCCTGCCCAATATCGGACTGGCGCGCCTCAACGTCCAACCAGCGAATCAAGTCCTGCTGGCTGGTGTGGCTTACCGTGTCGTTAAGCAGCAGTTGCTGCACATCGGTATGTCGATAAGTAACCTTCTCGCCATTGACATCAATCTCGAACGAGTTGACGGTCTCGGTGATACTGAACCCGGCTAGCTGCACTTGATGATCCAACAAACTCCAGTCGCCCAAACTGGACAGCGTTTCACGCTCCACCACTTCAAGATGATTGCCCAAGTCCAGGCAAAGCTGAGGAATCGGCGCGAAGGCCAACCCTAACTGCGCCGGGGCTCGCATGGCCTGCCGCACCGCTCGGTGGGCGTCGAATTGTTCCTTGACCTTGTCACGCACCTTTGCGGGCATGGCACTGCTGATAAACGCCTCAGCTTGCGTCAGTATCTCGCTGCTGACCTCACCATTCAACAAGACGGTTGCGCCTTGGGTGGTCGGCATAATTCGCACAGCCTGCTTCAATTCATCCGGCCAATGCTGAATGTCAGGTACTTGCGGCAGATCGATGTGGCAGTCTGGTATTGCTGGGGCGACTGCGCCACCAGTCCGGGCCAACGGTGCCGTGCCACCCTCACCGCCAACCAACGGCAATGCCTGCTGCTGAACAATGAGCGATGCCGTTTCCAGCCTTTCAAAGCCCATGTTTTGCACCATGCGGTCTTTGAGGGTGGCAGCTGCCTGAGCGAAATTGTCGGCAACGATGTGGGCGTATGCCTTATTCAAGTCGTCCTGGGAGCGGTTCTTTGCATACGGCATGCGAAGCACCCGACCCAACAATTGCTCTACGTCTTTCGCCGAGTTCACCGATTGCAAGCTGGCGAGCACATAAGCAAATGAACAGTCCCAGCCTTCCTTAAGCGCTTCAACGGTGATGACGTAGCGGATTTGGCACGCACGGTCGAACAGGTTGATGCCATCCAGTTCCTTCTGCGTGCCGGTGGCTACGGCAATCTGGTTCTCGGGAATTTGTTCCTGTTCGATCAAGTGCTGGCGAACGACAGCCACCGTTGCCTCCCCATTGATCGGCATGGCTTGCACCAACGCGATAGGACGGACATAATCAGTCTCACGCTGAGCGACGATTTCCAGACGGTCGCGGGTAAGCACCGCATCGCGCAAGCATTCACGCCAACCTTGTGGATGCTCAGCCAACACTATCGGCAGCTTGATCATTTGCTCGGCCTTCAGCTCGGCGGCTGCAACGTGATAAAGGACGTTATTGCCCGGCACTGGCGTGGCAGTCATCTCGATCACACAACTTGGATTCACGCGCCCCAGCGATTTAAAGAAGCGGTCAGTGCGGTTGTTGTGCGCCTCGTCCACGATCACAATGGGGCGTTGCAAGTGCATCCAGTTGGCGACGGAATACTTCACTCGGCCCAAGTCCTTGGCCGTCAGGTAGGGTTGCGTTTGCAAGTCTGCCTCCGACACTTTCTCTAGCCCGGTCGTCAGGTGCGGGGCCAGATTGTCAAAGTGGGGGGCCAGCTCTTCAAAGAATGAATAGACGTTTCGCTTAGCCGTGTCCGTCACGTTGAACGACTGGATCGTGGCGACGATCACGATGGCGGCTTTTCCGACATCGTGCGGGCTGACGGTTTGCAGGCTTTCCAAGTCGCACACTTGGACGCGATCACCGAAATAATGTGCCAATGCCTGACGGTACGGATGGCGCGCATTCGCCAATGCTTCAAGGGTCTGAGTGCGAATCGTATCCGACGGCGTAAGCCACAAGGCAATCGGCGCATCGCTATCGAGCACCGCCTTGCCAGCCAAGGCAACGGCGTGCGCGGCCATGATTGTTTTCCCGCCGCCAGTTGGCACGCGCAGACAGACACACGGGATGTCGCCAAACAACGGGGCGTAGGTTTCGCCGATGCGGTTTTGTGTCGCCAGCGTTGCCCTATATGCTTCGGTTACGGGCTTGCTGCGCGTGTCGGTCAGGAATTGCGTGAGCACCGTCAAGGCGCTCTGTTGGTAGGTTTTGAGTGTCAGCATGCTTGTTGTTCTGTCTGTCCTTCGTGCGCCACGCCAAATAGTGTGTCGAGCAATTCTGCCGTAGTAAGCGGCCCCTTAAACTTGTTACGCTTCACATCGCGGTAATGCTGCCGGGTCTTGCGGTTGCCATCGCTGTCTCGCCTGCCCGGCGTAATAGAAGCCTTGTTATCCTCTACACTGGGCATCGGCTCGTGGGCCATGCCTCCATAGAATAGGAAATGATCTATCAGCAACTCGTCTTCGGTGTGCACCACGACAACTACGCAGCTACCATGCATGCGGGTGAAGTCGAGACGCACGGAAAACTTGCTCGCGGCCCCCTTCGCGTGTACTTGCTTGACCTGTATGTATCGCAGCTTGGAACCGCATCCGAGCACCAAGTCAAAGCCAGAGTCGTCCACTTCCGAGTTGAAGATGTTCAGCGGCATAGTGGGGTCACGCCGCCACAACTCTCCGGCAAGGTCAGCCACCATGCGGTGCACCAGCACGTTTTCAACATATGAGGAACGTTCGGCAAGTGCTTTGCGGTATTCAGCTGATTCGGTCATGCCATCGGCCCTATCGAATCTTCACATCATACGGAATCTGCTTGAACGTGACACCCTCTACCGCAAGGCGTGAAGCACCAAGTCGCGTAGTTTCCCCATAAACTACTTTTGGCCCAGCATGTGGGAATATATCATTGATAGATTGCAGAACGGCATGCGTCAGGACGTTGCCACCTGCCGGGCGTCGGTCGCCCAGGATGCCGTTGTATAGCAGATAGTAGGCAGTGCCGTTATGAAGGCCCAGTAGCGGCTTGTCAAATGTTTGGTGGCCCGGCTCACCGATTTCGAAGTGCCAAACATATGCAGCTAGTGTAGCGAATTTTACTTCGTCACTGATGCGGCCATCCTCGTCAAAAGCTGGTGCGCCAAGTACGCAGTATCGGAATCCCCCGCCGCCTCGCCAATCAACGTCTTTGCTTATACCGCCCTGTTCGCCTTCGACGACTTTTAGCATTCTCGGCAAACAGTGCGTGCGGGCATGATCCCCCATTTCAATTCCAATGTAACGCCGCCCCATTTTATGCGCCACTGCAACGGTGGTCGCCGAGCCAAGAAACGAGTCCAAAACGATATCGCCCTCGCTGCTGGCAATATGAATGATTCGGGCGAGCAGTTTTTCTGGCTTGGGTGTCTCAAACGCAGCCTTTGCGCCGAACAGCTTTTCGATTTCCGCGCTTGCGTGCTGATTTAACGCGAGATCATCCCATATGCTCGGAGACGACATCCCTTGCTTTGCTTCGGACTCAAACAGTTTGCGCATTGGCGTTTTGGCAGTGCCTTTGACTCCCCAATACAGCCGACGGTCTGCCTGGAGGCGCGCCATCTCTTCCTTGTTATGACGCCAACACGTACCCTGTCTGGGAAATACCTCTTCCCCCGTATATGGATTGACTACTCCGTAGTAAAGACTTTCAACGAATCTCCCGCCTTTTCCATTGGCTGTCGTATCAATCTTACGAAAGGCCCCGCGCGGATCAAGTCCACCAGGTTCGGTGAACGCTTGATATTGAGCGTTTGCCTTGTCGGTCCGCTCCATCAGGTTGAACGAAAGTTCTGCCCGAGATTTTTTTGTGTTTGCATCCTTGCGGCGCGCCCACACTAGTATATGGTCATGTACCAGACCTACCTTACGGTCATTCGGTGGGCCATCCCGCTTGCGCCAAGAAATATCAATGATGAAGCTGTCTCGCCCAAAGATTTCATCCGCCATTACCCGAAAATAATGAGCCTCGTTGTCGTCCAAGGTTACCCAAAGACTTCCATCGTCGGCAAGTAACTCCCGCATCAGTACCAGCCGTGGATACATCATTGAAAGCCACTGACTATGCTCAAGCCTGTCATCATAGTGGCCGAAATCTGTCTTGGTATTGTATGGCGGATCGATGAAGATGCATTTGACCCGGCCCGCATAGAACGGGATTAAGGCTTTAAGCGCCAATAGGTTGTCACCCTGAATTAGCAGGTTATCGGCGTTGGCACCAGTGATATCGCCGTGAACCGACTCATGTTGAATCAAGTGATAGGGCACCTCTCTTACGGCTTCCTTCGCTTGATTTTTATTTACCCAGTCTAAAAATGGCATGTTCGTTTTTCTGTTAGTGAAGTGGCAGACCTGTAGCCTGTGGCAGGCTGTGTGCGGCTGATAAGGCTCAGTCAATCATTATTGGATTTTTCACTCTTCCATTTGTCCAGCCAGTCCGCCCACTCCTGCATCATCGTGGCACGGTGCGCAAAATAGTCAGCGTGATTATATGCGCGCCGTACGCCGTTGGGTTCTGAATGTGCTAATTGCCGCTCGATCCAGTCCGACGAATATTCCAGCTCATTGAGACGCGTGCTTCCCGTCGTCCTCGTCGCGTGAGGGCTGAACTTGCCTGACCAGCCCAAGACCTTCAACATTTGCCGGAACGAGGCAGTTACCATCGGCCTGGCTCTATCGTCACGGTGCGGGAATAGGTGTTTCCTGTCGCCTGTAAGCGTTGCCATTCCGCGCAGCCACTTCAACGCCTGACGGGGTAAGGGAATATGGTGTTCCTTACGCTTCTTCATGCGCGCTGCCGGAATACGCCAAATGGCGGCGTCAAGGTCGAACTCAGCCCATTCGGCCTCAACCACTTCAGACGGGCGGGCGAGCGTCAGCCACATCAACATAAAGGCGCACTGCGTTTGGTGGTTGCCGCCATGCCCATCGACATCGCGCAAGAGTTGCCCGATTTCCCCGACTTCCAAGGGTGTTTTGTGCTGGGTCTTGTTTTTCGGCAATGCTTCGCGCCACCGATGCACGGGGTTGACATCGACACGGAAGGTTTCGGTCGCCAATTCAAAGATGCCGAACATGGTGCGTTTGGCCTCCGCCATGACAGTCGGCCCATTTTTCTCAGCAGCTTTTTGGAGAATTGACAACACGATGGGCGGTGTAATTGCCTTCAACGGCATTTTGCCGATGGCTGGGAATACGACGCGCTGAAGCATGTCCAGCCTGCGTTTCTTGGTGATCTCTTCCCAGTCTTTCCGGACGATCCATTCTTTGGCAATGGCCTCGAAGGTATTGGTCTGTTCGTGGGCGGACTTTAAACGAACAAGTTGCTGCTCCCGCGCCGGGTGCAAACCTTGCTTGACTTGTTTGCGGGCGGCCTCTGCTTTCTCCCTTGCAACCTTGAGTGAGGTTTCAGGATAGCTGCCCAATGCGAAGCGGTTTTCCTTGCCAAACAACTGATATTTGAACCGCCAGAGCTTGGAGCCGCTGGGCATCACTTCAAGATAAAGCCCGTTTTCAATGGCTTTCTTGAAAGGCTTGTCTTTGACCTTTAGGTTACGCAGGGTTAAATCGGAAATCCCGCGTTTCGGGGCAGGTTTTTGGGAGGATTCTGGGGCATGATTTTTGACGCTATCGCTAGCATCCATGCGGGTTTCAGGGCATTGCAGGGGCATATATTCTCCTTGGTGGAGGGGCATACACCGTGCATGCCCCATTCCATGCCCCTATATAAGAAGATTGCCCACGTACACACTAGTACATCTACGGACAATCAACCTATTGCTTTCAATGAGTTAGCCGAGCGAGCGAACGTCGGCGAACACCAGAAAACAGCTACTGCTACTTAGACGTTAAACAGGAAATTCAGCACATCGCCATCCTTGACCACGTATTCCTTGCCCTCGGCGCGCATCTTGCCGGCTTCCTTGGCGCCGGCCTCGCCCTTGTAGCCGATGAAGTCGTCAAACGCGATGGTCTGGGCGCGGATGAAGCCGCGCTCGAAGTCGGTGTGGATCACGCCGGCTGCCTGCGGCGCAGTGTCGCCGACGTGGATGGTCCAGGCGCGCACTTCCTTGACGCCGGCGGTGAAGTAGGTCTGCAGGCCGAGCAGCTTGTAGGCGGCGCGGATCAGGCGATCCAGGCCCGGCTCTTCCATCCCCATGTCGGCCAGGAATTCGGCCTTGTCGGCTTCGTCCAGGTCGGCGATCTCGGATTCGATCGAGGCGCAGATGGCGACGATCGGCGCGTTCTGCGATGCTGCATAGGCAGTCAGCTGGTCCAGCAGCGGGTTGTCGGTGAAGCCGGTGTCGGACACGTTGGCGACATACATCGCCGGCTTGGCGGTAATCAGGCACAGCGGCTTGATCAGCAGCATTTCCTCCGCGTCCAGCCCCATGGCGCGCACCGGTTCGGCTTCGTTCAGGTGCGGCATGATGCGTTCCAGCAGTTCGACCAGTTTGGCGGCATCCTTGTCGCCGGAGCGGGCTTTCTTGTTTTCGCGATGGATGGCTTTCTCGACCGTGCCCATGTCGGCCAGCGCCAGCTCGGTCTGGATCACTGCGATGTCGTCCAGCGGGCTGATCTTGCCGGCGACGTGGATCACATTGTCGTCCTCGAAGCAGCGCACCACGTTGACGATCGCGTCGGTCTCGCGGATGTGCGCGAGGAACTGGTTGCCCAGCCCTTCGCCCTTGGATGCGCCCGCCACCAGGCCGGCGATGTCGACGAACTCGACGATCGCGTTTTGCACCCGTTCCGGCTTGACGATCGCCGACAGCGCGGCCAGGCGCGGATCAGGCACTTCGACGACGCCGACGTTCGGTTCGATGGTGCAAAACGGATAGTTCTCGGCCGGAATGCCGGCTTTGGTAAGCGCGTTGAAGAGGGTGGATTTGCCGACGTTAGGCAGACCGACGATGCCGCATTGGAGACTCATGGTGTGTGCTTTGCAATGGATTTGAATTAACCGGCTATTTTACCGGATGCGGGTGGCCAACTGATTTATCGGGTGATTACTGCTGAAGCTTCAAGCAGATTTGGCGAACCGGACCCGCACCGCCAGGCCCGCGCCGCCCTCCCGGTTCGGCAAACCGGCGGCCAGTTCGATGCCGGCATGGCGGCGCAGCAGCGGGCATCCGCCGCGCGCCCGTCCTGCGCCCTGTCGACGCTGAAGCCGGCATTGGTCAGACCTTGCCTGGCCGCCTCGCCGATCATGGAACCGTCTTCCGCCAGTGAAATTTTCATGGCTTGCGCTGTGCCCAGGGGGCAGAAATCCGGTGTTCCTGCAATACTCTAATATAGTATTTTTGTTGCCGCAGCAAATGCAAGCGGAAAAATGTGAATTTTGTGCGTTTTGCATGGAGTATATGTTTCGCGTCATTTGGCAAGACTTCAGGCAAGCGTTCCTGCCGGATGATGTGCAGTGCTGTCATTCTTGCCTGCTTTACCCGATTTGCCGCATCGATAGCGCCGCGGCCCTGCGCGCCGCCAGCGTCGCCCTGACTGGCCGGCTGCCCATGCATGAAAATTTTCGATCGGAATGGACAATCGATATGAATAGGCGTATCTTTCGCCAATCTTTTTTTCGTGGAGTCCCTACGTGGACAGTGGTTCTTGTAGTCGATCAGTGATCGATTCTTCACGGTAAGGTCAACGCCCGCATTTTCAGCCGCTGCCCTTGCCGTTTTGGCGGGGAGCGGCATTTGCCGGATCATTCGGTTCGACATTTTCCCTCTTTCCTCATTTTTTGCGATGCATGTCGCATCCAGCGATCGCTTGTCATATTCCGCGTGTAGCGTGATGTGGCGATCTATCGTATTGGCCGGCGGCATGCGCCGCAACTGATTCTAATTTGAACTGGCGCGCTGCTGCGCGCCTTGCAGGGGGAAGTGCATGGGTTTCGATTTTTTCAAGCTGCGCCTGTTGGCATTCATCCAAAAAGGGCTGTCGGCCCGGCGCTACCAAAAAACCGCGCTGCTCGACCTGCTGCGCGGCACCGCTGTCGGCAAGAAAATGCCGGAGCAGCTGGCCGAGCAGATGGTGGCGCTGTCGCGCATGGCACCGGCGGCGGTACTGGGCCGGCTGGAGGCCGGCGAAGACGGCTTGAGCGAGGAGCAGGTCGAGGTCAGGCGCGAACAACTCGGCCTGAACGAAGTCGAGCACGAAAAGCCGATGCCGTGGTGGGTCCATCTGTGGCTGTGCTACCGCAACCCGTTTAACATCCTGCTGACCCTGCTGGCGCTGATTTCCTATCTGACCGAAGACATGAAGGCGGCGGTGGTGATCGGCACCATGGTGGTGGTGTCGACGATTCTGCGCTTCGTGCAGGAAAAGCGCTCGAACAGCGCGGCCGACAAGCTCAAGGAAATGGTCAGCAATACCGCCACCGTAGTGCGCCGCGTTGCAGACTCCTCCGGCAAGGTGGAAGTGCCGATCAAGCAGCTGGTGCCGGGCGACTTGGTGGTGCTGTCGGCAGGCGACATGATCCCGGCCGATCTGCGTCTGCTCGGCGCCAAGGATCTGTTCATCAGCCAGGCCGCGCTGACCGGCGAATCGCTGCCGGTGGAGAAGTATCCGGAGCAGCGCGGTGCCTTGTCCAGCAATCCGCTGGAGCTCGACAACCTGTGCTTCATGGGCACCAATGTGGTCAGCGGCGCCGCCACCGCGGTCGTGATCGGCACCGGCAACCGCACCTACTTCGGCGCGCTGGCCGAACGCGTGACGGCCGCCGACCGCACTCCGACCCAGTTCCAGAGCGGCGTCAACAAGGTCAGCTGGGTGCTGATCCGCTTCATGTTCGTGATGGCGCCGCTGGTGCTGTTCATCAACGGCTTCACCAAGGGCGACTGGGTGGAGGCGGCGCTGTTCGCGCTCTCGATCGCGGTCGGCCTGACGCCCGAGATGCTGCCGATGATCGTGACTTCGACCCTGGCCAAGGGCGCGGTCATCCTCAGCCGCAAGAAAGTGGTGGTCAAGCGGCTCGATGCGATCCAGAACTTCGGCGCGATGGACATCCTGTGTACCGATAAGACCGGCACCCTGACCCAGGACAAGATCGTGCTGGCGCGCCATACCGACGTGTTCGGCGCGACCAGCCAGGAAGTGCTGGCGATGGCGTACCTGAACAGCTATTACCAGACCGGCCTGAAAAACCTGCTGGACGTGGCGGTGCTGGAGCATGGCGAACTGAACATCGAACTCGGCATCGCCAGCAACTACCGCAAGGTCGACGAAATTCCATTCGACTTCAATCGCCGCCGCATGTCGGTGGTGGTCAGCGAGCGCGAGGATCACCACGAACTGATCTGCAAGGGCGCACTGGAAGAAGTGCTGGCGGTCTGCACCCGGGTGCGTAACGGCAACCGGATCGAGGCGCTGACGCCGCAGCTGCTGGCGCGCATTCGCGCCGTTACCGCCGAGCTGAATCAGGAGGGCTTGCGGGTGGTTGCGGTGGCCGGCAAGGAGCTGCCGCCGGCACGCGATGTGTATGGCGTGGCGGACGAGGGCGAGCTGACCCTGATCGGCTACATCGCCTTCCTCGATCCGCCGAAGGAAAGCACCGCGCCGGCGCTGAAAGCGCTGAAGGCCAACGGAGTCGAGGTCAAGGTGCTGACCGGCGACAACGATCTGGTCACGCTGCGGGTCTGCAAGGAAGTCGGCCTGGCGGTCAAGGGCGTACTGCTGGGCGCCGCCATCGAGGGCATGAGCGACGCCGAACTGTCGGCCGCCAGCGAAACCACCACCGTGTTCGCCAAGCTGACGCCGTCGCACAAGGAGCGCATCGTGCGGGTGTTGCGCGGCAACGGCCACGTGGTCGGCTTCATGGGCGACGGCATTAACGACGCGCCGGCGCTGCGCGCCGCCGACATCGGCATCTCGGTCGATTCGGCGGTCGATATCGCCAAGGAGGCGGCCGACATCATCCTGCTGGAAAAGAGCCTGATGGTGCTGGAGGAGGGCGTGATCGAAGGCCGCAAGACCTTCGCCAACATGCTCAAGTACATCAAGATGACGGCCAGCTCGAACTTCGGCAACGTGTTCTCGGTGCTGGTGGCGTCGGCCTTCATCCCGTTCCTGCCGATGCTGCCGCTGCATCTGCTGGTACAGAACCTGCTGTACGACATCTCGCAGATCACGATCCCATTCGACAACGTCGACGCGGAAGCGCTGAGCACGCCGCAGAAGTGGAATCCGGACGAACTGAGCCGCTTCATGGTGTTCTTCGGTCCGATCAGCTCGGTATTCGACATTGGCACCTTTGCCCTGATGTGGTTCGTGTTCGGCGCCAATACGCCGGAGCACCAGACCCTGTTCCAGTCCGGCTGGTTCATCGAAGGCCTGCTGTCGCAGACGCTGATCGTGCACATGATCCGCACCCGCAAGATCCCGTTCCTCCAGAGCCGCGCCGCCTGGCCGCTCTTGGCGATGACGCTGCTGATCGGATCGATCGGGATTTTCCTGCCGATGGGGCCGCTGGCGCATTACTTCAAGCTGCAGGCGCTGCCGCTGAGTTACTTTCCGTGGCTGATCGCGATCCTGCTGTGCTATGTCGGGCTGACGCAGGCGATGAAAGGCATCTATGCACGACGCTACGGCTGGCAATGATTGCCAGCACGGCTAGGCTCGCTGGCAGATCGGTGCTGCGCGCCTTGGAAGGCCTTACTTGATGGTGTGCAGTTGCATGGTGGCCGCTTCGAATTTGCCTTCGCACAGCTGCGGGATGATGTCGATGCTGCGGGCGATGGCTTCGTCGATCAGCATCTGCTCGTCCTTGCGCGGCCGGTGCAGCACGAAATCGACCACCGCCTGCTGCAGGTTCAGCGCGCGCGGATGGCCGATGCCGATCCGCACGCGCCAGTAATCCTGGGTGCCGAGCGCGGCCGTGATGTCTTTCAGGCCGTTGTGGCCGCCGGACGAGCCGCCCTTCTTGAGCTTGGCCGCGCCCGGCGCAAGGTCGAGCTCGTCATGCACCACCAGCACCTCGTCCGGCAGGATCTTGTAGAAGCGCGCCAGGGTGCCGACCGACTGGCCGGAACGGTTCATGAAGGTCTGCGGTTCCAGCAGCCAGACTTCCTGGCCGCCGATGCTGGTTTTTGCCACCAGTGCGTTGAAGCGGGATTCGCGCTGCAGCTTGCAGCGCGCCACTCCGTTGGCCAGGTTGTCGACCAGCCAGAAGCCGGCGTTGTGGCGCGTTTGTTCGTATTCCGGCCCAGGGTTGCCGAGGCCGACGATGAGGCGGATGGACATGATGTGGTATCAAAGAAAAACAGCGATTATAACGACAGCAGCTTGTTCGGGGCGGGTGCGCCGGATAGTGCGACTAGTATTTTAAAAGTTGCTTAATTTCATTGTGGAAGGTAATGTATTTTTTGCCATCCCCCTTCATTCTGGCAATAAAAAACCCGACCACTGAAAGGCGGGTTTTTTGTCTCCGGCGCAAGCTGCCGGAGCGTGCAGCAGCTTAGGCTGCCGGTGTTTCGGCGCTGGCGGCGGCTGCGCCGGCAGGAATGGTGCCGGTAGCGATGGTTGGATTGTCGCCGTGCGCGATGGCAGTTACGCCTTCCGGCAAAGTGACGGACGACAGATGGATCGATTGACCGGCTTCCAGGGTGGCCAGATCGACCGCGATGAATTCAGGCAGTTGGCCTGGCAGGCAGGCAACTTCCAGTTCCGTCATGACGTGGCTGATGATGCCGCCGGACAGTTTGACCACTGGGGAAATGTCGGCATTGATGAAATGCAGCGGAACCTTGACGTGAATCTTCTGGTTCGGGTCGACGCGCTGGAAATCGGCATGCAGCACCAATTGCTTGAACGCGTGGACCTGGAAGTCGCGCAGCAGGACTTTTTCGACTTTGCCGTCGATTTCCAGATCCAGGATCGAGGCGTGAAACGCTTCCTTTTTCAGCGCGTGGTACAGCGCATTGTGGTCCAGCGTGATGCTGACGGCCGGCTCGGTGCCGCCGTAGACGATACCAGGCGTCTGGCCGGAATTACGCAGGCGGCGGCTCGCTCCGGTCCCCTGCAAAGTGCGTTTGAATGCAATAACTTTCATTTTGAAGCTCCAGATTATGCAAGGCAGTGCCTTGCGGTATAAATCCCCCGCGACCAGGGGATTTCAGGTGTGGGCACGGCATTTGCCATGCCCGGATACGGTATTGGCCCGTTTCGAACGGGCCGGATTTGATCTGCGGCCGGTCGCTTGTGCGCTGTCTATTCCATGAATAGCGACATCACCGAATCGCCCTTGGTGATGCGGCGGAAAGTTTCCGCCAGCAGCGCAGCGCTCGAGAGCTGACGGATCTTGCTGCAGGCCTTGGCCGCGTCCGACAGCGGGATGGTGTCGGTAACGACTACTTCATCGATCGACGAGCTTGCGATGCGCTCGATGGCCGGGCCGGACAGCACCGCATGGGTGCAGTAGGCCAGCACTTTCTTGGCGCCGCGTGCCTTCAGCACTTCGGCCGCCTTGGTCAGCGTGCCTGCGGTATCGACCATGTCGTCCATGATCACGCAGTTGCGGCCTTCGACTTCGCCGATGATGTTCATGACTTCGGACACGTTGTGTTTCGGGCGGCGCTTGTCGATGATGGCGAGGTCGCAGTTGAGGCGCTTGGCCAATGCGCGGGCGCGCACCACGCCGCCGATGTCGGGCGACACCACCAGCAGGTCCTCGTAATTCTTCTTCACCAGGTCGCCCAGCAGGATCGGGGAGGCGTAGATGTTATCGACCGGGATGTCGAAGAAGCCCTGGATCTGATCCGCGTGCAAATCCATGATCAGGACCCGGTCGACGCCGGCTTGCTGCAGCATGTTGGCCACCACCTTGGCCGAAATCGCAACCCGCGCCGAGCGCGGGCGGCGATCCTGGCGGGCGTAGCCGAAATACGGGATGGCGGCAGTGATGCGGCCGGCCGATGCGCGCTTCAACGCATCGACCATCAGGATCAGTTCCATCAGGTTGTCGTTGGTCGGCGCGCAGGTCGATTGCAGCACGAAGACATCCTTGCCGCGCACGTTTTCGTTGATCTCGACCATCACTTCGCCGTCGGAAAACTTGTCGACGTTGGCTTTGCCAAGGGAAAGGCCGAGCTGCTTGCATACGTCAACAGCGAGATCCGGCGTGGCGTTGCCGGCAAATACCATCAAGTTTTCGAGTGCCATGGGATGCCTGATTGCAGTCGTTAAAAGGATTAAAAGCCGCCGACGCAGGACTGGATCAGTCTTACGTCGGCGGCTTCTACACTATATGCGTATTTTGCTCTATGTGACCTACTGGCAGGGGAGGAAGGATTCGAACCTTCGAATGCTGGAATCAAAATCCAGTGCCTTAACCGACTTGGCGACTCCCCTACACAACCGTTTGCTTGCCGTCTCACATGTGAATCTGCATGTGCAATCGCATTTGCAATATTCTTCATTGTATTTAACGTCAAACTAATTTTTTACTGCACTGCAAGCAAATCCGTCAGCGGATGTTGCGCGATCGCTTTAGCTTTCCATGCCTTCCAGTGCGGCGGTACCTGCTTCAGTACTTCGCTGGCCTGCTGCTCTTGTTCAACCGGGCAAAATACGCAGGAACCGGAGCCGGTCATTCTAGCATCTCCGAATTTTTTTAGCCACTCTATGGCGTTAAAAACTTCAGGAAACAGCCTGGTTGCTACCGCTTGCAGATCGTTTCTCCCAAAGTTATTTGGCGCTTTGGAAAAGTTCGATATTTTGACCAGATTTGTATCCCTTGTCAAATCTTTTGCGTTAAAGATTTCCGCGGTAGGAATCGACACGCCCGGTTCGATCACCAGATACCAGCAAGCGGGCGTTTCGATCGGGCTCAGTACTTCGCCCACGCCTTCGGCAAAGGCGTTTTGTCCGAACAGGAAAAACGGCACGTCGGCACCGAGTTGCAGGCCCAGCGCCATCAGTTCGACGCGGTTGAAGCCGGTACTCCACAGATGGTTCAGCGCCATCAGGGTGGTGGCGGCGTCCGACGAGCCGCCGCCCAGACCACCGCCCATCGGCAAGCGTTTTTCCAGCGCGATGTTGGCGCCGGGCAGCGGCTTGCCGAGTTTTTTGCTGCCTGCTGCCTGCAGCAGGCGTGCCGCGCGCACGGTCAGGTCGGCGTCTTGCGGCACGCCTGGCAGTGCGCTGCTGCGCTCGATGCGGTCGTCGTCGCGCAACGCAAAATGCAGCGTGTCGCCGAAGTCGAGCAGCTGGAACGCGGTTTGCAGCAAATGGTAGCCGTCCGGACGGCGTCCGGTGACATGCAAAAACAGGTTCAGCTTGGCCGGGGCAGGGCAGTTGTTCAGTGTGCGGATCATGGCAGCGGCTGCCAGTTGTCGATGACGATGCGAATCGCGATCTCGCCGGCCGCGGCGCTGCGACGCGCAAGGTCGATGCGTTTCGGATGGCCGGCTGCGCTGCCGGCCTGCTGCCAGGCCGGGTAGCGGATCTGCCAGCCGTCGGGCGTGCTGATCGGGTCGGCGCTGCCCGCAGCCGCGATGCGACGGCCGTGCGCATCGAGCGCATAGCCTTGCAGCCAGTTGCCCAGGTTGGCCACCGGCAGCGGCCAGCCTAGGGCGTCGGCGGCCAGCGCGTCGGCATCGGCGGCATTGCGCGCAGGCTGGCCGGGCTGGATCAGGGTGGCGCCTTGCGGCGTCAATTCGATGGTGGCGAGGGTTTGGCCGAGCGGCGAGTTCAGCGTGACGAGGGTGCGCGCAGCGGTTTGCGACCATGCAAAACTGCCATGCAGCGCTTCCTCCCGGTCGTTGCGCTGGTAGCGTACCGAGAGCCGGCCGTCGAGTTCGATGGCGGCGTGGTAGCGCCGGGCGGCAGCGCCGGCCACAGTGTTGTCCGGCAGGACGGGCGGACTGGCGCAGCCGCCGAGCAGCAGTGCCGTCAGCAAGCCGGCCAGCGCACGCTGACGCACCGGGCTTCCGGATTTCTTTGGCATGATTGTATTTTTATTAGGGTATGACAATAAATAATGCATTTCAATCATGGTTGAAGAGCGCTGTTGAAAAATACGGTACGCAGTATCTGTTTTTCATGAAAGCAGTGCTAGAGCTGCACCTTGAGCCGGGCCAGCGTGCTTTTCAGCGCTGCGTTGCCCGGCTCCTTGGCAAGCGCAGCGCGCCATAGTTGTTGCGCTTCGTCTTTTTTGCCGCTGGCCCACAGCACTTCGCCCAGGTGGGTGGCGATTTCAACGTCCGGCCGCAGCGCGTACGAGCGCCGCAGCAGAGCCTCTGCTTGCTTGAGCTTGCCGAGCCGAAATTCGACCCAGCCCATGCTGTCCATGATGAAAGGGTCTTCCGGCGCCAGTTCCAGCGCGCGGGCGATCAGCGCGCGGGCTTCCGGCAGGCGCAGATTGCGGTCCGCCAGCGAGTAGCCGAGCGCATTGTAGGCGTGCGGTTTCTGCGGTTCCTGCTTGATGATGCGGCGCAGTGCTGCTTCCATTTGCTCGTGCTGCTGCAGTTTTTCGGCGGCCATCGCGTAGTCGTACAGCAGCTCGGTATTGTCCGGGAAGCGCTTGCGTCCGGCGGCCAGCACCGAGAATGCATTGCGGTCCAGGCCCGCTTCGCGCAGGATCAGCGCTTGCGCCAGGACGATCTGCGCTTGCTGCTGGAGGTTGTCGCCGGCATATCCCTGCAACAATTTTTGCGCCGCCGGCAAGTCGCCCTGTTTGGCAACCAGTTGCGCCCGTTTCAGCAATGCGCTGAAATAGGTCGGACTTTGCAGTTCGCCCGGTGCGATTTTTTCCAGCCAGTGCAGCGCGGCAGGGACGTCTTTGCGGTCTTCGGCGATCTGGGCCAGGATCATCAGCGCCTGGGTCGGGTCGCGTTGTTCGCGCGGTGTTTTTTCCAGTACCGCGACGTAGGCGTCGAGGTATTTTTCGGCGCTGTCCAGGTCGTTGGCCTGCAACCCCAAAATGCCGAGCGCGTACATTGCCCCCAGATCCTGCGGTTGTGCGTTGAGCAGGATTTCAAACTGTCTGCGCGCCGGTTCGAATTGCTTTTGTTCGACCAGGATGCGCGCATACGCCATGCGGACTTCGCGCGCTTGCGGGTGGCTGTCCAGGAATTGCGTGAGCACGGCAACCGTTGCGGCCTGGTCGACGCTCATCTGGGCCAGCGTCAGCGCCGCCAGTTCGGAATCCGGTTCGGCCCTGAGTGCGTTGCCGGCCTCCCGGAAGGCGCGTGCACGGTCGCCCTTGGCAAGCGCGCCCTGCGCCAGCGCCAGCGGCGTCTGCGGCAAGTCGGCATAAGGCAGCAGCAGTTGCTCCAGCATGTCGAAGGCGATTGCCTTGTCCCTGGCGCGCAGCAACAGGCGCTGGATCTGATTAATCAGTTCATTGCGTTCTTGCGGGCTGGCGGTTGCCAGTCGCTGCGCCAGCAATGGTTGCGCCTCGGCCGGATTGTCGGACAGGATCACCAGGCCGAGGTAGTACTGTGCTGCCACTTCCGAGTGCGGCGCCAGTTCGCGCCACAGCCGGACTGCCGCGAGTGCTTCGGCCGGCTGGCTTGCGCTCATCGCAATTTCTGTTGCGCGCCGGGCGATGCGCGGGTCGCGCGTCCCCTGGGCCACGCCCAAGGCGGTGATGTAGGCGGTTTGCCATTGGCCGCGCTGAAAGGCGATTTCGGCCGCTACCAGCTTGAACAGGATTTCATTGGTCAGCGCCGCCGCCGGCAGCGGGTCTTCAATGACCGCCCGGCCCGGTCCGGCACCGGCTTTGCCAATGGCCGGATGGTCAGGCGGCAGGCCGCTGGCGTCCGGTTCGGCAGCAGCTTCAGCTGCGGCTGGTTGCGGCAGCGGCGCGGTTTCAGGCTGCAAAGTCGAGCATGCGGCCAGCATGAGCGACAGGCTTGCAATGGCGAGAGCTTTTTTCAAGTGATAATCCTGGCAAGGGTAGAGCGCGAGCGACGATTTTACGCTCAACCGCTTTCTCGCGGGTTGAGCATTGTCACCGTAATTTGTGTATTGTGCGAACTTATTTGTATCGAGTTCCATCATGCCAGAATTGCCAGAAGTTGAAGTCACCCGCCGCGGCGTCGCTCCGTATCTGGAAGGGCAAATCGTCACAGGCGTGGTAGTGCGCCGGAGCGGCTTGCGCTGGCCATTCCCTGCTGACCTGCCGGCCCTGCTGTGCGGGCGCGCGATCGGCCTGACCGGACGGCGCGGCAAATATCTGCTGATCGGTTTCGAGCATGGGACGCTGATCATCCACCTCGGCATGTCCGGCCACCTGCGTATCCTGCCCTTGGGCAGCGCACCGCAAAAGCACGACCATTTCGATCTGCAGGCCGGCAGCCGGTTGCTGCGCCTGACCGATCCGCGCCGCTTTGGCGCGGTATTGTGGCACCCGGCCCAGGATGGTAGTGTCGAACAGCACTTGTTGTTGCGCGGCCTGGGGGTGGAACCTTTCGGCCCGGACTTTTCAGGCCGGATGCTGTACCTGCAGACCCGCCTGCGGCGCGCGGCGATCAAGCAAGTGTTGCTGGCCGGCGATATCGTGGTGGGTGTCGGCAATATCTACGCTTCCGAGAGCCTGTTTCAGGCCGGCATCAATCCCAAAACCCCGGCCCACCGCATCGGCCCGGCCCGCTTTGAAAAACTGGCGCAAGCGATCCGCGCGATACTGTCCGCCGCGATCACGCAGGGCGGCAGCACTCTGCGCGACTTTGTCGGCGCCGATGGCCAAAGCGGCTATTTCCAGCAGTCGTATTTCGTCTATGATCGCGCCGGTGCTGCCTGCCGGGTCTGCGGCGGGACGATCCGGCAGATCAGGCAGGGGCAGCGCTCGACGTTTTACTGTGTAAATTGTCAAAAATGAGCGCGGATGCTAGATTGAGGGCATTCAAATACATTTATTTGGAGCAACATGAGCAATCTGGTCAGGAAATTCGAAGCGTATAGCGAGTGGCGCTGCTGCGTTGCGGCGGCATTGGTGCGCTACCGCCAATGGACCGGACAGTCGCAATTGTCGGATGCCGCCAGCGAACAGCGCATCGCCCAGTTGTTGGGCAAGCTGGCCGACGACAAGTTGACGATCGCCTTTGTGGCCGAATTCTCGCGCGGCAAGTCGGAACTGATCAATGCGATTTTCTTTGCCGATTACGGCCAGCGCATCCTGCCGTCCGCAGCTGGCCGCACCACCATGTGCCCGACCGAACTGCTGTACGACGAAACTTTTCCGCCGTCGATCCGCCTGTTGCCGATCGAAACCCGGGCCGAGATCCATTCCACCAGCGATTTCAGGGCCCAAAGCCATGTCTGGACCGTGCTGCCGCTGGATATTTCTTCTGCCGACGGCATGCTGGAGGCGTTCAAGCAGGTCAGCCTGACCAAGCGCGTGGCGGTCGAGGAAGCGATCAGCTACGGCCTGTTCGATGCCGACAATCCGGATGACGGCATGACGGTCGATGCCGAGGGGAAGGTCGAGATTTCCCAATGGCGGCACGCGATCGTGAATTTTCCGCATCCGTTGCTGAAACAGGGCTTGATCATCGTCGACACGCCGGGTCTGAATGCAATCGGCACCGAGCCTGAACTGACGCTGAACCTGATCCCGAACGCCCATGCGGTGCTGTTCGTGCTGGCAGCCGATACCGGCGTGACCAAGAGCGACATCGAGGTCTGGCGCAACCATATCGGCTCCGGCCCCGGGCGCATGGTGGTGCTCAACAAGATCGACAGCATGTGGGACGAATTGCGCAGCCCGGTAGAGGTGGAAGCGCAAATCGAGCGGCAGATCGGCAGCGTTGCGCACATGCTGGGATTGCCGGACCGGCAGGTTTTCCCGGTATCGGCGCAAAAAGGGCTGGTCGGCAAGATCAACCGCGATTCGCAATTGCTGGCCAGGAGCCGTTTGCCGGCGCTGGAAGATGCATTGTCGAATGCGCTGATTCCCGCAAAAAAGGACATCATACGGGGCCAGTTGGCAGCCGACATCGAAGCGCTGACTGCGACTCACCTGGCGGTGCTGTTGTCGCGCGGGCGCAATATCACAGAGCAGCTGGTGGAGCTGAACAGCCTGCGCGGCAAGAATCACAAGGTGATCGAGCACATGATGCAGCGCATCGACGTCGAAAAACAGGAATTCGATGAAAGCCTGCTGAAACTGCAGGGTACGCGCGGGGTTTTCACGCGCCTGTCGATGGAAGTGTTTACCAGCCTCGGCATGGAAATCCTGAAGGAAGATATTTTGAATGCGCGCGAAGCGATGCAGCGCAGCAATTTTTCCGTCGGCCTGCGCCAGGCGGTGCGCGTGTTTTTCGACCGGGTCCAACATCATTTGGTATTGTCAGGGCGAAAAACCGACGAAATCACCGAAATGATGACGGTCATGTACCGCAAATTTTCGACCGAACACGGACTGGCGGTGTCGATGCCGATGCCGTTCTCGCTGGAAAAATACAGCAATGAAATCGCACTGATCGAAGCGGTGTATCACAAGCAGTTCGGCACCGCCGCCATTCTGACCACGCCGCAAGTGGTGCTGATGCAGAAATTTTTCGACTCGATCGTCTCGCGCGTCAAGCACTGTTTCTTGCAGGCCAACCGCGATGTCGAAGCCTGGCTGAAAGTCATCATGGCGCCGCTCGAGGCCCAGATCCGCGAGCACAAGAGCCAGCTGAAACGGCGCCTGCAGTCGATGCAGCGCATCCATCTGGCGACCGATAGCCTGGAAGAAAAAATTCAGGCCATCGAGACGCTCCAGGCTGAATTGCAGGCCCATAAGGACACCATGCTGCAATTGCAGCGCGGATTGATGGCGGCCCTGGCTGCCGAAGCCGCACCGCTGCTCGAGGCCGCATAAATTGCACAGTAAGTTGCATAAACATCGACAGCAGCGGATCGACGATTTCATCGATCCGGGTTTTTCCGCCAGCGTCATCGAATGGCAGAAAGAACACGGCCGCCATGTGCTGCCGTGGCAAAACACGCGCGATGCCTACCGCATCTGGCTGTCGGAAATCATGTTGCAGCAGACCCAGGTGGCTGCGGTGATTCCCTATTACGGCCGCTTCCTGGCGCGCTTCCCCGACGTGCTTTCGCTTGCCGCCGCGCCTGCCGAGGCGGTGATGTCGCACTGGAGCGGCCTCGGCTACTATTCGCGCGCGCGCAATTTGCACCGCTGCGCGCAACGGGTGGTGGCCGAATACGGCGGGACTTTTCCGGCCGACCCCGCGCTGCTGGCCGAATTGCCCGGCATCGGCCGCTCCACCGCCGCCGCCATTGCCGCGTTTTCGCAGGGCGTGCGGGCCGCGATCCTGGATGCCAACGTCAAGCGCGTGCTGACGCGCGCGTTCGGGATCGACGGCTATCCGGGCGCCAAGGCGGTGGAAGACGCGCTCTGGCTGCGCGCGCAAGCCTTGCTGCCGCATGACGGCATCGAGGCTTACACCCAGGGCTTGATGGACTTGGGGGCGACGCTATGCACGCGCAGCAAGCCTGCCTGCGGCAGATGTCCATTGGTGGCGCGCTGTGTCGCCCATGCCAGCGACCGGGTTGCATTATTGCCGATGCGCAAACCGAAGCCGGCGGTGCCGCACAAGCAGAGCGCGATGCTGGTCATTACCGACCGCGATCAGGTGCTGCTGCAGCAGCGCCCGGATAACGGAATCTGGGGCGGCTTGCTGTCGTTGCCGGAGGTGGATGGGCAAACCGCACTGAACCCGGCGCACAGTCCGGATCCGGCGCAGTTTGCGCAATCGGTGGCCCGCATCGTCGCGCCGTTCGGCAGCATCGGATCGTGCGAGCAATTGCCGTCGTTTTCCCACGGCTTTACCCACTTCAAGCTGCAGGTCACGCCGTATCGGGTCAGGCTGGAGCGCCGTTTGACGCCGGCCGGGCAGGGCGGCCACGTCTGGCATGCGCAAAGCCAGTTGGCCGATGCCGCGCTGCCGGCACCGGTCAAGAAGCTGCTGCTGGCGCTGTTCGAAGCGACCGGGACGTCGCCGCAAACCGGCTGAGCGGCGATATTCCAGACCTGCAGCCATTGGCTGAATGGAAAATATACTGCCAGCCGTATTTCTGGTAGCGCAATAAATGCGGGAGATAAATGCGGTATTTTTACTTATACTGCTTGTCATTAACCAATCACATGAGTATCGATGCGGCCCGATGAAGTCGGAACTTGATCGGACCGCATCAATACGTCAACTGTCGACTTATCTGGCTGCGGGCCGTGATTGACGGTGAAATGGACTTACCAGGCTACGATGACCGACTTCTTGTATTTTTGCTGCACGAATTGTTTGACTTCCGGGCTGTGGTAAGCCTTGATCAACTTTGCCACCCAGGGTTTGCTCTTGTCTTGTTCGCGCACGGCGATCATGTTGGCGTACGGGCCTGTCGGGCCTTCGATCGCGATCGAGTCGGTGGTTGGGTTCAGCCCGGCCTGTTCGGCATAATTGCCGTTGATGACGGCGGCATCGAAATCCGCCAGTGAGCGCGGCAATTGCGCTGCATCGAGTTCGACGATCTTGATTTTTTTTCGGATTGCTGACGATGTCGAGCGGGGTCGCCTGCAGGCCGGCATCGGCTTTCAGCTTGAACAAGCCTTTAGATTGCAGTAGCAGCAGCGCGCGGCCGCCGTTGGTGGGGTCGTTCGGAACGCCGACCCGGGCGCCCGTTTTCAGGTTGCCCAGCGATTTCACGCTTTTCGAGTACACGCCCATCGGCTCGGTGATGGTGTAGCCGGCATTGGCGAACTTGTAGCCGCGGTCCTTGACTTGCGCTTCCATGTACGGCAGATGCTGGAAGCTGTTTGCGTCCAGGTCGCCGGCGGCCAGTGCCGCGTTCGGTTGAATGTAATCGCTGAATTCGACCACTTGAATTTTCAGGCCATCCTTGGCGGCGATTTTTTTCACCACTTCCATGATTTCGGCGTGCGGGCCGCCGGTGACGCCGATCCTGATCGGCTTGTCCTGGGCTTGGGCAGGAGCGATAGCGAGGCCGGCAAGCAGGCTCAGGCCGCTGAATAATTGCAGTAGATGACGACGTTGCATGATGATCCTTGTCGATGTTGAGAAAAGCAAAAAATATTAGCGGTGGCTGAGGCGGCGCACCAGCAGGTCGCCCATGGATTGCACGATTTGCACGAATACGATCAGAATCAGCACCACCGCCAGCATCACATCCGGCTGGAAACGCTGATAGCCGTAGCGAATCCCCAAGTCACCCAGGCCGCCGCCGCCGATCGCCCCGGCCATCGCCGAATAGCCGACCAGGCTGACGAAGGTGATGGTCAGGCCGGCCACGATGCCGGCAAACGCTTCCGGCACCAGCACCTTGCAGACGATCTGGGAAGTGGTTGCGCCCATCGCCTGCGCCGCCTCGATCAGGCCGGGGTCGACTTCGCGCAGCGCGGTTTCGACCAGGCGGGCGACGAACGGCGCGGCCGCCAGCGTCAGCGGCACGATCGCCGCTGCGGTGCCGATCGAGGAACCGACGAAAAAGCGCGTCAGCGGAATCACCGCCACCAGCAAGATGATGAACGGCGTCGAGCGTACCGCATTGACCAGCATGCCGGCTACGCGATTGAACAGCGGGTGGGGCAATACGCCGTTGCGGTCGGTCAGGTGCAAGGCGATGCCGAGCGGAATCCCGAGCAGCGCCCCCAAAATCCCGGAGACGGCGACCATCAGCAGGGTTTCGCCAAACGACGAAACGAATAAATCCAGCAGTTCAAATGACATGGTTCAATTCCTCGACGACTACGTCCCGGGAGCGCAGGTAGGCTACGGCGGCGCCGATGTCGCTGGCGGCGCCGCTGGCCAGCACCGCCAGCGAGCCGAAGGCCTGACCCTGGATTTCATCGATCTGGCCGTGCAGGATGGTGAAATCCATGTTGTAGCGGCGAATCGCCTCCGACAGCAGCGGCTGGTCCACGCTGGCGCCGGTGAAGGCAAACCGGAACAAATGGTCCCGGCCGCTGCCGGCCTCGGTTTGCGCCAGTTTGGCGCGCACCCGTTGCAGCACGCCCTCCGGCAATTCCTGCGCAATCACGTCGCCGATCAGGGCCTTGGTGACCTCATGCCTGGGTTCGCGGAACACCGCGATGACTTCGCCCTGTTCGATGATTTCCCCGGCCTCCATTACGGCCATGCGGTCGCAGATGGCCTTGATGACTTCCATCTGATGCGTGATCAGCACGATGGTCAGCCCGAGCTCGCGGTTGATGCGGCGCAGCAATTCAAGGATCGAGCGGGTGGTTTCCGGGTCCAGCGCCGAAGTCGCTTCGTCCGACAGCAAGACTTTCGGGGCGTTCGCCAGCGCGCGGGCGATGCCGACGCGCTGCTTCTGGCCGCCGCTGATGTGGGCCGGATAACGATCCTTCAACTCGGTCAGGCCCACCAGTTCCAGCAGCGGCATGACCTTGGCGTGGATCTCGGTCTTGGGCAGACCCGCCAGTTCCAGCGGCAAGGCGACGTTGTCGTACACGCTGCGCGACGACAGCAAATTGAAGTGCTGGAAAATCATGCCGATGTCATGCCGCGCAGTGCGCAGTTGCCCTGCATCCAGGCCGGTCAGGTCGCGGCCATCGACCAGCACCCGGCCCGAGGTCGGGCGATTCAACAGGTTGATGGTGCGCACCAGCGAGCTCTTGCCGGCGCCGCTGCGGCCGATGATGCCGAAAATCTCGCCCTTGCGAATCGACAGGCTGACGTCGCGCACCGCTTCGACGTCGCCGCCGGCGCCCTTGAACCGCTGGTGTATCGCTTGTAGTTCTATCATTTGAATAAAATTGTGTCTTTCTGCAAATGAAAAAGCGACAGGCCGTTTTGTGAACGACACTCTGTCGCTGTACTCAATATAGTGATTCTACGGGAGGCGATTTATAAGAGAAACGATTTAAATCGCATGTTGATATTACCATTGCGTATGTTTAATCGCCCGCCCATGAAAAAACCCGCACAGCGCAAACTGTGCGGGTTTTTTATTGGCAGCAGCTCAGCTTGCTGGCATATAGTGACCGGAAGCCGGTTCTTACATCATGCCGCCCATGCCACCCATGCCGCCCATACCACCCATGCCGCCCATGTCAGGCATGCCGCCGCCTGCTTTATCATCAACCGACTCAGCAACCATGCAATCGGTAGTCAACATCAGGGATGCGATAGACGCTGCGTTTTGCAGTGCGGAACGGGTTACTTTCGCTGGATCCAGCACGCCCATTTCGACCATGTCGCCGTAAGTGCCGTTGGCGGCGTTGTAACCGAAGTTGCCAGTGCCGGCCAGTACTTTGGCAACGACAACCGATGCTTCGTCACCGGCGTTTTGCACGATCATGCGCAGCGGCTCTTCCATTGCGCGCAGAACGATCTTGATGCCGGCTTCCTGATCAGGATTGTCGCCTTTGACATGGATGTTGGCGCGTGCGCGCAGCAATGCAACGCCGCCGCCAGGAACGATGCCTTCTTCGACCGCAGCACGGGTTGCGTGCAATGCATCTTCAACGCGGGCTTTTTTCTCTTTCATTTCGACTTCGGTGGCTGCGCCGACCTTGATCACTGCAACGCCGCCTGCCAGCTTGGCAACGCGTTCCTGCAGTTTTTCGCGGTCGTAGTCGGAAGTCGCTTCTTCGATCTGTACGCGCACTTGCTTGACGCGTGCTTCGATCGCATTTGCCTGGCCGGCGCCGTCGATGACGATGGTGTTTTCCTTGCCGATTTCAACGCGCTTGGCTTGGCCGAGTTCTTCCAGCGTGACTTTTTCCAGCGTCATGCCGACTTCTTCCGCAACTACCTGACCGCCGGTCAGGATCGCGATGTCTTCCAGCATGGCCTTGCGGCGGTCGCCGAAGCCTGGCGCCTTGACTGCGCACGTTTTCAGGATGCCGCGGATGTTGTTGACCACCAGAGTTGCCAGTGCTTCGCCTTCGATGTCTTCGGCGATGATCAGCAGCGGACGGCCAGCCTTGGCGACTTGTTCCAGTACCGGCAGCAGGTCGCGGATGTTGGAGATTTTCTTGTCGCACAGCAGGATGAACGGGTTTTCCAGCAGCACAACCTGTTTGTCCGGATTGTTGATGAAGTACGGCGACAGATAACCGCGGTCGAACTGCATGCCTTCAACGATGTCGAGCTCGTCGTTCAGGGACTTGCCGTCTTCGACAGTGATCACGCCTTCCTTGCCGACTTTGTCCATCGCTTCGGCGATACGGTCGCCGATGGATGTATCGCTGTTGGCCGAGATCGAGCCGACTTGCGCGATTTCCTTGGTGGTGGTGCATGGCTTGGCGATTTTTGCCAGTTCGATGACAGTTGCAGCAACTGCCTTGTCGATGCCGCGCTTCAGGTCCATCGGGTTCATGCCGGCAGCAACGTATTTCATGCCTTCGCGCACGATAGCCTGGGTCAGCACGGTTGCGGTCGTGGTGCCGTCGCCGGCGTTGTCGCTGGTGCGGGAAGCAACTTCCTTGACCATTTGCGCGCCCATGTTCATGAGCTTGTCTTTGAGTTCGATTTCCTTGGCTACCGATACACCGTCCTTGGTGATGGTCGGCGCGCCGTAGGAGCGCTCGATAACGACATTGCGGCCTTTAGGGCCCAGAGTGACTTTAACTGCGTTGGCCAGAATGTTGACGCCTTCAACCATTTTGGAACGTGCTGAATCGCCAAATACTACGTCTTTAGCTGCCATGTGAATCTCCTGAATTGATTTTCGGGGCGTGCAATGCTTGAAAAAGTCTTGCCCGCCTGGGAATGTGATATGACTAAATTATTGATGCCTGACGGCAGGTGCGTTGATTACTTCTCAACTACAGCCATGATGTCTTCTTCGCGCATGACCAGCAGTTCATTGCCGTCAACCTTGACCGTTTGGCCCGAGTATTTGCCGAACAAGACGCGGTCGCCGACTTTCACAGCCAAAGCGCGGACCGAGCCGTTTTCCAGAATCTTGCCGTTACCTACTGCCAGGATTTCACCCTGATCCGGTTTTTCGGCTGCTGTTTCAGGCAGAACGATGCCGGATGCGGTTTTTGTTTCCTGATCCAGACGCTTTACGATAACGCGGTCATGCAAAGGACGAAGATTCATAAAAACTCCTTAATTATCAATAGTTTATTGTATTTTTGCGACATCTCTGCCGCAACGCATTCTTACTGCGCAGCCTTGTGTCGGAACCAGGCTTTGCCGCAAAATCTCTAAGGCCAGGAGAAACTGTTAGCACTCTCCCCTAACGAGTGCTAATTATATGGGGGCTTTTTGGCTTTTTCAAGGCATCAAAAATATGCAAAAGCGAATAATCCTGTATTCCCCTGTCGGACCGGCTGCTACAGCAGTTGAAACCATCCGAGCACGGCGCCGAGCGCCAGCAGCCAGAGCAAATGTACTCTAGTGCGCCAGATGATCAGTCCGCTAAATACGCTGAGCAGCCATAGCGGCCAATCTGTTGGCGCATTGTGATTGGCGCTGGCCAGAATCCAGCCGGTCGATATGAGCAGCGCGATCACGATCGGAGCCATCCCCTGTTTAAAGGCGCGCACCGCAAGCAATTCGCGATTCCGGTGTCCCCATTGCGCCGTCAGATAAGTGATGGTGGTGCTTGGCAGCATAATGCCGACCATCGTCACCAGAACTCCCGTCAGGGCGGCCGGGATGCTGCCGGCGTTGATGCCGACATTCCATCCCATCAATGCAACAAACAATACATTCGGCCCCGGCGCTGCCTGGGCGATCGCAATCGAGGCATTGAACTGCGACGGCGTGAGCCAGTGATGCTGTTCAACCAGGTAACGATGCATTTCGGACGTGGTCGAGATGGCGCCCCCAATCGACATCAGCGACAGCAAAAGGTAGTGCGAAAAGAGGTCGATCCAGTCGCGGTAATCGAGCGCGATATGCAGAGGAGGGTTCATGATTTCAGCCGACTATAGGCCATGACGCAGGCCGCGCCGCCCAGCCCCGGCAGCACGTAAACGAGCGGCCAGTGCAAGAGTGCGATGCAGATGAAGCCGAGTATGCAAAAGGTAATGCACCAGCGCATCGGCAACGGGTTTGCCGCGAGGGTGCCGGACAGCTTGAAGCCGGTTGCCATAATCAAACCCGCAGACACTGCAGCCATCCCGCGCAAGGCGCCGACCACGCCTGGATGGTTTGCATAGTGGTCATGGAGCAGCGCCAGCAGCAGCACCAGAATCAGGGGCACGGCCAGCATGCCGGCCAGCGCAGCCATCGCGCCCGGCAGGCCGAAGTGGCGTCCGCCGATCATGAGCGCCAGGTTGACGACGTTGGGGCCGGGCATGATTTGCGCAACAGCCCAATCCTCGACAAACTCTTCCTGCGTCATCCACTGTTTTTTTTCGACCAGTTCACGCTGAACGACCGTCAGGACGCCGCCAAATCCCTGCAGCGCAAGCAGGGTGAATGAGACAAATAGATCAGTCAATGAATTGGGGCGGGGCCGCCCGGGCGTGGAAGAATGATTCATCCCGCCATTATCGCAGCCATCGCGCCGAAGAGTTGCTTCGCCGAGAATGCGCCCTTGGCCGCGAAAAGCGCGCGCCGGTCTCGTCATCTTAATTGCATTTGCCGCATAGATTCATTGCGCTCGGCACCCGAAAATCTATTTTGTTAAGAATTGTTTCCACGGCTTTCATTCCTGCCATGCGCGGCTAATAATAGTATTTGGATATCATGGGTTCTCCGCTATGCGTTCAGCGCGGATCGCGTAGCGGCAGGGCTGCACTAAAAGGCATCAAGGTGCCGATGTTTTGCCCGAAGAGGTGGTTATCATGCAATGGTTCAAGTCTGCGTTGCTGTTCGTTACTCTGTGCGGGGCGGTTGCTGGCGAGCCCGTCTGGGCGCAGCGCGTCCGTCATGGCGGGGAGCGGGCGCATGTCGGGGGGCGGGCGCATGTCGGGGTTGTGATTGGCGCGCCGCTGTTCTGGCCCTATTACCCGTCCTACTACTCGCAACCTTATTACTATCCGTACCCGTCGGTCATTGCGGTGCCGTCATCGCCCCCGGTGTATATCGAGCAGGAACAACAATTGCCGCCGCAACAGTACTGGTATTTCTGCAATAGCCCGCAGGGATACTACCCTTACGTGAAACAATGTCCATCAGGTTGGCAGCAGGTCGTGCCGCAACCTCCACGCAATTGATCGGAGCCGAGATTATGTCCAATACCTTGCGATATACCCCGCTGTTTGCCCTGCTGTTGCTGAGCGCCTGCGTTTCGATGCCGTCGGGGCCGAGCATGCTGGTGCTGCCGGGGGCGGGCAAGAATTTTGACCAGTTCCGTGCCGATGAGGGTTCGTGCCGGCAATATGCGCAGTACCAGATGGGCGGCGCCACTGCCGATCAGGCTGCGGTAGATAGCGGCGTGCGCAGTGCCGCCCTCGGTACCGTGCTGGGGGCCGCGGCGGGCGCTGCCATCAATGGACGGAGCGGCGCCGGCACCGGCGCGGGTGTCGGTCTGCTGTATGGCGGGCTAGCGGGAACCGGCGCAGCCAACAGCTCCGGCTATGGCGCGCAGCAGCGCTACGATTTCGCTTACCTGCAATGCATGTACGCAAAGGGACACCGGGTACCGGTGTCCGGCCGTTTTAGTAATGAAATGCGCAACGAAGTCCACACGCCGGGCAAAGGCTACGCTGTTCCGCCGCCGAACACGCCGCCGCCCTCATCCTATTGATCCGGCACGATGAAGTCTTGACTTCATCGTGCCCCGTTCTCCCCCTCTCCCTCTGGGAAGGTTGGAGGTGACGCAGGGATTTCGGATGGCATGCCATCCGCCTGCGTCACGGTATCCGCTTGCAAGCGGATACGCGCACTGCAAGTGAGGGGATCCGGTTCTAACTTTATTCGTTCCGGATCTGTATTAAGTTGCTCATGCAGGCACGAGCGGCCTGCATGAGCAACTATCCCCGGTCGTTGTTGCGATGCTTGTCGTTGCCCCTGTCGTTACCCCGATTGTGGCCGTTGTTGCCTCTGTCGTTACCACGGTTGTGGCCGTTGTTGCCTCTGTCGTTACCCCTGTCGTGTCCGTTGTTGCGATCGTATCCCCGGCCGCCGTCGCGTTCGCCCTGGTCGCTGCGGTGGGTATCGCGATAACGTGGAACGTACACATCGTTATACCAGTTGTCCTGCACGAAATAGACCGGCTGGCCGCAGGCGTTGTACCTGCGGCAATGCTTGCGCCAGTTCTTGGCATGACCCGGCGGTACGTGCAGGTAGATCGGCCGGGGCCTCACGCCTGTCGGTGCCGGCTGGATGATGAGTGGCTGCGGGTAGATCAGCTGCGGCGGCGGCACGTTGCCGATGTTGATTTGGCCGTAAAAGCCGGGCTGGCCGACGCTGACCGAAACGCCAACATCGGCAGCAAGCGCCGGAGCAGTGACTGCGGTTACTGCTACCGCGGTCGCGAATAGGAAACGTTTCATATCGAGGGTCCTTGTGTCAGTTAATTGCCGCTGTGCGCGCAAGTGCGTCGGTCCGATGAAAAACGAACGCACCCGGCATTTTTATACCACAGCCGTACAGCAGCGGCAGGCCGCAAATGTATCTATCGGTAAAAACATGTGCGGGACACCGGGTCAAATTTCGTTTCGGCGCAATGCGTCGGGAAACTGCATGCCGGTATTCCGGTAAAATTCTCCGATGATCCTTGCCCCCAGCGCCAAACGCCCGATCTGCGCCACCTGCCAGCGCCCGCAAAGCACTTGCATCTGCCGCTGGGTCAGACCGATAGCGCACACGGTCGAGGTGGTGATCCTGCAGCACCCGCTGGAGGTGGCTAACGCCAAGGGCAGTGCGCGTCTGCTGCATCTGAGCCTGCCGCGCAGCCGGATGGCGACGGGCGAGGTGTTTGCCGAGCAGGAATTGCAGGCGCTGTTGACTGCGCCGTTCGAGCCTGAGCCGGTGCAGATTTCGAAGCAAGCCATCTTGCTGTATCCGGAGACAATCGCGGACAAGGCGCTGGGAATGCCGGCGCCGCCTGTTCCTGCGCCGGGTTTGTTGCGCGATCCAGCGCAGTTGCGCCTGATCGTGCTGGACGGCACCTGGCGCAAGAGCCGCAAGATGCTCTACCTCAATCCGCTGCTGCAACAGTTGCCGCGCCTGCCGCTGCGCGACGTTCCGGCCTCGCATTACCTGATCCGCAAGGCGCATCGGCCGGATCAGCTGTCCACGCTGGAGGCGACCTGCGCGGCCCTGATGCAGCTGGAAGGCCGCGCCGCACAGTGCCGGCCCCTGCTGGCTGCGTTCGACGGTTTCGTGGCGCAGCAGCTTGGGTATCGGGCGGATGCAATTCGCCGCAATTAACGCCGCAGCCAGGGTGGCGCATGCCGGCGTTGGGTATCATATCTACCTTCGAGCCGAGCAAATTGCCCACAGGAATACGATGCATTTCTTGACCATTAAAAAACTTGCACGATCCGCCGCCGGCTGCGGCGTGCTGGCCTGGGCCGCCGCCAGCTGGGCCCAGGCGTTGCCGCCCGCGGTCGAAGGCGCGCTGCAGCGCGCCGAAATTCCCGCCGCCGGGGTCGGAATTTATGTGCGGGAAGTGTCGGCTGGCGCGGCGCTGCTGGAGCTGAACGCGGCGACTGCATTCAGTCCGGCCTCGGTGATGAAGCTGGTGACTACCGATGCGGCGCTGGAGTTGCTTGGCCCAACCTACGCCTGGAAAACCCGCGCCTATGCCGCCGGGCCGCAGCGCGGCGATGTGCTGCAGGGCGATCTGGTCATTCAGGGCGGCGGCGACCCGAAGCTGGTGCTGGAGAATTTCTGGCTGTTCCTGCGCCGCATCCGCGCCCAGGGCATTCGTGAAATCAGCGGCAATCTGGTGCTCGACCGCAGCGCCTTTGCCGATAATGGCCCGCAGGATGCGGCCGCTTTCGATGGCGAACCCGGCAAGCCGTACAACGTCGGGCCGGACGCCTTGCTGCTGAATTACAAGACGCTCGGGGTGCGCTTCTCGCCGGATGCGGGCAGCGCCACGGTGCGGGTGGCGGTCGATCTGCCGTTTGCCGGTTTTCGGGTCGCCGCGCCGGCGCTCTCGAACGGCAGTTGCGGCAACTGGCAGGACAAGCTGGGAGCGGAATTCGGTGCCGACGGCATCGTTTTCAGCGGCACATTTCCGGCTGCCTGCGGCGACAAGACCTGGTATCTCAACCCTTACCGGATCAGTCATGCGCAGTTTTTCGGCAAGATGTTTCGCCAGTTGTGGCAGGAGCTGGGCGGGGCCTTCCGGGGCGAGGTGGTCGACGGCCGGGTGCCGGATGGCGCCCGTTTGATTGCCGAGTGGGCGTCGCCGGCGCTGCCGGAAATCATCCGCGACATCAATAAATTCAGCAACAACGTGATGGCACGCCAGGTTTTGCTGAGCCTGGCACCCGAACAGCCGGCGCTGCCGGCCAGCACCGGGCGCGGCGCTGAGGCAGTCAAGGCCTGGCTGGCCGGCAAGGGCATCGATGCGCCGGAACTGGTGATTGAAAACGGTTCCGGCCTGTCGCGCTCCGAGCGCATTTCGGCCCGCACCTTGGGGCGCATGCTGGTGGCGGCGTACCACTCGCCGACCATGCCGGAATTCATCGGATCATTGCCGCTGGTGGGTCTGGATGGAACGATGCGCAAGCGGCTGCAGGCGGAAAATGTTGCCGGCCATGCCCATATCAAGACCGGCTCGCTGGAGCAGGTGCGTTCCATTGCAGGCTATGTGCTGGCTGCGTCCGGCCGGCGCTATGTGGTGGTGTGCCTGATCAACGACCGCAATGCCGCCAAGGCGCGCGAGGCGCAGGATGCGCTGCTGCAGTGGATCTACCAGGCTGGTTAATGATTTTTGCCGGAGTATACCAATTTTCCGCAGGTAAATAATGCTGGAATAGATGCCGCATCCATGAGTATATGGCGCGCGCCGGGCCGCTGGTCAGAGCAGCACCGGCCGGTTGTCGAGCTGGTTGCGGCGTTCGCCTTGTGCCGGGTAATGCTGCTGCAGCAGGGCGTTGAGTTTTTGCAGCGCCGCATTGACGCTGTCGCGGAACTCGCCGCGGGCAAAGCCGTGCGTCATGGTGTGGCAAAGCGCTTGCCATTCGCCGGCATCGACCAGCCGGCCCACCGCGCGGTCGGCGACGATCTCGACCTTGTGGTCGGCCAGGTTGACGTAGATCAGCACCCCGCAGTTCTCCTCGGTATCCCAGACCCGGTGCAGCGCGAACAGTTCGCGCGCGCGCTCGCGCGCCGACACCTGCTGCAGCACTTCGGTCAGCGTCAGCGCCGGCTCGATGATCAGGCAGACTTCGGCCCGGTGCAGCGCCTCGCCGGTGGCTATGGTGGCTTCGATCGTTTTCAGGGCGGCGGCCGGGAAGGCGCGGCGGCTAGCGCCGGAAGTCGTCAGCAGATGCCGTTTCAGGCGCGACAGCAGTGCAATAAAATGCGTCATTACCAATCCCCCGACGCGCCACCGCCATCAAAGCCGCCACCGCCGCCGGAAAAACCGCCGCCGCCGGAATGTCGCTCGAAGCCGCCGCCGGCACCGAAACCGCCCAGCCCGCCCAAGCCGCCGCTGCCCAGGATCATGCCGGCAGTGCGGCCTCTGGGGCCGTACTTGAACGAGCTGCGCGAGCGCTGATAGATGATGGCGGCGAACATGAATAGCAGGAACAGGATCGGCAGCCAGCCGGAGAACCCGTCTTCTGCCGCCGGCTTGCCGGCCGGTGCCGGCAGGTGCTCCTGATCCATCAGCGTGGTCAGTGCGCTGATGGCGGCGGCCAGTCCGCCGTAATAATCGTTCTGGCGGAAATACGGCGCGATCACGTCCTGCAGGATGCGTTTCGACTGGGCGTCGGTGACGGTGCCCTGGATGCCGCGCCCGGCTTCGATGCGCAGGCGGCGCAGGGCCTTGTCGTTGTCCTTGGCTACCAGCAGGATGACGCCGTCATCGACGCCCTTGCGGCCCAGTTTCCAGGCGTCCGCGACCCGGATGCCGTATTGCTCGATGGCTTCCGGCGCGGTGCTGCTGACCAGCAGGACCGCAATCTGGCTGCCGCTGCGGGTTTCGTACTCTTTCAGCACGTTGTCCAGATTGCTGCGCTGCTGCGGCGTCAGCATGCCGGCCTGGTCGATCACATGGGCCGACAGCGCCGGCACCGGCACAAAATCTTGAGCCTGCGCGCCGGCCAGTGTCAGCCAGAGCGTCAGGGTGCAGGCAAGCAGAATCCGCAGGGCGTGCATTTTATTTGCCGAAATTCACGGCCGGCGCATTCGAGATCGCTTTCTCATTCTCGACCGAGAACGACGGCTTGACCTTGTAGCTGAAGATCATCGCAGTCAGGTTGGTCGGGAAGCTGCGCGCCAGCACGTTGTATTCCTGTACCGCAACAATGTAGCGCTGGCGCGCCACCGTGATGCGGTTTTCGGTGCCTTCCAGCTGCGACTGCAGGTCGCGGAAGCTGGTGTCGGCCTTCAGGTTCGGATAATTCTCCGACACCGCCATCAGGCGCGACAGCGCGCCGGACAGTTCGCCTTGGACCTGCTGGAACTTGTTGAAGGCTTCCGGATTGTTCAGCACTTCCGGCGTGATCTGGAAGCTGGTGGCGGCGGCGCGCGCCTTGATCACCGCTTCCAGCGTTTCCTTCTCGTGCGAGGCGTAGCCCTTGACGGTATTGACCAGGTTCGGGATCAGGTCGGAGCGGCGCTGGTATTGGTTGACCACTTCGCCCCAGGCCGCCTTGGTGCTTTCGTCCCTGGCCTGGAAGTCGTTATAGCCGCAGGCCGACAGGGTGGCGCCCAGTACCGCGATTGCTATCAGTTTCAGCCATTTGTTCATGGTGGTTCTTTCCGAAAAATTGGAGGGAAAATGCAATGAATATCATATTAACGCTCGAAGCGATATTTTGGGGAGTTGCGCCGGGATTTCAATTGTCCGCCGTCGCTGCTGCGGTCATTGCCGCCGCAGCCCGATTGGGCGCGTTAGATCGGGCGAGTTACAATGCAGGGCTCTGATTCACTCCTGATATGCCATGACCTTCATCGAAAAGCTCTCCGCTGCCTGGGCCGCGCACGATTCCCTGCTGTGCGTCGGACTGGATCCCGACAGCAGCAAATTCCCGCCCCATCTGCAGGGACAGCCGGATGCGATCTTCACTTTCTGCAAGGCGATCATCGACGCCACTGCCGATACCGCGTGCGCGTTCAAGCCGCAAATCGCGTATTTTGCCGCGCTGCGGGCCGAGGACCAGTTGGAGGCGCTGTGCCGCTACCTGCGCGCCAGCTACCCGCAACTGCCGGTGATTCTGGACGCCAAGCGCGGCGACATCGGCGCCACCGCCGAGCAATATGCGCGCGAAGCGTTCGAGCGCTACGGCGCCGATGCGGTGACGGTGAACCCGTACATGGGCTCCGATTCGATCGCGCCGTATCTGGAATGGCAGGATCGCGGCACCATCGTGCTGTGCCGGACCTCGAACCCGGGCGGCTCCGACCTGCAATTCCTGAACGCCGGCGGCAAGCCGGTGTATCAGCACGTGGCGCAACTGGTGGCCGAGAAATGGAATACCAACGGCCAGTGCGCGCTGGTGGTCGGCGCCACTTTCCCCACCGAACTGGCGCAGGTGCGCGCGATTGTCGGCGACATGCCGCTGCTGGTGCCCGGCATCGGCGCCCAGGGCGGCGACGTTGCCGCCACCGTGGCGGCCGGCAGGACCGCCGACGGCTGCGGCATGATGATCAATTCTTCCCGCGCCATCCTGTATGCGGGCGGCGACGAGCATTTTGCCGCAGCTGCGCGCACCGTGGCGCTGGCCACGCGCGATGCGATCAATCGCTATCGCAGATAATTCTCAATTGCCGATTTCAACAGGAATAAGCGGAAAAATGACTTCGAAAGACTCCCTCGACCCGGACGACTGGCAAGCGCTGCGCGCGCAGGGCCATCAGATGCTGGACGACATCATCGATTACATGGCGAACCTGCGCCAGCGCCCGGTCTGGCAACCGATCCCGCAGCACAAGCGCGACATCTTTACCGAAGCGCTGCCGGCCGCGCCGACTGAGCTGGCTGCGGTGCATGAGCGCTTCATGCATGACATCCTGCCGTATGCGGCCGGCAATACGCATCCCGGCTTCATGGGCTGGGTGCAGGGCGGCGGTAATCCGGTTGGGATGCTGGCCGAAATGCTGGCGGCCGGCCTGAATGCCAACCTCGGTGCGCGCGACCAGATGCCGCTGGAAGTCGAGCGCCAGGTGCTGCGCTGGGTGCGCGAGCTGTTCGATTTCCCGGACAGCGCCACCGGCCTGTTCGTCACCGGCAGTTCGATGGCGAACCTGATGAGCGTGCTGGTGGCGCGCACTGCGGCGCTCGGGCTGGAAGTGCGGCAAACGGGGCTGGCTGCCAGCAACAAGCGGCTGACCGCCTACACTTCGGCCGGCGCGCACGGTTGCATTGCGCAGGCGATCGACTTGTCCGGGTTCGGTTTCGATGCCTTGCGGGTGATCCCGATGAATCCGCAGCATCAGATCGATCTGGAAGCGCTGCAGCGCGCGATTGCCGCCGACCGGGAGCAGGGCTTCACGCCGTTCTTCATCGCCGGCTCGGCCGGCACCGTCAACCACGGCGCGATCGACGACCTGAACGCGCTGGCCGACATCGCCGTCAGGGAGGGGCTGTGGTTCCACATCGACGGCGCCTACGGCGCGCTGGCGATGCTGTCGGCCGAGCTTGCGCCGCGCCTGCAAGGCATCGAGCGTGCCGACAGCATCGCCTTCGATTTCCACAAATGGATGCAGGTGCCTTACGACGCCGGCTTCTTTCTGGTGCGCGACGGCACGCGGCATCACGACGCCTTTGCCTCGCCGGCGGCGTATTTGCGGCGCGAAGCGCGCGGCCTGGCGGCCGGTTCGCCCTGGCCGTGCGACTTCGGCCCCGACCTGTCGCGCGGTTTCCGCGCCCTGAAAACCTGGTTTACGATCAAGGTCTACGGCGCTGACAAGCTGGGACGGATGATCGCCGGCACCTGCGCGCTGGCGCGCTACCTGCAGCAAAAGATCGAGGCCGAGCCGAAGCTGGAACTGCTGTCGCCGGCTTCGCTCAATATCGTCTGTTTCCGCTATCGCAGCCAGGACAGCGACCGCGTCAACGCCGACCTGATCGCCGATCTGCACGAATCCGGCATCGCAGCGCCGTCGGCCACTACGGTCAACGGCTGCCTGGCAATCCGGGTGGCGGTGGTCAACCATCGCACCGAGCGGCGCGATATCGATGCGCTGTTCGACGCGGTGCTCAGGCTGGGGGATGCGGGTCACACGGCTCCGCTGTAGGTGCCGGGCCGATGCTCCAACGAAAAACGCCGGGCGCAGTGCCTGGCGTTTTTTTCGTGGGTATCAGGCGTGTGGCTAGGCCGGCGTTTTCAGGAATCGCAGCAAACCTTGCAGGCAATGCGCGACGGTCTGTTCGCGTACCGCATGGCGGTCGCCGCTGAAGACTTTGCGTTCGGTCAGAACCCGCTTGCCCTGGGCCCAGCCGAAACAGATGGTGCCAACCGGTTTGCCCGGTACTGCGCCGGTGGGGCCGGCAATTCCGGTAGTGGCGATGGCTACATGTGCATCACTGTGCGCCAGAGCCCCTTGCGCCATCGCGGCGGCGATTTCCTCGCTGACCGCACCGTGTTGCGCGATCAGCACGGCCGATACGTCCAGCAGTTCGGTCTTGGAATCGTTCGAGTAGGTGATGAAGCCGCAGTCGTACCACTCCGAGCAGCCGGCAATTTCAGTGATCGCCTGCGCCACGCCGCCGCCGGTGCAGGATTCTGCGGTAGCTAGCAGCAGGTTTTTTTGTTGCAGTACCTGGCCGACTTCCGCGGCTAATTTGATGATGTCTTCCATTTTATTCTCCTCCTGTGGGTTGCCAACTATTGCAAATTTTTATACTGCGCGCCACAACGCGAACACCAGCAAGGTGTAAAACGCGGCCACGATGTCGTCCCACATTACGCCGAAGCCACCTTTGATGTGGCGGTCGAAATAGCGAATTGGCGGCGGCTTAACCATATCAAAAAAACGGAACCAGAGAAATGCCCAGCATTGGGTGGCGAAGCCGGCTGGCGTGATGAACAGCAGCACCAGCCAGATAGCGATGATCTCATCCCACACCATGCTGCCGTGGTCGGGCGCGCCGAGATTGCGGCCGGTGATTTCGCAGGCCCAGATCCCGAGCGCGAAGCCGAGTCCGATGATCACGGCCCAGTTGCCCGGGGTGAAAAGCTCTGGCCAGCGCAGGCTCAGCACCGCAAACGACAGCCAGCCGTACAGCGTGCCGGCGGTGCCCGGCATGATCGGCGACAGGCCGCTGCCGAAACCCTGCGCGACCAGGTGCGCCGGATGGGCCAGCATGAAGCGGGCGCTGGCCTTGATCGGCAGGGCGCTGCGGCCGGGTTCGGGTGCGTTCATGGCGAAGCGAAGTGGTCGAAGGAAGACGGGTGCAAATCGAGCGTCGCGCCGCTGGCATCGACCAGTTGCAGGCCGCCGGCCGGTGTGATACTGCCGATGCGCGCGACCGCGGTGCCGGCAGCCTGTGCCGCCGCCAGCACTGCGGCGCGTTGGGTTGTTGCGGCGGTGAAGCAGAGTTCGTAATCGTCGCCGCCAGCCAGCGCGAAGGCGCGCTGCAGCGCTTGCGGCTGGCGTGCCAGCACCGGGCCTAGCGGCAGCGCATCGAGGTCGATGCGCGCGCCGCAGCCGGAGCGCTGCAGGATATGCCCGAGGTCGCCGCTCAAGCCGTCCGAGATATCGATGGCGGCATGGGCCACGCCGCGCAAGGCCAGCCCGAGCGCCACGCGCGGGGTCGGTGCATCCAGCCGCGCAGCGGCAGCGGCCTGGCTGGCCGGGTCGAGCGCGACGTCCTGCCGCAAGCCGGCCAGCGCCAGGCGCGCGTCGCCCAGCGTGCCGGAGACCCAGATGTCGTCGCCGACCTCGGCTGCATCGCGCCGCAGCGCCAGCCCGGGTGGGATTTCGCCGAAGATCGTGATGCAGATGTTCAGCGGCCCCCTGGTGGTGTCGCCGCCGATCAGCGCGCAATCGTGCGCGTCGGCCAGCGCGAACAGGCCGGCGGCAAACCCCGCCAGCCATGCTTCGTCAGCCTGGGGCAAGGACAGCGCCAGCGTAAAGCCGAGCGGCCGGGCGCCCATCGCTGCCAGGTCGGACAGGTTCACCGCCAGACATTTGTGGCCGAGTTGGCGCGCATCGGCGCCGGGGAAGAAATGCCGCCCTTCGACCAGCATGTCGCTGGAAATGGCCATCATCATGCCGGGCGTCGGATTCAGCAGCGCGCAGTCGTCGCCGATCCCCAGTGCCACCTGCGGCTGGCTGGATTGGTCGCGGGTGAAGAAGCGGGCGATCAGGTCGAATTCGGAAATCATCCGGCGATTGTACTCAAGGCGTGCAAAAGCTGTGGGGTTTTTACCGGCAGGGCAAAAGCAGCGATTTTTGCATTACAATTATACTAATATATGTATATTTAATATGCGCATATAAGATAAGCGTAAATATCGGTATTTTTTCATATACTCCATTGATTTTAATTTAATGAGAGAGTCTGGTGGTTGTCGATAGTCCGATGACCTTGAAATCGGCTGGAATGCCGATCGATTCGAAGCAAGTGATGCGCATGAAGAGCCCATAGATAAAACAGATTGATTGTTAGTGATTAATAGTTACTCTCTTGCTGAATTTCACGGTGCGGCGGCAATCGATAGCGCTGATTTGTGCCAAAGCCGCATAACGCAAGTACAAATACGTATAAGGTCTGCGCGCCCGCTCTGCTAAAATCGTAGGCTTTCGGTAAGCTCCAAAAAGCAGAAAGGCCGTAGAGCATGGAATCTACATCGGATCAAAAAGAGCAGCGGCGCCAGGAATTGCGCCAAGCGGCACTTGAATATCATGAATTTCCAACCCCCGGCAAGATCAGCGTCATACCGACCAAGCAGTTATCCAATCAGCGCGATCTGGCCCTGGCATATTCTCCCGGCGTGGCATCCCCATGCGAAGAAATCGTCGCGGATCCGGCCAATGTATTCAAATACACCGCGCGCGGCAATCTGGTAGCGGTCATCACCAACGGCACCGCAGTGCTCGGCCTGGGCAATATCGGCCCGCTGGCATCGAAGCCGGTGATGGAAGGCAAGGGCGTGCTGTTCAAGAAATTTGCCGGCGTCGACGTCTTCGATATTGAGATCAATGAACTCGATCCGGACAAGCTGGTCGATATCATCGCTTCGCTGGAGCCGACTTTCGGTGGCATTAACCTGGAAGACATCAAGGCGCCCGAGTGCTTCTACATCGAGCGCAAACTGCGCGAGCGCATGAAAATCCCGGTCTTTCACGACGATCAGCACGGCACCGCGATCATCGTCGGCGCGGCCATCCTGAATGGCTTGAAAGTGGTCGGCAAGGATATCAAGCAGGCCAAGCTGGTGGTGTCCGGCGCCGGCGCTGCGGCGCTGGCCTGCCTGGATTTGATCGTGGACCTGGGTTTCCCGATCGAAAATATTTTCGTAACCGATCTGGCCGGCGTGGTGTATCAGGGCCGGGTCGAGCTGATGGATCCGGACAAGGCCCGTTTTGCCCAGCCCACCAGTGCCCGCACGCTGGCTGAAGTGATGCCGGGCGCGGACATCTTCCTCGGCCTGTCGGCCGGCGGCGTGCTGAAGCCGGAAATGGTGGCTGGCATGGCTGCCAGCCCGATAGTGCTGGCGCTGGCGAATCCGACCCCGGAAATCCTGCCGGAGGAAGCCAAGGCGGTGCGTCCCGATGCGATCATCGCTACCGGACGTTCCGACTATCCGAACCAGGTCAACAACGTCCTGTGCTTCCCGTACATCTTCCGCGGCGCGCTCGATTGCGGCGCGACCACCATCACGCGCGCGATGGAGATCGCGGTGGTGCGTGCGATTGCCGAACTGGCGCAAGCCGAGCAATCGGATGTGGTGGCCACCACTTACGGCATCCACAATCTGTCCTTCGGCCCCGAATACCTGATTCCGATGCCGTTCGATCCGCGTCTGATGATGAAGATCGCGCCGGCAGTGGCGCAGGCGGCGGCCGATTCCGGCGTGGCCGCGCGGCCGATTCAGGACATGCAGGCGTACGCCGATCGCCTGCAGCAATTCGTCTACCGCAGCGGCACCTTCATGAAGCCGCTGTTCCAGATTGCGAAAAAAGCCCCGTCGGGCAGAAAGCGCATCGTCTTTGCCGAGGGCGAAGAAGAGCGCGTGTTGCGCGCGGTGCAGATCATCGTCGATGAAAAGCTGGCCAAGCCGATCCTGGTCGGCCGGCCATCGGTATTGGCGCAACGGATCGAGAAATTCGGCTTGCGCCTGAAACTGGATGCCGATTTCGAAGTCATCAATCCCAACTTTGACGAGCGCTATCGCGATTACTGGCAAACCTTTCATCAGATGTCGAAGCGCAAGGGCGTGACCGAGCAGTACGCAAAGCTCGAAATGCGCCGCCGCCACACGCTGATCGGTTCCATGATGATCCACAAGGGCGATGCCGACGGCATGATTTGCGGCACCTATGGCAACACTAATTTGCACCTGCACTATATCGATCAGATCCTGGGCAAGCGCGAAGGCGTGAATGTGTATGCGGCGATGAACTGCCTGATCCTGCCCAACCGGCAGGTGGTGTTGGTCGATACCCACGTCAACGAGAATCCGAATGCAGAGCAAGTGGCGGAAATCACCATCATGGCGGCGGACGAGATGCGCCGTTTCGGCCTGCAGCCACGCGCTGCGCTGCTGTCGCATTCGAACTTCGGCTCCAGCAACAGCGAGTCGGCACAAAAAATGCGGGCGGCACTGGCTATCATTCACAAGAATGCGCCCGAGCTGGAGATCGACGGCGAGATGCATGGCGATACTGCACTGGATTCGGCTTTGCGCACATCGATGATGCCGGACTCCCCTTTGACCGGCGACGCCAATTTGCTGGTGATGCCGAATATCGATGCCGCTAATATTGCCTATAACCTGCTGAAAACGGCATCAGGCAACGGCGTTGCGATTGGGCCGATCCTGCTTGGTTGCGCCAAACCGGTGCACATCCTGACTCCGTCGGCCACCGTGCGCCGGATCGTCAATATGACAGCGCTGTGCGTGGTCGATGCGATAGCTGAACGCTAGCAGACCGGCCGGATTGCGCAACAGAGAAAAGCCGTTTCTCCCGATGGGAAAAACGGCTTTCTTATGTGCCGGGATTGATTGCGGCAACCGTATCGCCGCTTTGCCAAAGCGGCCTCAGTGCGCCTGAGACTTGACGGAGTGGATGCGCATCGGCCTGAGCGCGACATCCTGGCTGGGGTAGCGGCTATCCTTCCTGATCAGGTTTTCCAGCGTCACGCCATCGAGTACATCCAGGTATGCTGTGGTGGCAGCATGCAGTACGCCTTTTAACGTGCAGTCGGATGCGTAGCCGCACTGGAAATTTTCGGGCGAAAAGCATTCTGCCATGAAAAAATCGGTTTCGGTATTGCGTACGACTTCACCGATATTGATATCCGCCGGCTCCTTGTTGAGCCGCAATCCGCCGTTGCGGCCGCGTACAGTTTCCACCATCCCGGTCATGCCCAGTTGATGCACTACCTTCATCAAATGGTTCTTGGAGATGCCGTGAATGTCGGCAATATCCTGAATCGTCACCAGCTTATCCCGGTTCAGACCCAGGTGCATCAGGGTGCGTAGCGTGTAGTCAGTATAAGCAGTTAATCTCATCGCTGGATCCAGGATTGTTCAAGAGGAGTGCCACATGTGGCGTGTAATGCAGTATTCATTATATATGTTATCTGCATTCCGGCCTAGAAGCTGCAAGTAAGCTGTTGTTGGTGCCAATTATGATGCTTTTCCTGCCAGTTGAAACGATGCGGTCTTGACGCGCGGTTTTTCCTATTCAAAAGCCGGTTCTTTCGACGCCCTGGCAATAGCTGCCGCAAAATTGATCCACATTAAGTACCTAGCTAAAAGATGTATTTGAATTGCATCTATTAAAAAATGCACATAAAATACATCTTATCGGGCGACCAACCCAATAATTTTTCAACCAAAACCATTATCACCTCAACCGAAAAAGGATATTTGCCATGCACGCTACGCGCAAACTCTGGACTTGGCTAGCCATAATCTGTGTTCTTTCCTTTGCCGTATTAGGCTGGGTAGGATCAGAGATTTACGTCAAGGCTCCGCCAATCCCCAACCAAGTCGTCAGTACCAAGGGCGATGTACTATTCTCAGCAGGGCAGGTGGAGCGCGGGCAGGAAGCATGGCTGTCTGCGGGCGGCCAGCAATTGGGGACGGTATGGGGACATGGCAGTTATCTGGCGCCGGACTGGTCTGCCGACTGGCTGCATCGCGAAGCGCTGGCGTTGCGCGAAGTATGGGCGCAGCGGGATTTCGGCAAGGCATTCGAACAACTCGATGCCGGGCAGCAAGGGCAGCTCAACGGCTTGCTGAAGGTCGAGATGCGGCGTAATACCTACAATGCGCAAAACGGCGTGATTACGCTCACGCCGGAGCGGGCCGCAGCAGTGCAACAAGTTGCGAAGCACTATGCAGGCCTGTTTGGCGACGACAAATCGCTGGATGCATTGCGCAAGCAATATGCAATGAACCCTGATTCGCTGCAAGATCCTGCCGATCGGCAGGCGTTGACCGCATTCTTTTTCTGGAGCGCCTGGTCGGCTACCACCGATCGTCCCGGCGAAACGGATCTGAGTTACACCAGCAATTGGCCGCACGAACCGCTGGTGGCCAATACGCCGACCGCCGGTACCGGCATCTGGTCGATTGCCAGCGTGATATTGATGATCGGTGCGATTGCAGCGATGATTTTTTATCACTCGACTAGCAAGGAAGAGGGTGATCCCGTTCCGCCCAAGGCTGATCCGCTGTTCAACCTGAAGCCGACGCCATCGATGAAGGCCACCAAGAAATATTTTTATGTGGTGATCGGTTTGATTCTGGCTCAGGTCGGCATGGGCGTGATTACCGCGCATTATGCGGTCGAAGGCACCAGCTTTTTCGGGTATCCATTAGGTCAAATCCTGCCTTATACCGTGAGCCGGACCATGCATACCGGGTTCGCCGTATTGTGGATTGCCACTGCATGGCTAGCCACCGGCTTGTACATCGCGCCGGCTATCTCCGGTCACGAGCCGAAGTTCCAGAAACTGGGCGTCGATGTCCTGTTCTATGCATTGCTATTCATCGTGGTCGGCTCTACTGTAGGGGGCTGGCTCGGCACTTTGCAACACCTGGGAACCGATTTCGGCTTCTGGCTCGGCAATCAGGGGCTCGAATTCACTAGCATGGGCCGCGTCTGGCAAATCCTGCTGTTCATTGGCTTGTTGTTCTGGGTTTTGTTATTGGGCCGCGGCTTGCTGCCGGCACTGAAAAAACCAGGCGAAAGCCGCGGTTTGATTGCAATGGTGTTCCTGGCGGCGCTGTGCATTGGCCTCTTTTATGCAACGTCGCTGGTATGGGGGCAGCACACACACTACGCGATCATCGAGTACTGGCGCTGGTGGTTGGTCCATCTGTGGGTAGAGGGCTTCTTTGAAGTGTTTGCCACTGCTGTGATTGCGCTGTTGTTCACGCGTCTTGGACTGATCAACGCTGCGACCGCAAATGCTGCGATTGTGCTGGAGACCATCGTGTTCTTGTTCGCCGGCATTCTGGGTACCCTCCATCATCTGTACTTTACCGGTACCCCGACTTCGGTGATCGCAATCGGCTCGATGTTCTCTGCACTGGAAGTCGTGCCGTTGGCAATGATAGGCATTGAAGCGTATCGCAACTATCAGCGCTCCAAGGCGGCACCATGGGTGGAAGCCTATAAGTGGCCGATCCTGTTCTTTATTGCAGTGGGTTTCTGGAATGTGGTCGGCGCCGGCTTGCTGGGCTTTTCGGTCAATACCCCAATCGCACTGTATTACATGCAAGGCATGAACCTGACGGCAGCCCATGCCCATGCCGCATTGTTCGGCGTATATGGAATGCTGGGCATCGGCTTGCTGCTGTTCTGCCTGCGTGGTCTGTCTGACCGTGCAGCCTGGTCCGACAAGCTGCTGCAACCGATGTTCTGGTCGCTGAATATTGGTCTTGGCATGATGGTGTTCATCTCGCTGCTGCCGGCCGGCATCTATCAAGCCTGGGCCAGCATTACCAAGGGCGTCTGGTATGCGCGCTCGGCTGAAGTGGTGCATTCGCATCTGATGGAAACATTCGTCTGGATGCGGGTGCCTGGCGATGTCGTGTTTTCGATCGGCGTGTTTTTCCTGGTGGCCTTTGCATGGCGTCTGGTTACCAAAGCCAAGCGCCCTCAGGAACAGGCGTTGCCACCAGTACGTCCGATCAAAGGTTGATCGTTCCAGTCCGGAACAGGCCGCTGCAGTTTGCGGCCTGTTCCAATATTTTCACTCATTGTTTTTATAAGGAGTTTTATCATGGCCCACGATTGCTCACATCCAACCACCGCTGCGGGAGTTTATCCATTTGATGCACGCGGCGTCGCCAAGCGCTTCCGGCACGCTGCGATTTTTGGCGCACTGGAAGCCCTGCAGCCGGGCGAGACCATGCGCTTTTGCAACGATCACGACCCATTGCCGCTGCTGGCGCAAATCAACGGGCATTACGGCGCAGGCGTCAAGATTGCCTACGTATCGCGCGAACCGGGTGAAATCGTCATCGATTTTCAGGTAACGGGCTGATTCAACAGTCTGCCTGGATTTGAAAATGGCTACTCTTTGCTGCTATAGTGGATTCGCTTGGCGATGCGTAGCCGATTGCTCCTGCGCGCGCAGTCTTTCATACGATTGCGCTGCAGGAAGGCATCTTTGGCGGCACATCGCTTGGCGGATTTCAGGCCGGCAGATGCGGCCTACATAACCGATGTCATCACGGAAAAGGTGAAAAATGTTCAAGTCGATTCTGGTGCCAACCGATGGCTCCCCTTTGGCTGACAAGGCGATTAAGGCGGCAGTCGAATTTGCGCAGTCCAATGGCGGAAAAATTGTCGGCCTGTCGGTCGCCGAGCCCTATCCGTATGCCCCGCTGACCGATGGTTCGATTACCGTGGACGCGCAAAGCTATGAAGCGAAAATGCGGGAAATGGCGCAAACGCACGTGCAGAAAATAGCGGATGCGGCGCAAGCAGCGAATATCCCGTGCGAAATATGCGTGCGGCAATCGTTCAGCCCTTTCGAAGAGATCATCAGTGTTGCCAATAACTACAATTGCGACATCATTTTCATGGCATCGCATGGGCGCAAAGGTCTGAGCCGGTTGTTTGTCGGCAGCGAAACGCAAAAAGTACTGGCGCATTCGACGATTCCGGTTCTGGTATTCCGCCAGGATTGACGGAATACGGCAGAAAAGCCCTGTCGCACAGGGCCTGCCTGTGAACATCGCGTACCCACCATGCGCTATTTCTGCGCGCAAAAATTCCTCCGAAGACGGCAAAATCGAAATCACCCCCCATGAGTTATCTTGCTCTGAAACACCTCCATGTCACTTGCGCCGCGCTCAGCGGCAGCCTGTTCCTGTTGCGCGGGTTCTGGATGCTGCGGCAGTCGCCTGCACTGCAGCGGCGCTGGGTCAGGGTCGTGCCGCATGTTATCGATACCTTGCTGCTTGCCAGCGCACTGATCATGGTGTTCTGGAGCGGCCAGTATCCGTTCGTGCAGAACTGGCTGACCGCCAAGGTCATCGCATTGCTTGCCTATATCGGACTCGGCACCATCGCGTTGAAACGCGGCAAAACCAAGACGGTTCGGGTGACCGCCTTCATCAGCGCACTGCTGGTGTTCGCGTACATCGCGGGCGTGGCGGTGACCCGGCAGGCAACGATTGTCGGGTAGTGCCGCAGCGTTTCGCTAATTCATCCGCCGCTCGGTTGCGGTAAAAAAACTCCTTGTTGTACCTGATCCGGGACGGCGGTTATCGCGCGATCCATTGCGGGAAAGTACCGGTATGGCAGAAAATTATTCCAAATCAAGGTATTCAAAAAAACACTTCAATCCGGTTTACCTATCTGTATTTAGTTATTATTCTTCTTTAAACCACAATATGTTGTGTTTTAAGGGGGCGAAATGGCAGCAAAGACGGCAGCGCAATCAATTTCATTTCTGACTCAGGTCATCAAGCGTGACAGCAGTATAAAACCGTTCGATTCCGGCAAAATCGCATCTGCACTGTTGCGCGCCGGGCAAGCCAGCGGCGAATTCGGTTGCGATGAGGCCGAGCGCCTGACGCAGCAAGCGGTACTGCAAAAGATTGCGCTGGATGGCGCCGCGCCGCATATCGAGCAGATTCAGGATGCGGTCGAGACGGTGCTGTTCGACGCCGGGCATCGCAAGACGCTGCGCGCCTACATCGTCTACCGCGAGCAGCACAGTACCTTGCGCACCGACCGCAAGACGCTGGTCGATGTCGAGAGTTCGATCAACGAATACCTGGAGCAGCGCGACTGGCGCGTCAACGCCAATGCCAATCAGGGTTATTCGTTGGGCGGCCTGATCCTGAATGTCTCGGGCAAGGTGATCGCCAATTACTGGCTCAGCCATGTCTACCCGCCGGCCGTGGGCGACGCCCATCGCAACGCCGATCTGCACATCCACGATCTCGACATGCTGTCCGGCTATTGCGCCGGCTGGTCGCTGCGCACCTTGCTCAATGAAGGCTTGAACGGGGTGCCGGGCAAGGTCGAATCCGGGCCGCCGAAACACATGTCGAGCGCAGTCGGGCAAATCGTCAATTTCCTCGGTACGCTGCAAAATGAGTGGGCCGGCGCGCAGGCCTTCAGCTCATTCGATACCTATATGGCGCCGTATGTGCGCCATGATCGACTCGACTACGCCAGCGTCAAGCAATACATTCAGGAGCTGATCTACAACCTGAACGTGCCGTCGCGCTGGGGCACCCAGACCCCGTTTACCAACCTGACCTTCGACTGGGTGTGCCCGGAGGACTTGCGGGCCCAGGTACCGGTCATCGGCGGCGAAGAGATGCCGTTCGCGTACGGCGATCTGCAGCTCGAGATGGACATGCTCAACCGCGCCTACATCGAAGTCATGATGGCCGGCGACGCCAAGGGGCGGGTGTTTACCTTCCCGATTCCGACCTACAACATCACGCCGGATTTCGACTGGGACAGTCCGAACGCCAATCTGCTGTTCGAGATGACTGCGCGCTACGGCTTGCCTTACTTCCAAAATTTCATCAATTCGGAGCTGAAGCCGAGCATGATCCGCTCGATGTGCTGCCGCTTGCAGTTGGACTTGCGCGAGTTGCTCAAGCGCGGCAACGGCTTGTTCGGTTCGGCCGAGCAAACCGGATCGCTCGGCGTGGTGACGATCAATTGCGCCCGCTTGGGCCATCTGTGCAAAGGCGATGAAGCAGCGCTGCTGCAGCGCATCGATGAATTGCTGGAACTGGGCAAGACCAGCCTGGAAATCAAGCGCAAAGTGATCCAGCGCTATATGGACAATGGCTTGTTCCCGTATACCAAGCGCTATCTGGGCACCTTGCGCAACCATTTTTCCACGCTCGGCGTCAACGGCATCAATGAAATGATCCGCAACTTCAGCGATGGCGCGCACGACATCGCCAGCGAATGGGGCAATGCGTTTGCGCTGCGCCTGCTCGACCATGTACGGGCCCGGATGCTGGAGTTTCAGGAACAAACCGGCAATATGTACAACCTGGAAGCGACCCCGGCCGAAGGCACCACCTACCGGTTCGGCAAGGAAGACCGCAAGCGCTACCCCGGCATCCTGCAGGCCGGCACCGACGACATGCCGTACTACACTAATTCGTCGCAACTGCCGGTCGGCTTCACCGACGATCCGTTCGAGGCGATGGAGCGACAGGATGCGCTGCAGCGCAAATACACCGGCGGCACCGTGCTGCATCTGTACATGACCGAGCCGCTGTCGAGCGCCAACGCTTGCCGCACACTGGTCAAGCGCGCACTCAGCCGTTTCTCGATGCCGTACATCACCGTCACGCCGACCTTTTCGATCTGCCCGAAACATGGCTATTTGGCTGGCAGCCACGCGTTTTGCCCGAAATGCGATGCAGACATCATCGCGCGCAAGCAGCGTGCGGAAAGCGCAATGCTTGCATGTGAATAATATACTGCAAGTAGTATTTTAATAGCCGCATTAAAAACAAGCGGTAAACGGCATATTTTCAATATTCAATTGGGAGTATTTTGGCCGCATCGCAGATATCAGCGTAACTGTTTTCAACCCACCAGGAACACAACCATGACCGACCGCAGCAATCAGGCTTTCCTTGCCAGCCAAACAATCACCCTCACCGATGCAGAACGCCAGCCTTGTGAAATCTGGACTCGCGTGATGGGCTACCACCGCCCGGTGTCGTCCTTCAACATCGGTAAAAAAGGGGAGTTCCATGAACGCACCTATTTCAATGAAGACTGCGCCCGGCTTGCCCACTGAACGGTCGTTGAAAGTGGGCGGCATAACGCCGTTCACTGCCACCGATTATCCGGGCAAACTGGCAGCGGTGATTTTTGTGCAAGGCTGCCCGTGGCGCTGCGGCTATTGCCATAACCCGCATTTGCAGCCGCGCCTGGCGAACAGCCCGGTCCCATGGCCGCAGGTGCTGGATTGGCTGCGGCGGCGCATCGGACTGATCGATGCGGTGGTGTTTAGCGGCGGCGAGCCGACCATCGATGCCGCGCTAACTGACGCCATCGGCGCTGTGCGCGCACTGGGGTTCGAGGTCGGCTTGCACACTGCCGGCACCTATCCGAAACGGCTGGTGGAGATACTGCCGCTGCTGGACTGGGTCGGGCTCGATATCAAGGCAGCGTTTGCCCAGTACGACCGGATCACGCAGATTGCCGGCAGCGGCAGTCAGGCGCAGGCTGCGGCCGAAGCGATTCTGGCCAGCGGCGTCGATTACGAGTTTCGCACCACCATCCACCCGGTCCTGCTGCCGGAGGCCGAGGTGCTGGCGCTGGCGCAGAGCCTGGCGCAGATGGGCGCGCAGAAGTATGTGTTGCAGGTGTTTCGTGCGCAGGGCAGTCAGGACGATGCGCTGGCTGCGGCTGCAATGGCCGGATATCCGGGTGAAACGCTGTTGCGCCAGGTGGCGCAACTGTTTCCGCACTTTAGCGTGCGACGTAGTTAGGGTTGCGGCTTCAGGTCGGCCGTCACGCGGGCGATCACGTCTTCGGCCTGCTGCGGATCGAAGTCTTCATGCAGGCGTTTCTTGACGCCGTATTGCTGCAGTTGGTGATAACTGTCCGGCGCAATGTCGTGCCGCGACAGACAATTTTTGGCGCAGGCCAGCGCGCAGCCGTCGAGCGCGATGATGCGCCGTCCCGATTGTGCAATTTTCAGCAGATACGGCACGTCGCCGCCGATGCCGGCGATGCAGGACATTTCGGCCACGCCGCGCCGGTCGAGCTGCAAGGCGACGTGGTTGGCCAGTTGCGCTGCGCTCGAACAGCCGGAGCAGGAGTAAACCAGCGGTAGATCTGCCTTTTTCGCGGCATCCTTCGTACTCATGAGAAAACCCCTGCTTCCGGCATTCTAAAAACCTTCACTGCTGTTGCTACACTTTCAGTTTTGCCTTCATGCGCGCCAGCACGCTTTCGGGCGAGATTTGCCCCAGATGAAAAACCGGCAGCTCGATCGCATCGATGGTGTTTTTCACCAGCAAGCCCAGTTCGGTGTCGCCTTCCATCGACAGCCGGCGGCTGAAGAACAGCGTGTCGGGATCTTCCTGGCGTTGTGCCAGCAACAGGAAATCGTGCGCGCTGGCGCTGATTGTCAGATCGGCTTCGCCCATGTTGCGGCAGGCGGTAAAGCTTTTCTGCATCCATTTGAAGTCGAACGACAAGTGCGCATCGTTGACGGTGATGCGCAATTTCTTGTCGGCCAGCGAGGCGCGCACATCGGCCGGCAGGTTCTTCAGCAACGCCATGTTCAGCGCCGTGACGAATAGTAGCGAGCCAGGGTAAGCTGGCAACAGCGACAGCAATTTTCCGACTGGTTTTGGTATCACATAACGGCTTTGATTCATGAATATTCCCTCGATTTATACTACGTAGAGCAATACGGCAAAATAATGGCAGGCGCTGCCACACAGCACAAACAGGTGCCAGATGCCATGCCCGTGGCGCATTTTTTCATCGCGCACGTAAAAGATGATGCCTATTGTGTACAGCAACCCGCCCGCCGCCAGCCAGGCAAATCCTGCCGGTGTCAGCGCCGATACCAGCGGCGCGATCGCAACCAGCGCCAGCCATCCCATCAAGACGTAAATTGCCAGCGACAGCAGACGCGCCCCTTTGGCGAACCAGATTTCCTGCGCAATCCCCAGCAAGGCCAGGCCCCATACTACGCCGAACAGGGACCAGCCCCAAGGGCCGCGCAGCGTCACCAGCACAAAAGGGGTGTAACTGCCGGCAATCAGCAGGTAAATCGCGCAATGGTCGAGCTTGCGCAGTACATCCTTGGCCGTCCCGCGCACGCTGTGGTACAGGGTGGAGCCGATATACAGCGTCAGTAGCATCGCGCCATAAATGCTGAAACTGACGACCTTCCACGGGTCGCCCAGGCGCGCGGCCAGCACAATCAGGAATGTCGTGCCGATCGCGGCCAGGATTGCCCCGGCCAGATGGCTGATGCTGTTGAATCTCTCACCGTAATACATGGTATTCCTCTCGAAATCTGCTGCGCACGCATCGGTGCATCCGGCTGTGATTTCGGGCAGAGCCCATTGGTTCATTCATCCGGCATCACGCAACCAGTTGCTCCAGGCCCGGTTTTCCGTACCAGTAGCCATTGCAGGGTTGGTCCGGCATTATGGCACGCATTGATTCCATCGCATCGGCTGCGGATGCCTGCTGCGCGAGCACAGTATGGAACAAATTGATGATTTCCCCGGTGTGCTGCGACTGTGGACTGATCCGTACCACATCCACGCCCAGATCCCGCATCTGAGCGAGTTCATTGATCAGATTGTAGACCAGCGCGGATTGGGTCTGGATGCCGTTGAGCACCAGGAAATCCTTGCTTTCACGGGTTTGCAGCATCAACCCGTCTGCATAATTCATGCAGACGAACTGGCAATTGTCTTTCGGCAGATTGTGGTGGCGCGCGGTAAAGCAGCGCGCCGAGAATGCCAGCGGCATCCGGCCGTAAGCGAAGACTTCGGTTTCCAGCCCGGCCGGCCGGCCGGCCTGCATCTGCGCCAGGTCATCGCGGTTCATTTCAAGCGGCATCACCCAACGTTTGGCGCCCAGGCCGGCCACCAGTTCCAGCGACGGGGCGTTGTATAAATTCAGGTGTTGCCCGGCAACGAAGGGCGTTTGGGCGGTCAGGCAATGAACCGCACCCATGTCGTTGGCCTCGACCGTGAAGCTGCCGTTTTCGGTAATCTTGCGCAGGGTGGCGGTGTCGGAGCCGGACTCGATCAGTACCAGCGTTGACAACACCACTTCCTTGCCGGCAGCGCGCAGGCTTTCGGCAATGGTGAGCCAATCCGACAGGCGTAATTCGTGGCGGCGCGAGCACACCACTTCCCCCAGATAGACGATATCGACGGCGGAATTGGCGATGGTTTCATAGAACTTGAATACCGCATCGCGAGGCCAGTAATACAGTATCGGACCTAAAGCGAGTTTCAAAATGCATTCTCCTGTTGTGCGCTTGTTTGTGCAGTTATTTCCATGGGCGGTGGTACGCCCCCAAGGTGTGTTGCTGCCCTTCGGCCACCTTGTCCAGGTCCGTCATCCAGGCCGGCTTGACCGAATAGCGGTGCAGGTTTTCGCGGCAGCTGTCGATCGCTTCGCGCCAGACCTTGGTGACTTGTGCAGTATAGGCAGGGCTGCGTTGGCGCCCTTCGATCTTGATCGCGCTTACGCCCATGCGCATCAATTGCGGCAATAATTCCAGCGTGTTCAGGCTGGTTGGTTCTTCAATCGCATAATAGTTCTCATCGCGGACATCGAAGCGGCCCTTGCACAAGGTCGGATAGCCGGCGTTTTCGCCATCGGCGTAGCGGTCAATAAGAACGCCATTCAGGCGCGATTCCAGTCCCTGTGGCGTTTGTTGCCAGCGCACCGACTTGGCCGGCGAACACACGCCGTGCGTGTTCGGTGCTTCGCCGGTGACATAAGACGACAGCGCGCAACGGCCTTCCACCATCACGCATAGGCTGCCGAAACCGAACACTTCGATTTCGACCGGGGTTTTCTTGCTGACCTGTTCCACTTGCGCCAGCGACAGCACCCGCGGCAGCACCGCGCGTGCGATGCCGAAGTGCTGGTGATAAAAATTGATCGCTTCAAAATTGGTGGCCGAGCCCTGCACCGAGAGATGCAGCCGCAGATTCGGATGATGCTTGACCGCGTATTGCATCAATCCCGGATCGGCCAGAATCACCGCATCCACTCCGGCATCGGCGGCGCGGTCAATCGCAGTGCGCCATTGCTGCCAACCCGAAGCCTGCGGATAGGTATTCAGGGCCAGCAACACCTTGCAGCCACGCTCATGGGCGTAGCGTATGCCGGTGGCGATGGCGGCATCGTCGAAATTCAGGCCGGCAAAGTTGCGCGCATTGGTGGTATCGCGAAACCCCAGGTAGACGCAATCGGCGCCGTGGTCGACTGCGGCTTTCAGCGCCGGCAGACTGCCGGCAGGGCAAACCAATTCCATTTTTTCCAGGGCAGCGGTCGCCGCTTCGGTTTCGGACAAGATATCAACGGGTGTATTCGTCATGGTTAAATTATCAGTGGCGGTGAATGCATAGTGACGGCACGATTCGAGTCATGCTGAATCGTCCGGTTTGAGGGTTTGCAGTAAGTCGGTCATCCGTTACCTTTTATCATATCGGCAGCAGATGCTGTTCCAGCGATTGTCTCTGCGGTTCGATCGGGCTGTGGCCTGTCAGCATGTATTGAATCAATTCCCGTACCGACCTGATCGCATTGCCGAATGGCAATTCCTCGGATCCACGGAAAAACAGGCCGCGTTTGATGTCGCCGTTCATGGCGAAAGCGAGCTGGGTGTCGATGCAGAACTGGCCCGCCTTGGCAATGCCGTCGCGCCAGCCGCATTGGAGCAGGCAATCGAAGCCCACCGTGCAGGGTTTGGCCTTGGCGATGTTCTTCAGCTTGGCTTCCTTGTCCAGATAGTTCGCGAGCCACGGTGTGCGTACCGCGCGCGCCGGTAATCCGGTGTTGCTGATGAAGGTCACGATATCTTCCGGCCTGGCTTCTACCAGGACCTTTTTGAAGTTGGGATGGGCGTCGCCTTCTGCTGTTACCGCAAATGGCGTGCCGAGCTGGATCGCACTCGCGCCCAGCGCGAATAGTTCGCGTACTTCCTGGTGGCTATTGATGCCGCCGGCGGCAATCAGCGGAATCCGTTCGCGTTCAAGGCCAAGCTGCTTGAATAGCTCCAGCGTGCCTTCAAGCACGGTAGGGAATGCGAAATGCGGATCGGATACATCTTCCGGATTTGCCGCGCCCAGATGTCCGCCTGCATAACGCGGATTTTCAATCACGATGGCGTCGGGCAAACGGTTTTTGCGCATCCATTTTTTCAATATCAACGCGATGCCGCGCACGTCGGACAGAATCGGAATCAGCGCAACTTTCGGATAATTGGCGGTCAGTTCCGGCAAATCCAGCGGCAAACCAGCGCCAACTACGATTGCATCGATGCCGCTGGCGCATGCCTGGCGAACTGAGGATGCATATTCTGACACCGCACGCATGACGTTGACGGCGAGCATGCCGCAGCTGCCGGCCAGTGCGCGCGCCGCCTTGATTTCGCGATCCAGCGCAATCAGATTGATGCTATCGATCAATTCCTTGTCGCGCGAACGGTGTGTTTGCGCCATCAAGTCCGGGTGGTGGCGGCGCAGATCTACGCTGGAGATAGTGCCGACTGCTCCGAATTTTGCTACGGTACCGGCTAATCTGTGCGCCGAGATGCCGACACCCATGCCTCCCTGGACGATCGGCAACAGCAGCTTATCTTTGAGTTTTAGTGACGGTAATGCAATCTGCAGCACAATGTTCCTTGTTGTCGCCGGTCCGAACGAATGATGTGAGCTGGCACGGCTGCTTCGTAAAGACCGATGCCCGGCAAGGCGGACTGTTCTCGCCGTAACCGCTTAAAACTAGAATGACAATTCCATCGCACTGACACCGGTGGCCGCACTCGACGTGTTTCGTCTATCCTGACAGCTTCCAATGTAAATTAATTTCTGGGAGTATCATTAAAACCGATGTGATTTGCACATGATTTAAAGGCGATTTGCAAAATACACCTGGTTTATGTTAGGCAAGATGCGCGGCAGAGCGGTGATGCAACGGAGGAATTCTGTATTTATCCTGCCACTTTAAACTACCATTGCCCTGTGATTCCTTAATGTAGATCAATGATGTGGTGTGGGGCTTGATGTGAGAATGTTCCATCGTCCATTTGGGTGCGTGTCATGAAAACGATTAGCGATTACTTGGGCACTGATCATAAACGGTGCGATGAACTGTTTGCGGTAGCCGAGCGCAGCGTCGATCAGGGCGATTGGGAGCAGG
>NZ_AVCC01000003.1 GCF_000622895.1 Herminiimonas sp. CN
AGGCCGCGTTAAACGCGGCCTTTTTTTATTGCTTCTCGCTTGCGTTACTACCTGCTTTTGGCTTGCCGTTAGTTTGTTGCCGGCTCCGCAACGAAGATTTCGACCCGGCGGTTTCTTGCCCGGTTGGCGGCGCTGTCGTTGGCTGTCAGCGGTTCATGCGAGCCGCGGCCATCGACGGTAAAGCGGTTGGCGGCAACGCCGCGGGCTACCAGGTAGTCGCGCGTGTGCGCTGCACGGTCGCGCGACAGCGGCATGTTGACGGCGTCGGAGCCGGTGCTATCGGTGTGGCCGATGATGGTCACCGTGGTGGCGCGATTTTCATTCAGGCTGGCGGCGAAGCGATCGAGTATCGGGCGGAAGTTCGGCGCAATATCGGATTTGCCGGTATTGAAGGAGATGTCGCTCGGGATGTCGAGTTTCAACTGGTTGTCGGCGGTCTGGCTGACCTGCACGCCGGTGCCGGCGGTGGCTTGTTCCATTGCCTTCTTCTGGTTTTCCATCCGGTTCGACCAGATGTTGCCGGCGGCAGCGCCGGCCAGGCCGCCAAGGACTGCGCCGGTAGCGGTGCGCCGCCCGCCGCCGCCGCCGGTGGCAGCGCCGATCACCGCCCCGGCCAATGCGCCGACGCCGGCGCCGGTCGCGGTGCCGCGCTGGGTGTTCGACATTTCGGGCATGTTGGCGCAGCCAGTCAATGCCAGGGCGGCTATTAATGCCGAGAGAGTGAATTGTGTGCGCATGACGACCCCTTTTTTAATGAGAATGTTCATTCTTGCATGCAGGATCAGATGCCGGACGGAATGTTTCATTTTTTAACATTCTTCCGCAATGTCCGGTCCTGCCCCAGACGACCGCCTGAGACGCTCTGCCGAAATTTAATACTGCTATTGGTATTCTTGCGGCGGCAATGAAAACAATCGATAGCACTGATTTTTTGCCGATACCCTGCCTTATTTTTGATGTTTCAGAGCGTCATCAGAAGCCGGGCAAACATGTTCTCAAGATAGCCGCTGCCATCGCGCCGGGGCTTGCGGGCGCGCAAACAATGGCCGGTTAGCGTGCGCCGCGGGTGCGGATCTCGGCGAACTCTTCGATGCTGCCCAGCTTGACGGTGATCGGGTTGAGCGTGATGGTCGGCTGCATCGGGCGCCAGGCGAACTGCCATGATTGCTGCGCCGCTTGCGCGGCCGGGCGGGTGAAGATGGCGCCCAGCGGGCTGCGCTTGCCGTAGCTGACCGCGCCGTCGATGCCGGCCCAGTTCGGCAGCGCGCGTCCGACTGCGCGGTGCAGGCGCTCGCCGAATGCTTCGGTGTTGTGTATCACCAGGCAGGCATCGCTGCCGGCATTGAACAGGCTTTCATCCCAGACCGGGGCGAAGCCGAGGGTCAGGAAGTTGGGCGCCATGGCTGAATTGAGCCGGATGCCCGGTGCGTGCGCCAGCGCGCCGGGATTCTGGTCGGTGGCCGGCTGCAGGCGGAATTCGCCCAGGGTCAGGCAGTTTTGCAGCACGGCTTTGGGCCCGTACAGGTAGAGCGTGGCGGGGCGTTGGTAATCTTTGCTTGGCATGCGTGGTATCGGAAAAAATGAAAAGGGGGGGCGGCTGGATTCAATTGCGCTTATTGGGCATCAGTCTTCCAGCGCCGGCAGGCGGATCGTGTACTGGCCGGATTTCTCGTCGCGTACCATGCTCAGCAGGTGCTGCTTTTGCGCGTCTTCGACCAGTTCGCGGAACGAGCGGTAGCCGTAGGCCGATTCGGTGAAGCCGGGCTTGCGCCGCTTCATGGTCTGCTTGACCATCGAGCCCCACAGTTTTTCTTCCTCGCCGCGCTCGGCGATCAGCGCTTCGATGGTTTCGACGATGAAATCGAGCGCTTCCTGCCGTTTGTCGTCTTCCTGCTTGATCGGCGCCGGCTTGGCCTTGTCGTTGCCGGCGGCCTTGGCCGGCGCCTTCTTCTCGGCCGGTTTGCGCTTCGGCCTGGCGTCGCGCACCAGGTCGTCGTAAAAGATGAATTCGTCGCAATTGGCCGACAGCAGGTCGGAAGTCGAACTCTTGACGCCGATGCCGATCACGTACTTGTTGTTTTCGCGCAGCTTCGACACCAGCGGCGAAAAATCCGAATCGCCGCTGATGATCACGAACGCGTCCACGTGCGCCTTGGTGTAGCACAGGTCGAGCGCATCGACCACCATACGGATGTCGGCCGAATTCTTGCCGGACTGGCGCACGTGCGGGATTTCGATCAGCTCGAACGCCGCTTCGTGCATTGCGCCCTTGAATTCCTTGTAGCGGTCCCAGTCGCAGTAGGCCTTCTTGACCACGATGCTGCCTTTCAGCAGCAGGCGTTCCAGCACCATGCGGATATCGAACTGCGGGAATTTGGCATCGCGCACGCCCAGCGCCACGTTCTCGAAATCGCAGAACAATGCCATGTTGGTGACTTCCGGTTGACCTGCCATCGTGCATTCCTTCGTTTTATGGTTGCTGCCTGAGGCTCACGTAAATCTGTTCGACCCGGCTCCTGGCCCACGGCGTCTTGCGCAGGAAGGTCAGGCTGGATTTGATGCTGGGCTCGCTCTTGAAGCAGCGCACATCGACCATCCGCGCCAGGCCGTCCCAGCCGTACTCAGATACCAGCGCGGTCAGCAGCGCTTCCAGCGTAACGCCTTGCAGCGGATTGTTCGATTGCGGCGTGCTCATGTTTTTGCCTGACGATTTTACTTGCGCCCGCTGCGCTGGGTGTTGCGCTGCACGTTGCCGATGCTGCTGGGATTCTTGCGTGGGGCGTGGCCGGCGGCCGATCTGGCCGGTGCCGGCTTGCCCTTCAGCGCGGCCTTGTCGACCGCGCGGCTGGTGGCCTGGCTGACCACCTTGCCGGCGCTGCGCTTGGCCGCGCCCGGGCCGCCGTCTTCGGCGGCGCTCCAGGCCGGGATCAGATGACGCGAACTATTGCCGATCAGGTCGGCGCGTCCCATGCGCTTCAGGCCTTCGTGCAGGATCGGCCAGTTGGCCGGGTCGTGGTAGCGCAGAAAAGCCTTGTGCAGCTTGCGCACCTGGCCGCTGCGCGCGGTTTCCACCAGTTCCGAATCCGCATCCACCTTGTGCAGCGGGTTCTTGCGGGTGTGGTACATGGTGGTCGCCATCGCCATCGGGGTCGGCATGAAGGTTTGCACCTGATCCAGCTTGAAATCGTTTTTTTTCAGCCACAGCGCCAGATGCATCATGTCTTCATCGGTCGAGCCGGGGTGGGCGGCGATGAAGTACGGGATCAGGTATTGCTTCTTGCCGGCTTCCTTCGAGAAACGGTCGAACATTTCCTTGAAGGTGTCGTAGTTGCCGATGCCCGGCTTCATCATCTTCGACAGCGTGTTCTGTTCGGTATGCTCGGGCGCAATTTTGAGAAGGCCGCCGACATGGAAAGAAACCAGTTCTTTCACGTATTCGGGCGAACGCACCGCCAGGTCGTAGCGCAGGCCGGAGCTGATCAGCACCTTCTTGACGCCGCGGATCTCGCGCGCTTTGCGGTAGACCGAGATCAGCTTGCTGTGGTCGGTGCCGAGGTTGCTGCAGATGACCGGGTACACGCAGGATAGGCGGCGGCAGGTTTCCTCGATGCTCTTGTCCTTGCAGGCCAGCCGGTACATGTTGGCGGTCGGGCCGCCGAGGTCGGAAATGGTGCCGGTGAAGCCCTTGGTCTTGTCGCGGATCTCCTCGATCTCGCGCAGAATCGACGGCTCGGAGCGGCTCTGGACGATGCGGCCCTCGTGCTCGGTGATCGAGCAGAAAGTGCAGCCGCCGAAGCAGCCGCGCATGATGTTGATCGAGAACCGGATCATTTCCCAGGCCGGGATGCGCGCATTGCCGTAGCTCGGGTGCGGGCCGCGCGCATACGGCAGGCCGTAGACGCCGTCCATCTCGTCCATCGCCAGCGGCAGCGGTTGCGGATTGAGCCAGACATCGCGCTCGCCGTGGCCCTGCACCAGCGCCCGCGCGTTGCCGGGGTTCGATTCCAGGTGCAGGATGCGCGATGCGTGCGCGTACAGCACCGGATCGGCGCTGACCTGCTCGAACGACGGCAGCCGGATCACGCTCTTGCTGCGCTGCTCCTTCTGCGCGGCCTGGCGCTGTTCGCGGCTCAGGATCAGGATCGGCTTTTCGACCGCTGCCGCCGGTGCGCCGGATGCCGCGCTGGCGCAGCCGGTCTTGTCCTCGGTGCTGCCGTACGGATTGAGCGGCGCTTCGGCCCGGCCCGGGGTGTCGATCCGGGTCGAATCGGTTGCGCTCCAGTCGTCGGCAGGCAGCCAGCCGCGCGGCACCATGAAGGCGGTGCCGCGCAGGTTGCGGATCGCCTTGATCGGCTCGCCGGCCGCCAGCCGGTGCGTCAGGTCGACCAGCGCCCGTTCGGCATTGCCGAACAGCAGGATATCGGCCTTCGAATCCGGCAGCACCGAGCGCTTGACCTTGTCGGTCCAGTAATCGTAATGCGCGATGCGGCGCAGGCTGGCCTCGATACTCCCGATAACGATCGTTGTATCCGCATATGCTTCGCGGGCGCGCTGCGCATACACCACTACTGCGCGGTCTGGCCGCTTGTTCGGTTCGGCGTTCGCGGTGTAGGCGTCCTCGGAGCGGATCTTGCGGTCGGCGGTGTAGCGGTTGATCATCGAATCCATGTTGCCGGCGGTGATGCCGAAATACAGCTTCGGTTTGCCGAGCGCGCGGAACGCGTCGGCCGAGTGCCAGTCCGGCTGGCTGATGATGCCGACCCGGAAGCCCTGGGCCTCCAGCAGGCGGCCGATCAGCGCCATGCCGAAGCTCGGATGGTCGATATAGGCGTCGCCGGTAATCAGGATCACATCGCAGGCATCCCAGCCGAGCTGCTCCATCTCGGCGCGCGACATCGGCAGAAAGGGCGCGGCGGCGGCCCGTTCCGACCGTTTCGGCACGGTGGAAAACAGGTTGGTCGGGGCGAGGTTGGGGGTGATGGCAAGTGCGTTCATATCGGTCGGATTGTACCGCAGCGCCGGTTTCCGCGACGGCCGCGCCTAATAATGCGGCGGCCGTTCGTTGGCGCCGTTGCCGTCCTGGTCGCCGGCCGGTTCCTTGACCAGCCGCGCCAGCGCTGCGCACAGGGTTTCCAGCCGGTCTATTTTTTGCTGCTGGCGATACACCAGCGTATTCAATTCTTCGAGCAAGTCTTCCTGGCGGGCGACCTTGATCTCGATTTCGATCATCCGTGCTTCGGGGCTCATCGGCGGTTTTTCCTTGCTAGGTTGATGCCGCAGCATTGCAGCAGAAGATTGGAGTATGACTGAAACCCGTGCATTCATCGCATGATTTTATTGCCATCATAAAATATACGGGGGCTCTGTATATGTTGCAGCCCGGAACCGCGGCGGGAGCCGCTTCAGGCCGTTGCGATTTGCGTTAACATGGCGGCTGCTCCTCATCCGATTCACCATCATGGACAAACCAACTCCGCCGGCCGACGGCACCTGCTGCGAAAGCGGCTGCGATCCGTGCGTCTGGGATACCTATTATGCGGCGCTGCGGGCCTGGGAGACGCAACAGGCGGCAGCGGACGCAGCGGCACCCGGCATCGGTGCGCCGGCCGCTACGGACGGGCGTTTTTCGCCGGCGATGATTTCGATTTGCACGGCGTGACCTGGCCGGAGTCGAAATGCATCGACCGCGCCGGCATCGTTTTCGGCATCGCCGGCCTCGGCCGGAACTACCGCATACCGCTGCTGCCGTCGCCGTGGGCGTATTCGACCTGTCGCGGCAGTTGATTTTCGTCAAAACTTATGCAGCAAGTTCGTTCGCGGCAACTGTTGCGCTTAAAAATATACATGCACCTGTATATTTTTTTGTTCGCAGCTAAATCGTGCTTAAAACGATTGTTTTTGCATATACCCTAGATAATTCAGTTTAGTTGGGAAAAATGACTTGGCTCCGGCGCTGCGGGCCGGGTGTTTTGTTGTAAATACGTCATGTTTTGCATTCCTTTGATGTTAATCAATAGGCAACGTTTTTGAGATGAAATACTGGTTTCGCGGGGAGGTGAAAACAGTGCGACCGGAATCTTGACCCGGTTCCTGTGATCAAGCTGGATCCTGCAAACACAGTGGTCATGACTAGAAACACAAATCTCGCGTGATTCATCTTTTTAATCAAAAAAGGAGTTTGCCATGAATGCCATCAAAAATTTTATGCAGGATGAAGAAGGTGCTGTAGCGATTGAATATGCGCTGCTGGCGGCGCTGATAGCGATTGCAATCATCGCCGGCGCAACAACAGTGGGACATTGTCTCAATAATACGTTCGTGAGTATCGCCAACGTTCTCAAGGGTCAGCCATGGGCTGCTCCGACTTGCACCTAATCGTATTGACCTTCCTGCGCCCGTGATGGGCGCAGGTGAACGTGCCAGCCAATTGCCATTAGACCCTAGATGTCGTTATTGCTTGGCGCGGCGTGAGAAGCCATCGCATCCCTGACCGGTTGGTGTTGTGCGGAGCGGGGCCGGGATTGCTCCTGAATAGGATGTTGCTGCAGGGATATGACTTTATCAGTTCGCTGCCGGGCGCGCCCGGCTTCACAGAGGGAGTTTGCCATGAATGCCATCAAAAATTTTATGCGGGATGAGGAAGGCGCTGTCGCCATTGAATATGGACTGCTGGCGGCATTGATCGCAATCGCAATCATTGCCGGCGCAACACAAGTAGGGACCTGCATCAATGGTCTCTTCACGAACGTTGCTGCGGTGCTCGCCGGGGGCACGTGGGCTCCTCCGACTTGCTAGTCGTCATATTGCCTTCCTGCGCCAAAAATGAGTGCAGGAAAACGGGTTAGCCCATTTCGATAGCACATATATAAACAACATCATCATGAATAATTTGTCACCCGCCCTGATTGCAGCTGTTGCCGTTAGCCCTCTGTTTGTTTTGGTGCTGGCTGCATTGTGGAGCGATGTCAAAAGCCATCGGATCCCGAACCGGCTGGTGTTCTGGGGTGCCGGGCTGGGATTACTGTTGAACAGTGTGCTGCCGCAAGGGTACGGCTTCATCAGTTCGCTGCCGGGCGCGCTCGGCCCCTGGAAGGCGCTGGCCGGCCTGGGTCTGGGCTTTTGCATCCTGTTGCCGATGTATGCGCTGCGCGCGATGGCGGCCGGCGACGTGAAGCTGATGGCGATGATTGGTGCATTCCTGGGGCCGAACGCGATCGTCGGCACCATTTTGATGACCTTCATCGTCGGCGGCCTGCTGACCTTGCTGGTGGTAGTGCGCAACGGCAGCGTGCGTCTGTTGCTGGGCAACCTGCGCACGATGTTGATGGTCAGTTTCATCAAGGGCACGGTGCTGCGCCAGTTGCCGACCGTCGATGCGGCGCCGGTCACGGCAGGCAAGCTGCCGTATGCGGTGGCGATCGCGCTCGGAACGTTCACTTACATCGCGCTGGAGCGCGCCGGACAGATGCAATTTTTGAAATTCTTTTGATGCGGCACAAAGTCGCAACAGGGGTAGCGATACACAGTAGCAACAAGGTTGATGCAAGGTAACGATTCAATAAATCAAGTGGTTCGGCCGGACGGAGTACCCGCGGCTGAAAAACCATATACCAGGGGAGCGGCATGACGACCATCAATTTGTTCGAGGATGCAGCCGGCGACGATGCCAGCCGGGTGCTGCCGGCATCGCCACGCACGGTGGAAGAAACCGGGCTGGATTTCCTGTTCCTGACCGAGTTGCTGTGCAAGATAATGTTCCTGCGCGGCCGCATCAGCCTGGCCGATATTTCCAACCACGTTAAATTGCCGGTCAGCGTACTGGAGAGCGTGCTCGACTTCATGCGCGCCGAGCATCTGTGCGAGCTGGCCAGCCGCGGCGACAACAGCGCCAGCACCTTCTTCCAGCTGTCCGATACCGGCCGGCTGCGCGCCGGCGACTACATGCGCCGCTGCCAGTACGCGGGCCCGGCGCCGGTCAGCCTGGATGCCTACTCGGCGCAGGTCCAGCGCCAGTCGATTCGCAACGTGCGCTACACCCGGGAAATCATGGCGGCCGGCTTCGACGGCTTCATCATCCGCAGCACCGTGCTGGATCAGCTGGGCGCCGCAATGAATTCCGGCCGCGCGATGATCATTTACGGCCAGCCCGGCACCGGCAAGACCTTCATCGCCGAGAACCTGACCCGGCTGATGCATGATTTCGTCGCGATCCCGTATGCGATCACGGTCGATAACGAAGTCATCCAGATGTATGACCCGCATGTGCATGAACTGATGCCGCACAAGGCTGCGGCTGCCAACCTCGGTCGCAAGCATCTGGTCGATGCGCGCTGGCTGGCCTGCAAGCGGCCGATTGCGATTTCCGGCGGCGAGCTGACGCTCGACACCCTCGACCTCGATTTCGATGACGGCACCCGTTTTTACCAGGCGCCGCCGCACGTCAAGGCCAACAACGGCTTGTTCGTGATCGACGACCTGGGCCGCCAGCTGGTGTCGCCGCAGGATCTGATGAATCGCTGGATCGTGCCGCTGGACCGCCGCCGCGATTACCTGACCCTGCACACCGGCTACAAATTCCAGATCCCGTTCGACGTGATCGTGGTGTTTTCGTCCAACATCGACCCGTCCGAACTGGCGGACGAAGCCTTCCTGCGCCGGCTCGGCTACAAGATCCATATCGGCGCGCTGTCCGAGGATCAATACCGCCAGGTGTTCCGCCAGGTCTGCGACCAATTCGATATCCCGTTCATCGAGGATGCGCTGCAGCACCTGCTGCACGAATATCACTACAAGCAAGGCCGGCCGCTGCTGGCGTGCTATCCGCGCGATCTGCTGGGGCAGGTCAGGGATTTGGCCCTGTATGAAAGCCGTCCGCCGGCGCTCAGTGCGCAAATGCTGGATTGGGCATGGAACAACTATTTCACGACCAACAGGCAGCTGGCGATCAAGCCCTCGCCGCAGGCGGGAGCGGGTGTAGCGGGTGTTTGAGGCGGCCGGGTGAGGGTGCTTACCGAAGGCGGAATTTTACGAAGTCCTACTTGAAGCAAATCAGCAGGGGGAAACCATGAAAAACACCAGAGCCATTCTCATGATCGGGATCTCGATCCTGGCGGCGCTTGCGGCGGTCGTGCTGGCCTCGCGCTGGATCGCGCAGCAGAGCAATCTGACCACCAACAAGGTGGCGGTGGCCGTGGTCGACATCAACCTCGGCACCCGCCTGACGCCGGACATGGTCAAGCTGACCGACTGGCCTGCCGGCAGCGTGCAGAAAGACAGCTTTACCGACCTCAAGGCGCTCGATACCCGGGTGGTCAAGGTCAGCCTGCAGCGCGGCGAACCGCTGACCGAGGCCAAGCTGGCGCCGATAGGGGCCACCGGCGGCCTGTCGGCGGTGGTGGCCGAAGGCAAGCGGGCGATGACGGTGCGGGTCAATGACGTGATCGGCGTTGCCGGCTTCGCCCTGCCGGGAAATTTCGTCGATATCCTGGTCAGCACCCAGGAAGAAAACACGCAAAAAGCGGGTGGCAACAAGGATTTGAACATTTCCAAGCTGGTGCTGGAGCGGATTCTTGTGCTGGCAGTGGCGCAGGAATCGAGCCAGAACGACACCAAACCCAAAGTCGTCAGCGCGGTCACGCTCGAAGTCACGCCGCAGCAAGCCGAAAAGCTCGACCTGGCGCGCAGCGTCGGCCAGTTGTCGCTGGTCTTGCGCAACCAGATCGACCTGAAACCGGCCGATACCGACGGCGCCACCAAGCAAACCCTGCTGTATACACAGGCAGAGGCGCCTGCGGTGGTGTTGGCAACGGCGCCGGCCAAGGCCGTGGTGAAAAAAGTCAGCGTCAGAAAACCGATTCCTAAAAGCGCGCCGAAAGACGAGGTGTGCCAGCAAATCATCACCGGATCAGGGCGCATCAGCCAGTGCTATTAAGTAAGTAGTGCGGGCATGGAGGCCTGCACTACGGCAACAGAACAATAAGCCAATCGCTGGAACAGGGGGAATACCATGAACAACAACAGGTCATCAGGTGTCGCGGTGGCGGTGCGGCGTGCCGGGTTTTCGGTGATGATGGGTGCGACTGCAGTGTTTATCATGCTGCCGTTTGCGGCGCAGGCGCAGGTGGCGGCTGAAACTGCGGTGCTCAGCAGCGCCAGCAAGCCGGCGGCTGCCGGCAGCAAGGTCAAAGCAGCCAAAACCGCCGTCGCACCGCGCAGCGCCTACACGCCGGTATGCGTAGGTGAATTTGCCCCTACCGTTAACGTCAATCTGCCGGAGGGCAAATCGGGCTTGCTCGACCTGCAGCAATTGCATGCGCCGTCGCCGGCCTGGCTGCGCAGTATCGGCGACCCCGAACTGCTGAAGATCGAGCCGCTGACATCGGCGACGCCGCGCAATATGTATTTCCTGTTCGGACAAAAGGTCGGTTCGACCAATCTGATGTTCCAGAACAAGGAAGGGCGCTGCGTGATGGTGGAGGTGGCGGTCGGGGTCGATACCGCTGCGGTGCAGGCAAAATTGTCGCAACTGATGCCGGCTGAAAAGAATATCAGGATTGGCGCTGCCGCCGATTCGCTGGTGCTGAGCGGCATGGTGGCCGATGCGATGGCAATCGATCAGGTGATGGCGATCGCCAGCGCCTATGTGCGCAAGGGCGGCGCGGGGGCAGCAAGCGGTGCCGGTGGCGGTAGTGCCGGCGGCGAGCGCATCGTCAACATGCTGTCGGTGGCGGCGCCGCAGCAGGTGATGCTGGAAGTCAAGATTGCCGAAGTATCGAAGTCGCTGCTCGACAAGCTGGGCGTCGGCACCACGCTGCGCACCACCAGCGGCAGCTGGGCGTATACGCTGCTGTCGAACTTCCTGTCCGGCACCGTCGGCGGCTTGCTCGACGCAACCAAATCGAACGGCTCGCAAATCACGCTGGAAGCCGAAAAACGCGACGGCCTGGTGCGGATACTGGCCGAGCCTACGGTGATGGCGATCAGCGGCCAGGAAGGCAGTTTTCTGGCGGGCGGCAAAATTTTCATTCCCGTTTCGCAAAGTGGAGCCAGTGGTGCCATCACGATCGCGCTGGAAGAGAAGGAATTCGGGGTCGGTCTGAAATTTACGCCGACCGTGCTGGCCGGCGGGCGCATCAATATCCGGGTCGCGCCGGAAGTGTCCGAACTGTCGCGCGAGGGCGTCGGCATCAGCGCCACAGGGATCGCCGGTACCAATATTCTGCCCTTGATCACCACCCGCCGCGCCGCTACCACGGTCCAGCTCAATGACGGGCAGAGCTTCGCGATCGGCGGCCTGATCAAGAACAACGTCACCGCCAACATCAAGGGCTTGCCGGTGCTGGGCGAAGTCCCGGTGCTGGGTGCGCTGTTCCGCAGCACCGACTTCCAGCAGGACAAGACAGAACTGCTGTTCGTCATCACACCGCATCTGGTCAAGCCGCTGACGCCGAACTATGCGCTGCCGACCGATAACTTCACCGACCCCAGCCGCGCCGACGTTCTTCTGGGCGGGCGCCTGGAGGGCGGGCAATGGGTAGCACCGCCCGCCAGCGCACCGACAGCGCCTGCAGCACCGCCGGCCTCGGCAATGGATCAGGGCCAGGCACCGCAAACCGGCCCGGTTGGCTTCGAACTGAAATAAGGAGATCGCCATGCGCACCTTCCACAATGATGCAGCCGGAGCCCAACGTCTCTGCCTGAAACTACTCGCTGTCAGCGCCGCCTGCCTGCTATCGGCCTGCGCATCCACCACGCCGCAGTGGGATGCCAATTTCGGCAACACGGTCAGAACCGCGTTCGCGCTGCAGGTACTGAACCCGGATGCGTCGCAAAATCCCGATCCGGTCAGCGGCATGGACGGCCGGGCCGCACGCGAAACGATCGACCGCTACCAGAAATCGTTCAAGGAGCCGGCACCGCAGCCGAACATATTTACCATCGGCGTCGGCGGTGGACAGTAACTCGGACAGCAATGCGAATCGGGGAGGACGGTCATCATGAGGCGCTTATTCATCGGCAGACAGCATCAGCGCGGCGCCATCGCCATCATTGTTGCAATCTCAATTGCGGTCTTGATCGGGTTTGTTGGCCTGGCACTGGATTTGGGCAAGCTTTATGTTGCAAAAACGGAATTGCAAAATAGCAGCGACGCTTGCGCGCTGGCCGCCGCGCGCGAATTGACCGGCACCAGCGCGACCCAGCTGACGATTGCCGAAGCAGCGGGGATCACTACCGGCAATCTCAATCGGGTCATCTTTCAAAGCGAACCGGTGGCTGTTAATGCCGACAGCAGCGTGACGTTCAGCCAGACGCTGAATGGATCGTATCAGCCGAAATTCGAAGGGGAGGCGGCAAAATTGATGAAGTATGCGCGTTGCACCGTGAATCGCACCAGCATAGCTAACTGGTTCGTTCAGGTACTCAATGTGTTACCCGGCGTTAGTATTGGTTCGCAGGCCGTGGCGGCGACCGCAGTCGCATCGGTGGTGGCGGCGCAGACCAATTGCGCGTTGCCGGTGGCCGTGTGCAAGGAAAAGCTGGATACGCTGAATCCGGGCGACTGGATTGCCGGCGCACTCGATCCGAATGGCGCTAACAAGGGCTCGTTTCGCTGGATCGATTTCGGCGACAAGGGGGGGGGCGCCCGCCAGATCAAGGACATCCTGTCCGGAACCGGGGTTTGCAATTTACCTGCGGTGGGTGACCCCATTCTTCTGAAACCGGGAAACAACAACGGCGTCGATGATGCATGGAATACCCGCTTTGGTTTGTATCACGGTGGGTACAAGGGGCCTGCGGATGGCGTACCGGATTTCACCGGTTACTCGTATACGCCTTCATCCTGGTTACCCAGCCCGCCACATAATGCGTATGGCAACTTCAGGGATCAACGCAAAAACTATGCGCCTTATCAGGGTGACGACCTGACAGGTCTGGACATCAAAGGCACTGCCAGCTCAGTGGCGACCCACAAGAACGGCGCAAACCGACGGATCGATCTGTTTCCGGTGATTAATTGTGCAACCTTTGATGCCAGTAAACAAGCGCCGCTGGCTTCCTGGGCCTGCATGCTGATGCTGCACCCGATCGGGCCGCAGAAAAAATCTGATCCGGTATGGTCGATCCCAGGCGAAGACCCGGTTACCGGCGTCAAGATGTATCTGGAATATCTTGGGCCTTCAAACGATCCGTCTAGCCCGTGCGCGACGGTTGGTCTGCCCGGCCCACCCGATGGCGCAGGTCCCAAAGTGCCGGTGCTGGTGCAATGATGGACGCCCTGCCCAAATCTAAATGCGGAACGAGAAAACTGCTTGCCGCTAAACCGGATGCAATGCGGGGTGCGGCGGCGGTGGAACTGGCCTTGTTATTGATACCGCTGGTGCTGTTGGTATTCGGTGTGGTTGAATTTGGCCGCGCACTTTACCAATACAACACGCTCGCCAAGGCGGTGCGCGATTCGACCCGGATGCTGTCGCAATACAACCCGGCTGACGCCGACTACCCGCTAGCGGACGCAAAATGCCTGGCCGTGTATGGCAAGACCGCTTGCAGCGGATCTGATGTACCGCTTGCTCCTGGTCTGACGACGGCCATGGTGGCGGTATGCAACCCCGTCAGTTCGGCCGGATGCCCTAGTGGTGCTTACGCCAATGTGCCGACCGGCAGCGGCACTATCAATCTGGTCGAGGTCAGGATCACCGGTTACAGATTCAATTTTGCGTTCAATCCTGCTGCCCTGTTTTCCAGCAGCGCTGCCACCAGCTTTGTTTTTGGCGACATAAGCAGCACGATGAGGCAAATACTATGAATACGAATTTATTGCCTCTTCGACGTGGTGAGCATGGCGCTGTTGCCGTGGAATTTGCGCTGGTTGCCTCCATTTTTTTTACGCTCCTGTTCGGAATCATGGAGATGAGCCGGGTTTTGTTTTACATGAACACGGCTGCCGAAGCCACAAGGTTGGGCGCACGGGTGGCTGTGGTATGCGACGTGAATACACCCGCAGTCAAGACGAAGATGATCAATATGCTGGGCATATTGAGTGCAGGCGATATCAGCGTTGATTACAAGCCCACGGGTTGCAGCAGCAGCACCTGCCAGTCGGTTACCGTCAGCGTTACCAAAAGCGTCAATACCTTCATACCCTTTGTGCCGTTGACGTTCAGCCTGCCGCCATTTGCCACGACGCTGCCGCGCGAGAGCCTGACCAGCGCCGATAACTCGATATGCAGCTAATGCTGCGTTGATGACAACAACTACAGGCCAAAAAATGAACAAGCCCGTGTTATCCGTCGTAGATAAAGAAGGAATGGACAAGGTGGCAGCCATGCATGACTTTCACATCACGGTGATTTCTCCCAGCAAACGCCATCTGGATGAAATCGTCGGCAATCTTCAGGGCGTCATTCTTGCGGCCAATATCGACACCATCGAGGGGCCGTTGCAGCAACTGGCGTCGCGGGTCAGCCAGGTGGTGCCGGATGTGCTGATCGTCGATAGCGCGTGCGATGGCCGCACCGACCTCGAGCCGCTGGAGCGGCTCGGGCAGATCTATCCGAACATGGCGTTCATCGTGTTGTGCGAGCAGCAATCGCCGGATTTCCTGATCCAGGCGATGCGGGCCGGCGTGCGCGAGGTGCTGCCGTTTCCGGCCAGTGCGGATGCGCTGAAAGCCGCGGTCGAACGGATCCGCCACAAGCAGGGGTTTGCGCCGACCAGGAAGGGTAAGGTGCTGGCCTTCATCTCGTGCAAGGGCGGCAGCGGCGCGACTTTTCTGGCGTCCAATCTGGCCTATGCGCTGGCGGCGCAGTCCGGCAAGAAGGTGGCGCTGTTCGATTTCAATTTGCAGTTCGGCGATGCGCTGCTGTTCTTGTCCGACCAGAAGCCGGCCACCACCCTGGCCGACGTGGCACGCGACATCCACCGGCTCGATGCGGCGATGCTGGCGTCCAGCATGGTGAACGTGGGGTTGAATCTGTCGGTGCTGGCCGCGCCGGAAGACCCGGCGCACGGGATGGAGGTCAAGCCGGAGCATATCGATACCTTGCTCAAGCTGGCGCGCAATCAATACGACTTCGTGATTCTGGACGTGGGCCGCAATCTCGATGCGCAAACCATCAAGGCGCTTGATAACGCGGACATGATTTTTCCGGTGTTGCAGATCACCTTGCCCTTTATCCGCGATGGCAAGCGCTTGCTGGATGTGTTTCGCACCCTCGATTATCCGAAGGATAAGGTGCACCTGGTGGTCAACCGCTTTGAGAAGGGCGGCGATATCGGGTTGAGCGACCTTGAGCAATCGCTTGGATGCAAGGTGGAACGGACCATTCCGAATCATTTTGAAGCCGCCGCCGCCTCCGTGAACCAGGGCATACCGGTTGCCCGGCTGGCCCGCAGCAGCCCGATCACCAAGGCACTGAACGAATGGAGCGAGCAACTGGCGCGCGAGCCGGAGCAGGCCGGCAGCAGCTGGATTTCGCGCGTTTTCAAGCGCGCTTGATTACTCCCCTCTCCCGCCTGCGGGAGAGGGGAGGTTGCAGCGGCAGGCTTGGCAATAGCAGGTTAAACGGTTATTCAGGAAATGCAATACGGGCTTCATCGGGCCGCATCACGGTGTAAGAATCAGGGGAGAAGCATCATGTCTTTACGGGACCGGCTGGAAACCAGCAATGGCGCAACGGGCACTTTCGGCTTTTCGGCTCAGACGGCCAAGGGCGTCGACAATCGCACCTACCGCGAACTGAAGGCGCGCATTCATGCGACGCTGCTCGATCAGATCGATCTGCAGGTGATGGAGAGCATGACGCAGACACAGTTGCGCGATGAGCTGAAAAACCTGGTCGAAGAGCTGTTGCGCGCCGAGAACGTGGTTATCAACGAACAGGAACGCAAGAACCTGGTGCGCGACATCCAGTTCGAGATGCTGGGGCTGGGGCCGCTGGAGTTGTTGATGGCCGACCCTACCATTTCGGACATCCTGGTCAATACCTACAAACGGGTGTATGTCGAGCGCTTCGGCAAGCTGGAAATGACCGATGTCTGTTTCAACGACAACGCGCACCTGATGAAGATCATCGATAAGATCGTCTCGCGGGTGGGGCGGCGGGTTGACGAATCCAGCCCGATGGTGGATGCGCGCCTACCAGACGGCTCGCGCGTGAACGTCATCATTCCGCCGCTGGCGATCGACGGCCCGATCATGTCGATCCGTCGCTTTGCCGTCACGCCGCTGACGATGGCGGATTTTTTGCAATACCAGAGCCTGACCCCGGCCATGGCGCAAGTGGTCGAAGGGCTGGCCAAGGCCAAGATTAACATGATCATTTCGGGCGGTACCGGCAGCGGCAAGACCACCATGCTCAATATCCTGTCCGGCTTCATCGGCGCCACCGAGCGCATCGTCACCATCGAAGATGCGGCCGAGCTGCAACTCCAGCAGCCGCATGTGGTGCGGCTGGAAACCCGTCCGCCGAATATCGAAGGCAAGGGCGAGATCACGCAGCGCGCGCTGGTGCGCAATGCGTTGCGGATGCGCCCGGACCGCATCATCCTGGGCGAGGTGCGCGGCGCCGAGGCAGTCGACATGCTGCAGGCGATGAATACCGGCCACGAAGGCTCGCTGGCGACCATCCATGCCAACACGCCGCGCGACGCGATCACCCGGCTGGAGAACATGATCGGCATGTCCGGCATGAATCTGCCGCCCAAGGTGGCGCGGCAGCAGATCAGTTCGGCCATTACCGTGGTGCTGCAGATTGCCCGGCTGTCGGACGGCAAGCGCAAGATGATCAGCTTGCAGGAGATCACCGGCATGGAAGGCGATGTCATCACGATGCAGGAGATTTTCGTATTCCGCCAGACCGGCGTTTCTGCGACCGGCGTGGTGCAGGGGCACTTCTGCGCTACCGGGGTGCGCCCGCGCTTCGTCGAACGCTTGCATGTGCACGGGGTCGAGTTGCCGGAAACGCTGTTCGATCCGGTCAAACTGTACGAAGTCAAGAGCTGAGCCGGGAGCCATCATGGACACTCTCTATGTATTGTTCGGACTAGCCATCTTCATCGCGGTGGTGCTGCTGCTGGAAGGCGTGTATACCGCATGGAACTCGTCGCGCGGACCGGAAGCCAAGCGGATTTCACGCCGCCTGCAACTGATGTCGGCTGGAGCGCATGCCGGCCAGCAGCGGGCGTCGATTCTGAAGCAGCGACTGTTGAGCGATACACCGGCCATACAGCGCCTGCTGACGGGCATGCCGAGAATGCACATTCTCGACAAGCTGATTGAGCAAGCCGGCATGAAGATCACTGTTTCGCAATTTCTTCTGATGTCGTTTGCTTGCGGCTTTGTTGCTGCGGTGCTGGCGCTGGTGTTCCATTTGTCGCTGCTGATTGCAATCTTGCCGGGGGTGGCGGCAGCAGGCTTGCCGATGCTGTATTTGCTGCACAAGAAGCATCAGCGACTTAGGAAGATAGAAGAACAGTTGCCGGATGCGCTTGACCTGATGAGCCGCGCGCTGCGCGCCGGCCATGCATTGCCGTCGGCGATCAAGATGGTCGGCGATGAAATGGCCGATCCGATTGCATCCGAGTTCAACATCATGTTCGACGAGGTCAACTACGGCATACCGATCGGGGATGCGCTCAGGAACCTGTCGGCGCGCGTCCCCAGTACCGATGTCGGTTATTTCGTGGTCGCGGTCCAGATTCAGCGCGAAACCGGCGGCAATCTGACCGAGATTCTCGGCAATATCGCGGCTATCGTGCGCGAGCGGCTCAAGCTGTTCAGACAGATACGCACCTTTTCTGCCGAGGGGCGGCTTTCCGCCTGGATTCTTTGCCTGTTGCCGTTTTGCCTGGCGGCGGTAATCAATATCGTTAATCCGGGTTTCATGACAGTGCTGTGGACCGATCCAGTCGGGCCCCGGATGCTCGGCGTGATGGCGGTGTTCATGGTGATTGGGATTTTCTGGATGCGGAAAATCATTCGCATCCGGGTGTGATTGCACAGAAAGGGTAAATATCATGTCCAGCCTCAGCATGATTTTTCTGGTGGTTGTTTTTTTAGCGGTGTTTGGTTTCGCATTCTTGATGATGCGGTATCTGATGCCGACTTCGGTGCAGCAGCGGCTGCAGCAGTTCACTGCCGATGCCGGCAGCGGATCAAACAAACCGGCGAATGATTGGGTAGCCAGGATCGCGAAACTGTCCAGCCCGCTTGCCAAGCTGTCGGTGCCCGATGAAGGTTGGGAAAACTCGGCGTTGCGCGTGCGCTTCATGAATGCAGGTTTTCGCAGCGAACATGCGCAGATGATTTATTTCGGTGCCAAGACACTGCTGGCCATTGCGGCGCCGCTGCTGGTCTGGCTGGCCCTGCTGATCTTCAATGTGACGCCCACCACCAACACCATGTTGATGTACCTGTTGCTGGCGTCGGCTATCGGGCTATACCTGCCAAACATTGTTCTTGGCAAAATGGTGCAGGCGCGGCAACTGGCAATCTTCGAGAATTTCCCGAATGCGCTGGATCTGATGACGGTCTGCATCGAAGCCGGGCTGGCGATCGATGCCGCCATCGCACGTGTTGCGCAGGAGATGGCAAGCAGTGCGCCGGCTGTGAGTGAAGAGTTGCATCTGGTGACGCTGGAACTGCGCGCCGGCAACAGCAAGGAAAAAGCACTGCGCAATCTGGCCATGCGTACTGGTGTCGAGGATGTCGAGACGCTGGTATCGATGCTGATCCAGGCCGAGCGTTTCGGTACCAGCATCGCCGATTCACTGCGCGTGCATGCGGAAGGCTTGCGTATCAAGCGTCGCCAGAAAGCGGAAGAAACTGCCGCAAAGATATCTGTGAAACTGCTGTTCCCGCTGATTTTCTGCATCTTCCCGGCCTTGATGCTGGTATTGCTCGGTCCGGCGATGATCCAGATGTATCGCGTTTTGTTGCCGACCATGACCGGTGGCGGTCAATGATTTGAAAGGGGAGCGATCATGAAACTTGTACGCATCATGCTGCCGCTGGTGTGCAGCGTCCCGGTATTGCTGGGTTGCTCCGCACCTGCGGTTGCGCCCACAACGGCGGCCACGGAGCTCAAGGTGCAGCCCTTGCTGCGGATCAGGGATTCCGCTGGCAGCGCGCGCGATTTTTATCAGCTGGGACGGTTTTATCAGGGCCAGAATCGTTTTGCGCAGGCAGCGGAGGCCTACCGGCGGGCGCTGGAGTATCACAAGGACGACATCGAGGCGCGCAATGCGCTGGCCACCACCTATTCCGCGCAAGGCCGGCTGAATGAGGCGATTGCCGAATTCGAGACGATCCTGAAAGTCACGCCGCAACTGGCGCACCTGCATAACAATCTGGGTTACGCCTATTACCTGCAAAACAACTTCGACAAGGCGATTGCCGCATTCGAGACCGCAATCGCGCTGGAGCCGCGCAACCCGAGGGCCTACAACAATCTGGGTTTGGTGTACCGCAAGCGCGGCGATGCTGAAAAATCGCGCCTGGCCTTCGCCCGTGCTGCCGATTTGAACAGCGGCAGCGCCATCGCAGGCGCACCGCCTGAAGCAGTTGCCGCACCCGCTGCCGCTGGCAGTATTGCCAGCATTGCTCCGTCGATTGCGCTACACAACAATGCCCCCCGTATCGATCTGCAACCGCCGTCCTCGCCGGCAGCCGCTCTCCCGCCCACCGGAGAGTGGAGCGAAGCGAGCCGCTATGCGCCTTCTGCGTTGACGGCAGCCAGCCCGGCTAAACCTGCCAGCCCCCTGTTGGCACCGGCCTCGCTGGCGCAGAAAGTTCTAGGTTCGATCACCTTGAGCACCAAGGGTTTGCTGACTGAAACCAATGGCGCCATCAGCGCTGCCGCTCCCGTTATTGCTGTACCGCAGGAGAACGATAGCGTTGTTGCCGTCTTTGCTGTCGACACTCCGTTCCGGTTTGAAATCGCCAACGGTAACGGCATCACCGGCCTGGCCAGAAAAGTGCGCGCCACCTTGGTGCAACAAGGCTTGCCGACATCGCATCTGACCAATCTGAAACCCTACCGGACGCTGGAAACCACGATCCAGTACCGCAGCGGCTTTCATGATGCAGCGCTGCGCCTGGGTCGCACCCTGAGCAAACCTGCGACCTTGGTCGGTAACGACCATTTGCGCCCCGGCGCCGACGTGCAATTGGTACTGGGAAAAGATGCCACAAGCACGATGGCACTGTTTCGCGCCGATATCGGCACGGTAAAGCTGGCGAAAGAAGTGGTGAAGCAGGGCGATGCAGGTTGAAGCAGCAGGTTGATGCCGCGAAAAGAGGGAGCGGGCGTGCATGAATGCAGTGTTTTCATGTGGCCCGATTAAAAAAGGCGATGCGGTGGCGTCATTTCCGCCGCAATTGAACAAAGGGGTGATCGTGAAAATTACAGCAATACATATCTTCAGGGTTTGCGCCTTGTTTGCGGCGCTGGCACTGACTGCATGCGGTGGCGGCAGCGATGAACCACAAGCGCGGACGCTATGTTCGGCCCAGAATCTGAGTGCATGCGGTGGCGGCGGAGGTTTGAGCGGCGGTGGTACGACCACGACCCAAAGCACTATGACGCTTTCCTTGCTGGATCAAAGCGGTAATCCTGCGAATTTGCTGACCGGCGCTGGGTCTTTGAGTGCCAAGGCACGGGTTACGAATGCCGCCGGGCAGCCGGTATCGGGCGCTGTAGTGCAGTTCACCATCGGCGACGCCACATTAGCGACCATCAACCCCGCATCCGGCCTGACGGATAAGGATGGTATTGCACTTGTTACCATTACATTGGCGTCGCCCTCCGCTGTGGGGGCAACGACCATCAATGCGTCCGCCAGTTTTGATGATGCGGCGAATCCCGGCACAAAGATTTCCGTTTCCGGCAGTGCCAACTTCAAGGTGGGTGCCGCCATTCAGGATACGCCGGCGAGCATCGTTCTGGTATCGATCAGCCCTGCTGACAAATCGATTCTTCTGCAGGGGACGATTGGCACGGGACGGGTACAAACGGCACAAGTGGTATTCAAAGTGACTGGTAAAAATGGGCAGGCCATCGCCAACCAGAAAGTCAAATTCGCATTCGTTCCTGCATCAGCCGATTTGACATTTGCCAGCGATAACGGTGTTTCCGGATTAAACGGGGAAGTTACTGCCATCGTGAATTCCGGTAATACCGTTACTGTGGCAGCCGTGAGGGTAAGCGTTGTCGATCAAAGCAATAATCCGGTTCTGGACCAGAACGGACTGCCCATCAGCGCGGTATCCGACCAGATTACAGTCACCAACACCACGTTGAATCCTAACGGCATTACGATATCCCAAGACCTATTTTCAATTGAAGGTTTAAACGTCGCTGGGAAATCCGCAAAAATTACCGTCTGGCTGAGCGACTTGCAGGGAGCCGCCATTACCGATGGCACCGCTGTCACCTTCACTACCAACGGCGGCGCGATTGTAGGGGATAACAATAGTGCGAAATGCACGACAAAGAATGGTTCTTGCTCCGTTTCTCTCTCCGGACAAAATCCGCAACCGCCGCTGGGCATTGCCGATGTCATCGCTTCCGTTCAGCTCAATGGCAGCATCGTCACAAGGCACGTATTTGTGGCGATGAGCGGTTCGTTTGCCGTGTTTTCAGGCGGTTTTTCGCTGAATTTCACCGGCCCGCCGGCCAGTTGCGATCCGCAAACCATCACTTTCAATCTGGCCGATGTGAACGGCAACATCATGCCCGAAGGTTCCAAGCTGAGCATCCGGGCGCCGCTGAATGCGAGCGGAGTGCTGGTCAATGACACAGTCAAGTATCAGGGCTCGCTGACCGGTGGAACCACGCATGCGCTCCAGGTGACTCCTGGCGGTGCCATCGCCTGCAATGCGGCAGGCACACGCACCGTGACCGGCAGCATGACGCTGGTGCTGACCACGCCTTATGGTATTGAGACAACGCAAGCCGTGACGGTGCAATACAGGGCAATGTAATACGGTCGCCGGCCGGCTTGATTTTTCCTGGTGCGGGATTGCAGCGCGTGACGGCGCTGCAATCCCGTTTGGTTTTGAGCCACCATTGAAACCATCGGGCTTGCCCGTGGCTCAGATTGAATGCCGGACGCGTGGCATTTCGATAGCTTTAATAAATCGTAACAATATAATTAATCGATTTTACAAATAATTCAGATCAACCTATGATGAAATCTCATCATTTAACCCGTGAAGGAAATCACCATGTCTCTCGTCAATACTGAAATCAAACCGTTCAAGGCAACCGCTTTCCACAATGGCAAATTCGTACCTGTAAGCAATGAAGACCTGAAGGGCAAATGGTCCGTATTCGTGTTCTATCCAGCCGATTTCACCTTTGTCTGCCCAACAGAACTGGGCGATCTGGCTGACAACTATGCCGAATTCCAGAAGCTGGGCGTAGAAATCTACAGCGTGTCGACCGACACCCACTTCACGCACAAGGCATGGCACGATACTTCCGACACCATCGCCAAGATCAATTACCCGATGCTGGCCGACCCGACACTGGCGCTGTCGCGCAATTTCGAAGTGCTGATCGAAGAAGAAGGCCTGGCGCTGCGCGGCACTTTCGTCGTCAATCCGGAAGGCCAGATCAAGGTAATGGAAGTGCATGACAACGGCATCGGCCGCGACGCCAAGGAATTGCTGCGTAAAGTCCAGGCTGCACAATACGTCGCTTCCCATCCGGGTGAAGTGTGCCCCGCGAAATGGACTCCAGGCGCAGCAACCTTGACTCCATCGCTGGACTTGGTCGGCAAGATTTAAGCAAGGCATCGTTGTAAACCCGAGCGCCTGCGATAGCTTTTCAGCGCTCGGGTGCCGTTCCCGAAACCCTGTAGTGAAATGTGAGGCAGTCATGCTAGACACCAATCTCAAGACCCAGTTGCAAGCCTATCTGGAAAAAGTGACGCAGCCGGTCGAGCTGGTCGCGTCCATCGATACGGGTGACACATCGCGTGAAATGCAGTCGCTGCTGCAGGAAATCGTTTCCTTGTCGGACAAGATTACTTTGATCGAGCGTTTCGATGATGCCGAGCGCAAGCCGTCGTTTTCGATCAATCGCCGCGGCGGCGATGTCGGCATCCGCTTCGCCGGCATTCCGATGGGACATGAATTTACCTCGCTGGTGCTGGCGCTGCTGCAGACCGGCGGCCATCCGCCCAAGGTCGATGTCGATGTCATCGAGCAGATCAAGGCGCTCGACGGCGACTATCAGTTCGAGGCCTTTATTTCGCTGACCTGCCAGAACTGCCCGGAAGTGGTGCAATCGCTGAACCTGATGGCGGTGCTGAACCCGCGTGTGCGGTCGGTGGTCATCGACGGCGCACTGTTCCAGCACGAAGTCGAGCAGCGCCAAGTGATGGCGGTGCCGACGATTTACCTTAACGGGCAGATGTTCGGCCAGGGCCGCCTCGGCGTGGAAGAAATCCTGGCCAAACTCGATACCGGTTCGGCCAGCCGCGAAGCGGAAAAAATCAATGCCAGAGCGCCCTACGACATGCTGATCGTCGGCGGCGGCCCGGCCGGCGCCGCCGCCGCCGTGTATGCAGCGCGCAAGGGCATCCGCACCGGCGTGGTGGCCGAGCGCTTCGGCGGCCAGGTGCTGGACACGATGGCGATCGAGAATTACATCTCGGTGCCGGAAACCGAAGGGCCGCGCTTTGCCGCCGACCTGGAGCGCCACGTGCGCAGCTACGATGTCGATATCATCAATTTGCAGCGCGCCGAAAAATTAGTGCCGGGCGAGCTGATCGAAATCCGGCTAGCCAGCGGCGCAGTGCTGAAAGCCAGATCGGTGGTGCTGGCCACCGGCGCGCGCTGGCGCAAGATCAACGTGCCCGGCGAGCAGGAATACCTGAACCGCGGCGTGGCCTACTGCCCGCACTGCGACGGCCCGCTGTTCAAGGGCAAGCGGGTGGCGGTGATCGGCGGCGGCAACTCCGGCGTCGAGGCCGCGATCGACCTGGTCGGGCTGGCCAGCCATGTCACATTGCTGGAATTCGGCGCCGAACTGCGCGCCGATGCGGTGCTGCAGCGCAAGCTGGGCAGCCTGCCGAACGTGACGGTGATCACCAGTGTCCAGACCACCGAAGTGCATGGCGACGGCAAGAAGGTCATCGGCCTGTCCTACAAGGATTTGATTTCCGGTGAGCAAAAGCAGGTCGAACTGGAAGGCATCTTCGTGCAGATCGGTCTGGTGCCGAATACCGAGTGGCTCAAGGGCACGGTGGCGTTGACACCGCATGGCGAGATCGAGGTCGATGCGCGTGGCCAGACCTCGGTGCCCGGCGTGTTCGCTGCCGGCGACGCCACCACGGTGCCATTCAAGCAGATCGTGATTGCGGCCGGCGAAGGCTCGAAGGCCGCGCTCGGCGCGTTCGATCACCTGATCCGTTCATCGGCGCCTGCCGCAGCCTGATTATTCGCGGATTGCGCGGCAAGGCAGCAGCTGCACCGGCTTTTGCGCTGACCGCATCTGATTACGGCCACCGAAACCGGATTGCGGGCGTTGCGCCCGTTGCCCGGGCATGAAAAGCGGGCGGTGCAGCTTGCGTCGCAACGCCAGAGAAGAACGGCCCATGTCCGATGCCCGGTCGTCTGATGCGAATCAGCAACATGTTTCCAGTTGAAACAAAGCCGCGCAAAAGCTCTCCTTTTATCTATATTGGCAGTGGATCGTTATGTGCGTTCGCGCACGGACTCCTGGATTCTTTCTCGCTATATTCAAGCCGTGGTTACGCATCAGTCACAAAAAGCGGCAGTACCTTCATCCGATCTGTTCTCCATGCGCTGCATGCGCACTGTTTGCCAAACAAAGGAAATGTCATGAAAAAAACACCACGAACACTCAGCCTGATCGCCAGCGTGTCGGCAGCTGCGGCACTCGCGGCCTGCGGAGGGGGCGGCAGCGGCGCTGCGCCCGGTACTCTGAGCGTGGCGATGACCGATGCGCCGTCCTGCGGCTATGACGCGGTCAATGTCACGGTGCAGAAAATACGCGTGCATCAAAGCGCAACGGCGGGCGAAAACGATGCCGGTTGGACCGACATCACGCTCAATCCGGCGCGCAAGATCAATCTGCTCGACCTGACCAACGGCGCGCTGGAAGAACTGGGGCAGACGCCGCTGGCGGCCGGGCATTACACGCAGCTGCGGCTGGTGCTGGATGCCAACACCGGTGCCAGCAAAGCCAACTCGATCATTTTGACCACCAGCCCGGCAAATGCCAATGAAATTGCGCTCGACACCCCAAGTGCGGTCCAGAGCGGCATCAAGCTCAACCATCCATTCGACGTCGCGCCCGGCCAGCGGGTCGATCTGGTGCTCGATTTCGATGCCTGCAAATCGATTGTGAAGCGGGGCAATAGCGGCGCTTACGGCTTGAAGCCGGTGGTCAGCGTGATCCCGACAGTCCTGAACGGCATCGACGGTTTCATCGATCCGGCCTTGCTGGGCAGCCATGTGCAGGTCTCGGCGCAGCAGAACGGCACGGTGGTGCGCTCCACAGTGCCGAATGCCAACGGTGAGTTCTTCCTGGCGCGATTGGCTCCGGGCAACTATGACGTGGTCATCACCGCCGACGGCCATGCCGCAGCCGTGATCGGCACAGTACCGGTTGCCGATACCACCAGCGTGGTCAAGGTCAGCAGCACCGCGGTGCCAATCGGCCTGCAGGGTTCCGTTGCCGGAAGCATCAGCGGCACTGCGCTGCTGAATCCGGCCAGCGCGACCGAGGTCGCTTATGTCGCAGCCAAGCAGAGCTTCGCAGCCGGCCCGACGGTGACGATCAGGTACCAGGGCGCGGACCTGACAACCGGTGCGTACAGTTTGTCGCAACTGCCGGTGGCGGCGCCGTGGTTTGCGCCCTACAGTGCGGCGCTGCCGATCGTGTTCGCAGCGCAAACCAATACCACGCCGGGCACCGGAAAGTACCGTGTGGAGGCGTCGGCCAACGGCTATGCAACTCAGTTCACGCCGTCGGTCGACATTACGACAGCCAACCAGGCTGGGGTCAACTTCACGCTGACACCTTGACCGTGCAGTAAATCCCTGCAGTCCGGTCGACTGCAGGCAACAGCGCACACCGTGGCGGGTGTGCGCTGTTGCCGTTTACGGACCGGACAAATGCACTCCGCTACAATGGAGACTTCCAGTTTTAGCCGATCGATCATCTCCCGCCGTGAAAATCCCTCTGCCGATCCGCGATGGCGTCGCGCCCAGTCGTGTGTGGCTGCAAAAAGGTCCGTGGCCGTCCATGCTGGATTTCCTGTGCGCGCGGTTTCCGGATGTGGCGGCGACCACCTGGCAAGAGCGCATGGCGCGCGGCGAAGTAGTCGATGGCGATGGCGTGCACCTGCTGCCGGACAGCAGTTACCGCCCGGGCATTTGCCTCTTCTATTACCGCGAGCTGAGCGGCGAGACGCCGATTCCGTTCCGGGAGCAGATCCTGCACCGGGATGCGCACATCCTGGCGGTCGACAAGCCGCATTTCCTGCCGGTGATTCCGGGCGGGCGCTTTCTGCATGAAACCCTGCTGGTGCGCCTGAAGAAAAAGCTGCAGTTGCCCGATCTGACGCCGATCCACCGGCTCGACCGCGAAACCGCCGGTGTCATTCTCTTTTCGCACAATGCCGGCAGCCGCGGCGCTTATCAGTCGCTGTTCCAGCAGCGCGCGGTGCACAAGGTGTACGAAGCGCTGGCGCCGACCCTGAACGGCCGCAGTTTCCCGTTTACCTATCGCAGCCGGATGGTCGACGGCACGCCGTTCTTCCGTATGCAGGAAGCGGCGGGCGAGCCGAATTCGGAAACCCGCATCGATCTGATCGAGCAGCGCGGCGCGCTCAGCCTGTATCAACTGCAACCCCTTACCGGCCGCAAGCACCAGTTGCGCGTGCATCTGGCCGCGCTCGGGGTTCCGATTGTCAATGATCCGTTTTATCCGCAAGTGCTGCCGTGCAAGGCCGACGACATCACGCAGCCGCTGCAGTTGCTGGCGCGCGCGGTTGCTTTCGTTGATCCGATTACGGGCGACAGGCGGCATTTCGAAAGCGTGCGCAAGCTGTGAGAAACGCCTGATTGTTTGGAGTATCGCGATAAATGCCAATTTTTCGCAATGAATTTATGGTTTTTTTAAAATACTCATGTTGCAATGTCATTGCCCGGAGATTTTCATCCGGAAGTTTTCGCATTGTGCGGCGGGATTTTTGGTAAATTCTCGATAATGGTGTCGATTCGCAATGTTCGGCCGCCAGCCGGGTCAGAGCGTTGCACAGATCGGAATCGCCCCAGCGCCGGTATCGCCATTGCCGGCGCCACCCGGCCGACCACTTGACTGGCATGGAAAATATGTTTTCAAAGAATTTTTTGCCACTTAAGGTGCGTGCCCTGGCGGACCAATTGAGCCCTGCCGGCATTGCATTGCTGTATGCGGGCATTGCAGCGTTATGGATCGTGGCCTCCGGCCGGTTGCTGACCTTTACCGTCGCGGACCCGGTGTTGCAGGGACGTATTGAACTGGCCAAGGGGCTGGCGTTTGTGCTGGTTACCAGCGGCTTGCTGTATCTGTTGCTGAAGCTGCGGCGGGCGCCGGCTCCCGCCTCCTTGCTGCGCAATAGTCCCTGGCTGCCCGCTGCAAACAGGTTGTTGCCGCTTTTCATTGCGCTGCTGCTGGTGGTGCCGCTGCTTGGCCTGGCGGTCGTCAAGCTGTATGGCCCGCAGTTGGAACGCAAGGCATACGGCAATCTGGCATCGCTGGCCTTGCTGCAGTCGGAACAGATCGAGAACTGGCTGGCCGAACGGCATGACGATGGCGCAGCGCTGGCGGGCAACGCAGCGTTTGCGGCTCAGATCGGACGCCTGGTGCGGCAGAATGCACCCGCAGCGCTGTTCAAACCGGTGCTGGCGCAGGTTGAGAATCTGCGTGCTGCGTATGGCTATGACAGCATCCTGCTGCTGGATTCCGGAGGAACCCTGCTGGCTGCGCTGGGCGACCGCAGCACGCTGTCGCCCGAGTTGCAGGCATTGCTGCGCCAGCCACTGGCCAGCCGGCAGGTGCAGCGCAGCAACCTGTATCTGGACCAGGCCGGGCGCATGCAACTGGACTGGGTGGTGCCGATAGCGGAACCGGGTTCGCAAGCTGGACCGGTGGTGGCGGCAGTGGTGTTGCGGGTGGCGCCGGAGCGCTTTTTGTTCCCGCTGATCCGGCGTTGGACTGAAAATAGCGCCAGCGGCGAAACCATGCTGGTGCGGCGCGATGGCGATGCTGCAACCTATCTGAACACCTTGCGCCATGCCTGGAGCGCGACGCCGATCCTGCAGCGGCCGCTGACGGAATCAGAATTGCCGGCCGCCGTCTTCGTCGGTCAGGCCGGGCCGGGCACGATGCAAGGCCGGGATTATCGCGGCACGGCGGTGCTGGCGGCGCATCGCCCGGTGGCCGGCACCGATTGGCATCTGGTGGCCAAGATCGACCGTGCCGAAGTGCTGGAGCCGCTGTACACATTGGTGTTCTGGATCAGCCTGATTGCCCTTGCTGCGGTTATTGCCGTGAGTACGGCGATAGTGCTGCTATGGCGTCAGCAGCGCCATTTGCACGGACTGGCATTGCTGGCGCACCAGGCCAAGGCGGATCGCCTGCTGCGGCAGTTCTTCGATTTGCCGTTCATCGGCATCGCGATGATCTCGCCTTCGGCAAAAAACGTGGTCCAGTTCAACGACCATTTGTGCACCATTCTGGGCTACTCGCGGGAAGAACTGGCTGCCAGGAATTGGATGCAACTGACCCACCCGGACGATCTTGCTGCCGAAACTTGCCAGATCGAACGCATCGAAAGCGGCGAATCCGAAGGGTATGCGCTGGACAAGCGCTTCATTTGCAAGGATGGGGCGGTCAGGTTCGCTACCGTTGATGTCAAATGCGTGCGCCAATCCGACGGCGCGGTGGATTTTTTCGTGGCTACCGTGGCAGACATTACCGAGCGCCGTGCCGGCGAGGCTAAAATCCAGCGCCTGACCCAGTTCTACGCCGCACTCAGCCAGTGCAATCAAGCGATCGTGCGCTGTACCAGCGAAGCCGAGCTGTTCGCGCAGATCTGCTGCGACGCAGTACAACTGGGCGGCATGAAGATGGCATGGATCGGGCTGCTGGATCCGGTCAGCCGCCGGATCCAGCCGGTTGCTTCGTATGGCGATGGCACCGCCTATCTGGACGGCCTTGAAATTTCGGCCGATGATAATCAGGCGGCCGGTTGCGGCCCGACCGGTGCCGCCATCCGCGGCAATCAGCCGTACTGGTGCCAGGATTTCCAGAGCGATCCGCGCACTGCGTCGTGGCATGCGCGCAGCGAGCGCTTCGGCTGGCGCGCCTCGGCCGCGCTGCCGCTATGCCGCAACGGCGTCGTGATCGGGGTCTTTTCCCTGTATGCGGATGAAACCCATGTATTCGACGAAGCGGTGCGCAGCCTGCTGGTCGAAATGGCGATCGACATCAGTTACGCGCTCGACAATTTCGCCCGTGAGACCGCGCGCCAGCAGGCCGAACAAGCGCTGCGCGATAGCGAGGAGCGTTATCGCGCGGTGACGCAATCTGCCAACGATGCGATTATCACATCCGATAAAGCCGGCAATATCGTCAGCTGGAACCAAGGCGCCGCAGCAATCTTCGGTTATGTCCAGGCCGAGGTTCTCGGTCAGCCGCTGACGCTGCTAATGCCGGAGCGCTACCGGCAGCGCCATCAGGCCGGCATGCGCCGGATCCAGTCCGGCGGCGCGCCGGAGATCGTCGGCAGAATGGTCGAATTGACAGGTGTGCGCAAGGATGGCAGCGAATTTCCGCTGGAGCTTTTGCTGGCCAAGTGCGAAGTGGCCAGCGGCTGGTTCATGACCGGCACCATTCGCGATATCAGCCAGCGCAAGCAGAACGAGGCCAAGCTCGGGCTGGCCGCTCAGGTATTCGAGCAGAGCGGCGAAGGCATCATGATTACCGATGCGCATCATCGCATCGTGAGGATCAACCACGCATTCACTGCCATTACCGGTTACAGCGAAGCCGAAGCGCTGGACCAGAATCCGCGCATGCTAAGTTCGGGCCGGCAGGATCAGGATTTCTATCGGGGCATGTGGGCTGTCATCAAAGCACAGGGCCACTGGCAAGGGGAAGTCTGGAACCGCCGCAAGGATGGCAGCGTGTATCCGGAATGGCTATCGATCAGCAAGGTGCTCGACAGCCAGGGCAACCTGACCAACTATATCGGCATCTTCAGCGACATCAGCCAGTACAAGGCGGCGCAGGAGCAGATCCAGCGGCTGGCGCACTTCGATGCGCTGACCGGATTGCCGAACCGTGTCTTGCTCAACGACCGCACCAGCCAGGCACTCTCGATGGCGCATCGCAGCCATGCGCCGCTGGCGCTGATGTTTATCGATCTGGATCGTTTCAAGAATGTCAACGATTCGCTCGGCCATCGCATCGGCGACGCCTTGCTGGTTGCGCTGGCCCAGCGCCTTTGCGCGGCAGTGCGCGAACAGGACACCGTATCGCGTCTGGGCGGGGACGAATTCATCCTGGTGCTGCCCGATACCGATGCCGATGGTGCGGCCCATATCGCGAAGATATTGCTGGAAACCGCGGTCCAGCCGTACCAGATCGAACAGCATGAACTGACCATCACGTCGTCGATCGGGATCGCCATGTACCCGGGCGACGGCGAGGATTTCGAGTCGCTCTCGAAGTGCGCCGATATTGCGATGTACCGCGCAAAACAGGACGGGCGCAACAATTTCTGTTTTTTCACCTCGGAAATGCAGGCCCGCTCGGTGCGCACGCTGCAACTTGAAAACGCGCTGCGCCGGGCGCTGGAACGCGATCAGCTGGCGTTGCACTACCAGCCCCAGGTGTCGTTGCAGGACGGCAGCATCATCGGCGCCGAAGCGCTGCTGCGCTGGCAGCACCCGGAACTGGGTTGGATCCTGCCGGCCGAATTCATTCCGATCGCCGAAGACAGCGGCCAGATCCTGCAGCTCGGGGAATGGGTGCTGCGCACTGCAGCGCGCCAGTGCCGCGCCTGGATCGAATCCATGCCGGGACCGCTGATGATGGCGGTGAACCTGTCGGCAGTGCAGTTCCGCCACCCGCACCTGCCGGAACTGGTGATGCAGATTCTCGAACAGGAAGGGTTGCCGCCGTCCTGCCTGGAGCTGGAGCTGACCGAAAGCGCGGCCATGGATAATCCGCTGGCTGCGGTGGTGGTCATGGACCGTTTGCACGCGTGCGGAATCCGGATGTCGATTGACGATTTCGGCACCGGCTATTCTTCGCTCAGCTACCTGAAGCGTTTTCAGGTCTACAAACTGAAGATCGACCAATCCTTCGTGCGCGACATCTCGGCCGATCCGGAAGACGAGGCGATCGTCGGCGCCATCATCAGCATGGCCCGCAGCCTCGGCCTGCGCACCATCGCCGAAGGGGTCGAAACCGAGCGGCAGCTGGCGTTCCTGCGTGAAAAAGGCTGCGACGAAGCGCAGGGTTACTACTTCGGCAAGCCGATGCCGGCGGAGCGGTTCGAGGCCGCATTGCGGCAGCGGCAGGATATTTCCGCCTGAAAATATAGCCTGCCGTATTTTCAGAATGCCATTGAAACATGGCGGATATATCACGGTTTTTTGATACCCCCCAACCAATGCAACGCGTGCGGCAAGACCCGGCCAGCGCCCGTGCCGCGTTCGGCTTTGCTCCCTGGCATCCCGGCCTGATCGTGACGATGTCGGATTTTTTTGCAACATCCTTGCGGCCCGTCAACCGTTCCTGAGCGATTCGGCATCAAATATCAGATCGATAATCACGCAGCCGCTGCCCGGCCGCAATCGCTCATCCCGAAGGAGCATCCGATGCGCCACAACCTGTTCGACAGTTTCCAGTCATTCGACATTCCGGCCGCTGGCCAAGCCGGTTTCTACAGCCTGCCGGCGCTGGAAGCGGCCGGCCTGGGGCGGATCAGCCGCTTGCCGGTATCGCTGCGCATCGTGCTCGAATCGGTGCTGCGCAATTGCGACGGCAAGAGCGTGACGCAGGCGCATGTGCGCCAGCTTGCCGGCTGGCAGCCGAACGCGCCGCGCCAGGATGAAATCCCGTTCGTGCTGGCGCGCATCGTGCTGCAGGATTTTACCGGCGTGCCGCTGCTGTGCGATCTGGCGGCAATGCGCGGCGCGGCGGCGCGGCTTGGGCGCGACCCCGGGTTGATCGAGCCGCTGGTGCCGGTGCATCTGGTGGTCGACCATTCGGTGCAGGTCGATTATTACAATGCGCCGGATGCGTTCCGGCGCAACATGGAGATCGAATTCGAGCGCAACGGCGAACGCTACCAGTTCCTGAAATGGGGCATGCAGGCGTTCGACACCTTCAAGGTGGTGCCGCCCGGCATCGGCATCGTGCATCAGGTCAATCTGGAGTATCTGGCACGCGGCGTCTGGAGCAGGGACGGCGTGTATTATCCGGACACCTTGGTCGGCACCGACTCGCACACCACGATGATCAACGGCATCGGCGTGGTCGGCTGGGGCGTCGGCGGCATCGAGGCCGAGGCCGCGATGCTCGGCCAGCCGCTGTACCTGCTCACGCCCGACGTGGTGGGCGTGCACCTGAGCGGCAGGCTGGGCCAGGGCGTCACCGCCACCGATCTGGTGCTGACGGTGACCGAAATGCTGCGCAGCGCCAAGGTGGTCGGCAAGTTCGTCGAATTCTTCGGTGACGGCGTGGCCGCGCTGTCGGTGCCGGACCGCGCCACCATCGGCAACATGGCGCCCGAGTACGGCGCCACCATCGGCTTCTTTCCGATCGACGATGCCGCGGTGGCGTATCTGACGATGACCGGGCGCAGTCAGGCAGAAGTGGCTGCGTTCCAGAGCTACTTCAAGGCGCAGGGCCTGTACGGCGCGCCGCAGCCCGGCGAGATCGATTACAGCACCACGCTGGCGCTGGATCTGGCCAGCATCAGGCCGTCGGTGGCCGGCCCCAGGCGCCCGCAGGATCGGATCCCCTTGCCGGAATTGGGCGCGAAGTTCGATGCCTTGTGCGTGGCGCCGGTGGCGCAGGGCGGCTTCGGCAAGGACGCCGCGCAGCTGAAAGCGCGTTATCCGACCCGCTTCGAGCTCGATGCGGTCACCGCGCTGGCGGCCGGCGGCGGCGACCAGCACGCAAAGCAGGGGATGGCGCGCAGCGAAGTCGAGATGGTCGATGATCACCCGACACCCACCGCTTCGGCAGGCGATGCGGCGGCCTGCAATTATGTCAACCTGGGCCAGGGCGACGTGCTGATCGCCGCCATCACTTCCTGCACCAATACCTCCAATCCCGGCGTGCTGCTGGCGGCCGGCTTGCTGGCCAAGAAGGCGGTCGAGCGCGGCCTGACGGTGCAGCCGCACATCAAGACTTCGCTGGCGCCCGGCTCGCGGGTGGTGACCGAATATTTGCGCAACGCCGGGCTGTTGCCCTACTTGGAACAGCTCGGCTTCGGGCTGGTCGCCTACGGCTGCACCACCTGCATCGGCAACAGCGGCCCGCTCGACCCCTGCCTGGAGGAGATCGTCGTCAATCGCGATCTGATCTGCGCGGCGGTGCTGTCCGGCAACCGCAATTTCGAGGCGCGCATCCACGCCAGCATCAAGGCCAACTTCCTGATGAGCCCGCCTTTGGTGGTGGCCTTCGCGATCGCCGGGCGCGTCAACCTGGACCTGGAGCACGAGCCGCTGGGCCAGGGCAAGGATGGCTTGCCGGTGTATCTGAAAGACATCTGGCCGAGCCCGGAAGAGATTGCGGCGGTACAGAAATACGCGACCGACCCGGCCATGTACCGGCGCCTGTATGCCGATTTCACCCAGGACAATCCGCTCTGGAACGGCATCGCCGCGCCGCGCGGCGACCTGTACCACTGGGCGCATTCGACGTATATCGCCGAGCCGCCGTTTTTCCAGGATTTCGGCAGCGCCGCGGCGCCGGCCGGCAACATCGTCGGCGCGCGCGCCCTCGGCATTTTTGGCGATTCGGTGACCACCGATCACATCAGTCCGGCCGGCTCGATCAAGGCCAGTTCGCCGGCCGGTCAGTACCTGCAGGCGCACGGCGTAGCGCAAGCCGACTTTAACAGCTACGGCGCGCGCCGCGGCAACCACGAGGTGATGGTGCGCGGCACCTTCGCCAATGTGCGGATCAGGAACTTGCTGATTCCGCCCGCCGCCGACGGCAGCCGGGTGGAGGGCGGCGTCACGCTGCACCAGCCGGACCGCGCGCAGATGCCGATTTTTGATGCTGCGATGCAATACATTGCGGACCGGGTGCCGACGCTGGTGTTTGCCGGCGAGGAATACGGCAGCGGCTCGTCGCGCGACTGGGCCGCCAAGGGCACTCAGTTGCTGGGAGTGAAGGCAGTGATCGCCCGCAGCTTCGAGCGCATCCACCGCTCGAATCTGGTCGGCATGAACGTCCTACCGCTGCAATTCAAGGGCGCCGACAGCGTGCAGTCGCTCGCCATCACCGGCGACGAGCGTTTCGATATTCTGGGTCTGGAAGGGGTGCTGCAACCGCAGCAGGACGTGACGCTGGTGATTCACCGTGTGGATGGAGCCAGCCAGCAGTGCCAGCTGCTGCTGCGCATCGACACCCCGATCGAGGTCGACTATATCGGCCACGGCGGCATCCTGCCGTATGTGCTGCAGCGCCTGCTGGCGTGAGCGTCCTGCTGCTATGATCTGAGAAAACAGCTGGGTATGTGCAGAAATACCTGCATTTACGCAAATAAACATGCGGTATTGAAAAATACTATAAGTAGTATGAATTTAAGGCAAATCGCACCGCCGCCTGCCAAAAGCAGGCCGGCGGCTTTAGTTTGCGGTTGCGCGCGGCAGCCGGCCGGCTAAGCCCACTGCTTGCCGAGTTCCTCCAGCCCGGCCTGCTGCAGGTCCTGCGGCGTCATCGCGATGCGGAACTTGCATTCGGCATTAAAGTGCAGGAACCACGGCTCGGCCAGCATCGGGATCTGCGAATCGCGCTCGACCTGCACGACCAGGAAAGCGCCCCGGCGCCCGTTCTGCTCGGTGAAATAGGTCGCTTCCGGCTTGATCGCCTCCAGGATGCGGCCGATGATGGCCCCGACCGTGCCGTTGCGCACCGCGGTATTGAACGGCTCGGGGGGGAATTCGACGTTGAGTATCATACGCATGACGCTTGACTCCTCTCGCTGGTTTTAGCGCGGCAGAGTGCGCATGGCACTCAGCGCCACGCTGGCGCCAGATGGAAATTGCACTACAGCCCATAGCGCGCGGCAGTGTTGAAAAAACCCCGCCAGCGCGTGATTTTGCCGTTCCTTACCGTGAACACATGAACCCATTCGGACGCAAAGTCTTCATTGGTGTCGAGCGCCGTTGATTGTTCCCAGCCGAGCACGATGACATGCTCGCCGGCCTCGATGAATTCGCGCGGCTCGAACACGTGAATCGCGTCGGCCAGCGGGAGCGCCGCAAAAAAAGCGGCCACCTCGATGTGGTCGCGCCGCAGTCCGGCATACGGCAAATTTTCAGAACCGACGAATTCCCAATCGACCTTCTCGGCCACCAGATCCAGGATCGCCGGTATATTTCCCTGGCCGAAAGCGGTATACGCCTGTTGCACGACAGCGGTAGCGGCGCCCATGTTGATGCCTCCTGTTGGCAAACACTCCGGAAAATCGGGGTACAGCCATGCTGCCGCCGACGATGCCGCGTGCGGCAACACCGTAGCCGCATCAAGAACCTTTACCCATTTTAAATTCTAGTATTTCCCGTTTCGAATACCATCCGCAAGCGCTGCGCCGTTGCGTTGCGTCAAACGACCGCAGGCAAAAGCCGGCCGCCGCTAGGGTTGCGGCCGGTCGCTGGCGGCGGCGCGCGCATGCACCATCCGGCCGGCCGCGTAGGTCGCGGCAACGCTGCGGTCGTCGCCTAGCAAGGCAAGCGCGAACAGCAACTCTTCCAGGCTATCGGTGCGTGCAGTGCGGCGCGCCAGCAACGGGGTCGCCTGCGGGTCAAGCACGATGAAATCGGCTTCAGCGCCGGGCGCGAAGCTGCCGATCGTGTCCTCCAGCTGCATGCTGCGCGCCGCGCCAAGGGTGGCGAGGTAGAACATGCGTAGTGCCGATAGCGTGGTGCCACCCATGCGCGCGACCTTGAAGGTCTCGTTCATGGTCTGCAGCATTGAGAATGCGGTGCCGGCACCGATGTCGGAGGCCAGCGACAGCGGCACCTGCGCCGCAGCTGCGCGGGCGAAATCGAACAGGCCGCTGCCGAGGAACAGGTTGGAAGTCGGGCAGACCGCGATAGCGGATTGGGTCTCGTTCATGCGCCTGAAGTCGGCGTCGTCGAGCCAGATGCCGTGGCCGTACATCGCGCGCGGGCGCAGCAGGCCGGCCCGGTCGTACACGTCCAGATAGCTGCGCGCGGTCGGGAACAGCTGCCTGACCCACGCCACTTCGTCGGTGTTTTCGGCGACGTGGCTCTGGATATAGGTATCCGGATAGGCGCGCGCCAGTTCGCCGGCCAGCTGCAGCTGCGCATCGGTTGAGGTCGGCGCGAAGCGTGGCGTGATCGCAACCAGCTGGCGGCCGCGCTTGTGCCATTTCTTGATCAGTGCTTCGGTGTCGCGCGCGCCGCCCTCGGCCGTGTCGCGCAGGAACTCCGGGCAGTTGCGGTCCATCAGCACCTTGCCGGCCACCATCCGTAGGTTGCGCCGTTCGCTGGCGCTGAAAAACGCCTCGACCGATTCCGGATGCACGGTGCAATACACCATCGCGCTGGTGGTGCCGCAGCGCAGCAGCTGGCCGATGAAGAATTCGGCCACTTCGGCCGCATGTTCCGGCTCGGCAAAGCGGCGCTCGGCCGGGAAGGTGTACTGCTGCAGCCACGGCAGCAGGCCGGGCGCCGGCGAAGCAATGATGTCGGTCTGCGGGTAATGCAGATGGGTGTCGATGAAGCCGGGCACGATCAGCTTGCCGCGGTAGTCGATGACGACCGCATCCGGCGGCAGGCTGGCGTGCAGTTGCGCATAAGCGCCGGCAATCTGGACCTGCCCATCTGCGACGATCAGCAGCCCGTCCTGATGCCATTGGGCAGCATCCTGGTGCAAAGCCGGATCACCTGTGAAATGCAGGATGCTGGCGCGGTAGACTTGCAGTGCAGGTAGCTCTGCGGCGGCGTTGCTCATGGTGTGTCCTTGCTGGTCAGGGGTGCTGGGCCGTGCGATGGCGACATTATCGTCTGCCACAGCCTTTTCCTCATACTGCCGTGCCGCAACCGAAGCGGCGATCGCCCAAACGGGGATCCGGCGCTCCGGGGCAGGGGAAAAAGCATGGATTAATAGCGGGCTATAATATGCGGCCGCGCTGAAACCGATAGTGCGCCGTTTGATTTACCCGTAAAGATAAACATGAAGTCTGAAAGCATAGCGACATACGATACCGACCTGCAGAACGAGGTCGCTGAACTGATCGTCCAGGGTTTGAGTCTGGACCAGAGCGCCGCTGCGATCGATCCCGACGAGCCGCTGTATGGCGATGGTTTGGGGCTGGATTCGATCGATATACTCGAGGTTTCGCTGTTGATTTCCAAGCGTTATGGGATCCAGTTGCGCGCCAACAACGATGACAATCACCGCATTTTCAGTTCCCTGCGCAGCTTGACTGCATACATCAGCGCGCAGAGATCGGCCTGATGTCCGCGGCGGCCGGGTCAGGGCGCTGGATAGCACTTGTTGCGCTGGGCGTAGCGTATGCGTGTCTGGCGCACTACACGAATAGCCGCAATGGAACTGAAACGCTGGGTACCGTTTTGGCGCTGGCGCCGATTGTGCTGGTGCTGCTGTCGATGGCCTGGCAAGCGCGCCACCGGATTGCCGCGCTGCTGGTGTTTTGCATCGGCTGTGCCGCGCTGTATGCTGGATGGAGCATGTTATCCCAGCACTTCGCCCGGATTTACTGGCTTGAACATGCTGGCTCCCAACTGATGCTCTGCCTGGGTTTTGCGCGCACGCTGGGTTCCGGCCGGGAACCGATGTGTTCCTATTTTGCAAGAATGATCGAAGGTCCGCTAACGCCGCAGCTTGCGCGTTACACCAGACAGGTTACCGGGGCCTGGGCGGTTTTCTTTGCCTTGATGGCGCTTGCTTCGACACTGCTTTTCCTGACGGTAGCGCAGTCGACATGGTCGGTATTCGCCAATTTCTTTACCGCGCCGCTGATAGTCCTGATGTTCGTGCTCGAGTATGGCGCAAGGAAATGCCTGCTGCCGAACATGCAGCACGGGCACATACTTGACGCCATGAAAGTGGTCTGGAAAGTGCCTTCCCGTTAGTCACGAATGTCACGCATGTCACGAAAATCACGTCCATCATGAGCGCGCGCCGAAACAAAATATCATGCCAACCCTGCCCCTGATCACCCATGAACATGCCGACAGCGTGATTGCCTGGCGCGACGGCTGTTCCGTGAGCGCCGCGCAATTTTTGTTCGACGTCGCGCAACTGCGCGAAAAATTGCCTGGCGGTAGCCACATGCTGAACGGCTGCAACGATCGCTACCGCTTCACCGTTGGGCTGGCTGCGGCACTGCTGAGCAAGAAGATAAGCTTGCTGCCGCCGGCGCAAACGCCGGAAATGATGCGTCAATTGCAACTCTTTGCGCCGGATGCATTTTGCCTGACCGATCGCGCGGATTGTGCGATCGCGCTGCCGCAGCTGCAATTCCCCGCGCTGGCAGCGCTGCCGCAGGCAAAGGAGCCAGCCTTCGCGGTGCCTCAGGTCGATAGCGGGCAAGTGGTCGCCACCGTGTTTACCTCGGGTTCGACCGGGGTCCCTTGTGCGCATCCGAAAACCTGGGGTGCGCTGGTGCGTAACGTGCAGTCGGCAGCACGCCTGTGCGGCTTGCGCGATGGCCGTCGCCACACTGTGATCGGCACCGTGCCGTCGCAGCACATGTTCGGCTTTGAATCGGCGGTACTGATGGCGATGCAAAGCGCAAATGCGCTGGCGGCCGGAGATGCGTTCTATCCGGCCGATATTTGCCATGCCATCGCTGCGGCGCCACGGCCGCGGATGCTGGTATCCACGCCGGTGCATTTGCGCGCACTGATGCAGGCAGGATTGCCGGTCCCGGCGCTCGACCTGATCCTCTCGGCCACCGCGCCATTGTCATCGGCATTGGCAGAACAGCTGGAAGCTGCCTGCCGGGCACCGGTGCTGGAAATTTACGGCAGCACCGAAACCGGCAGAATCGCCACCCGCAATCCGGCCCAAACCCCGCAGTGGCAATTGTCAGACGGCATCCGCCTGAACCGGCAAGACGGCGTCACTTGGGCTTTTGGCGCGCATATCGAATGCGCGACGCCGCTGCAGGATGTGATCGAGCCGATCGGCGAGGATCGCTTCCTGCTGCACGGCCGTACTGCCGACCTGATCAACATTGCCGGCAAGCGCAGCTCGCTGACGTATTTGAATGTGCAGTTGAATGCGATTCCCGGTGTTGTCGATGGCGCTTTTTTCATGCCGGACGAGGTGGGACCCGATGGCGTGACGCGACTGACCGCTTTTGTCGTCGCTCCCGGCTGCACGCCGGCGATGCTGATGACCGCGCTGCGGGCACGGGTTGATGCGGTGTTCCTGCCGCGTCCCCTGATCCTGGTCGACGCGCTGCCGCGCAATGCGAGCGGAAAATTGCCGCGCGCAGCGTTGCAATCGTTGGCGCTTGCCCAATCCGGGCCAGCCGCCAAGCAGGATGCAGCATGACCGGCGGCCAGTTGCCATGCCAGTTACCATTGGTGATTGCGGCCGACCATCCGGTATTCGCCGGCCACTTTCCCGGCGCGCCGATCGTCCCTGGCGCCATGCTGCTCGACTTGGCGCTGCAGGCGATAGGCAAGCAGCTCGGAACCGACCTGTCTGCCTGTCAAATAAACGCGGTCAAGTTCCTCAGCCCGGTGCGCCCTGGCGAGCCGGCATCCGTGCGCTATGCAGCGCTGAACAATGGCGCGCTTCGGTTCGATATCCTGAGCGCTGCGCGTACCGTGGCGACCGGCACGATTCGTGTCGCGGCGCCGGAGTAGCGTGCGCATGAAGTCGCCCCAGCAAAATCAGGCTGACTGGCAACATGCGCCGGAGCGCAGCAACATGCTGATGCTGCGTGCGATGGCATGGATCTCGCTGCGCCTGGGCCGTCCTGCCGGCCGCGTGGTGCTGCACCTGATTGCCGGCTATTTCCTGCTGTTTGCTCCCGCCAGCAGAGCCGCTTCACGCGATTATCTGGGCCGCATCCTGCCGCGTCCGGTGCGCTGGACCGATATCTACCGTCATTTCTTTTGCTTTGCCTCTACCATCCACGACCGGATCTACCTGCTCAATCAGCGCTTCGACCTGTTCCAGATCGAGGTCGAGGGCGAACAGCTGCTCCGGCAAGCACTGGCGGATGGACAGGGCCTGTTCCTGGTGGGCGCCCACATGGGCAGCTTCGAAGTGATTCGTGCGCTGGGATGCCGGCATGCCGGGTTGCAGGTTGCGATGGTCATGTACGAAGAAAATGCGCGCAAGATCAACCGGATGCTGGCCGCCATCAACCCGGCAGCACAGCAGGATGTGATTGCACTGGGAAAAGTGGATTCGATGCTGAAAGTCAATGCATGCCTGGAACAGGGCAAGGTCATCGGAATGCTGGCCGACCGCACGCTGGATGACGACGCCGTGCAACCGGTGACGTTGCTGGGCAGCAGCGCGAACCTGCCGCTTGGGCCATTGCGGATGGCGGCCATCCTGCGCCGTCCGGTATTCTTCATGGCCGGTCTTTACCTGGGAGGGAACCGCTATCAGATACACTTTGAGCAACTCGCCGATTTTTCCGGCACTCCGCGAGGACAGCGGCAGCTTGAGATGCAGCGGGCGCTGGCACGGTATGCGCAATTACTGGAAAAATGCTGTCAGCGCGCGCCGTATAACTGGTTCAATTTTTTCAATTTCTGGCAATCTGCAGCAGCCAAAAGCAAACAGGACTGACCGATGAATGTTGCCGCGCTACCAGCGATTTTCCGCACTGCGATCGCATTTTTTCTGCTGGCTGTCGCCCTGCTGCAGCCGACGCACGCGCTCGCCGCAGGCTGGAACCTTGAGCAGCTGATGCAATCGCTGGCGCTGGCGAAGTCGGGCCGCGCCACTTTCGTCGAGAAAAAAACCATCGCGATGCTCGACCGGCCGCTGGAGTCTTCAGGCGAATTGCAATATATCGCGCCCAACATCCTGGAAAAACGCACCGTCAAACCGAAACCGGAAACCATGCGGGTGGAAGGCGATGTTTTGACGATAGAGCGGGGGCGCCAGAAATTTACCTTGTCATTGCAAAATTACCCGGAAGTTGCCGGCTTCATCGACAGCATCCGCGGCACGCTGGCAGGCGACCGCAAGGCGCTGGAGCGCTCGTATAAACTGAAGCTGGAAGGCAACGCAGAACACTGGCTGCTGTCGCTGGCGCCAATCGACGCCAAAATGGCGACCCAGATTCATTTGATCCAGATCGCCGGCAGTGCAGATAATGTGCGCAGCATCAATGTCATCCAGACCGACGGCGATCGTTCGCTGATGACGATCGACCGGATCGCCGCACAATGAAGCGCTTGCAGTCGCGCCGGATGGCGCTCGCGGCCTGGCTGCTGGGGCTGGCAATGTGTTGCGTGGTGATTGCCCGCACCACATTCATCACCGATCTGTCGGGGTTCCTGCCGCAGTCGCCGACCAAGGAGCAGCGGGTATTGCTGGATCAGTTGCGGGAAGGGGTCGTATCGCGGCTGATCCTGATCGGGATCGAAGGCGGCGACGCGGCGTTGCGTGCGGCGCTGTCGAAAGAAACTGCCAAACGCTTGCGCGCCGCCCCGGCATTCGTGACGGTCAATAACGGCGAGCCGCTGAATGCCGAGCGGGATCAGGCGTTCCTGTTTGACAACCGCTATTTACTCAGTCCGGCGGTCACGCCCGATCGATTTTCTGTTGCCGGCTTGCATGCCGCAATCGGCGACACCATCGATTTACTGGTTTCTCCGGCCGGCCTGTTGATCAAGCCGCTGCTGCCGCGCGACCCGACTGGCGAGATCGTGCAGCTGCTGGGACAGATGAACGGCGCCAATCAGCCACGCATGCAGTACGGCACCTGGGCCTCACACGATGCTGCGCGGGCGCTGCTGCTGGTGCAAACACGCGCTGCCGGCGCCGATACCGATGCTCAGGAGCACGCCATGCAGCAGATCCGGCAAGCCTTCGAAGCGGCACGCCGGCAACATGGTGCAAGCGGGGCGGCAGTCAAACTGGCGATGACCGGACCGGGCGTGTTCTCGGTGCTGTCGCGCCAGACCATCAAAAGCGAAGTCACCCGCCTGTCCGTCATCAGCACCGCCATCATCGTCGCTTTGCTGTGGCTGGTGTACCGTTCCTTGACCGCGCTGGCGCTCGGACTGTTGCCGGTGATTTCCGGTGCCCTGGTGGCGGTGGTAGCGGTCAGTCTTGGATTCGGCGCGGTGCATGGCATCACGCTCGGGTTCGGCACCACGCTGATCGGTGAAGCGGTCGATTATTCGATCTATCTCTTCGTCCAGTCGCGGCAATCGAGTGCCGAAGGCAGTAGTGCCCGGCTGGACTGGGTCGCCGATTTCTGGCCGACGATCCGGCTCGGCGTGCTGACATCGGTCACCGGCTTTGCTTCCCTGCTGCTGTCGAGCTTTCCGGGGCTGGCCCAGCTCGGCCTGTATTCGATTGCCGGCCTGATCGCGGCCGCGGCGGTGACCCGATTCGTCCTGCCCCAGCTCTTGCACGACAACTTCCGGATTCGCGACGTGTCCGCAATCGGATGCGGATTGTCCGGCGCGGCACGGCGGGCGAGCGCGTTGCGCTGGCCCTTGATCCTGCTGATCCTGGCGGCGGCGGGGGTCGTCGTGCTGCACCGCACTACGCTGTGGAATCCTGAACTGTCTTCCCTGAGCCCGGTGTCGCAGGCAGATCAGGCCACCGATGCCGGTCTGCGCGCGGACATGGGGGCGCCGGACGTGCGTTACATGGTGGTATTGTCCGGCGCGGAGCGGGAAGCGGTATTGCAGTCAACCGAGAAAATTGCCGAACAATTGCAGCCGCTGGTGGATCAGGGCATCCTGGCCGGTTTTCAGAGTCCCAGCCAGTTTCTGCCTAGCGTGGCGGCGCAACGTGCGCGGCAAGCCAGTCTGCCGGCAGCGCAGCTGGCGCAGCGACTGCAGCAGGCAACCATCGGCCTGCCGGTACGGCCCGAACTGTTCGCGCCCTTCGTCGCCGATGTGGCAAAAGCCAAAAACCGCGCGCCGCTGCAACGCAGCGATTTAGACCATACCTCGCTGGCGCTGGCGCTCGATTCCTTGCTGTACCAGCGCGGCAGCAGCTGGAATGCGGTGCTGCCATTGACAGCCTCGGCGTCCGGCCAGTCGGCCGGGATTGCGACTGCGCCGGTGCGCGCCGCGCTTGCCTTGGCCGGCCAGCCGAATGCGCTGCTGGTCGACCTGAAAGCGGAATCCGATCATTTGTATCAGGGCTATCTGCGCGAGGCCGTCATGCTGTCGCTGGCCGGCCTGGCCGGCATCGTGCTGCTGTTATTGTTTTCCTTGCGTTCGCCGCTGGCGGTAATCCGCGTCATGGCGCCGCTGCTGGGCGCCATAGTCGTGGTCGTTGCCGGGCTGGCATTGTGCGGTCAGCGCCTGACGATCCTGCATCTGGTCGGACTGTTGCTGATCGTTGCGGTCGGCTCCAACTATGCATTGTTTTTCAATCAGCCAGGCCGCGGCGCTGCGGGCATCACGCCGCAAACCCTGACTTCTCTGGTGTTTGCCAATCTGACCACGGTGGCCGGCTTTGGCTTGCTTGGCTTCTCGACGGTGCCGGTACTGCAGGCGATCGGCAGCACGGTTGGGCCCGGCGCTGTGCTGGCACTGATTTTTTCGGCGGTTTTTGCCAGCCAGAAGATCGCCGGCAGGCAGCCTGAAAAGCAGCCCGGATCTGCGCGCTGACCGATGCGCATCCTGTCCGACTTCGCGATTCCGGGCCAGCGCGCGCCAGCGCTGGCGATCCTGCTGCCGGGCGCGCTGCAGCAACCGGAAGACCTGGTGCGCGCCGGCTTCATCGAGACGGTACGCCAGCGCGCTGTGCCGCTCGACTTGGCGCTGCTCGATCTTGGCCTTGAATATATCGGTGACAGCACCGACGGCACAGTTTTGCAGCGCATCCACGATCGCGTGGTGCAGCCGGCACGGCTTAATAATTATTGTGAAATCTGGCTGGTCGGGATCTCCATCGGCGGTTTCATGGCGATCTCTTATGCCGAGCGTTATCCCGGCCAGATCAGCGGATTGTGCCTGCTGGCGCCTTACCCCGGCAACCGCATTCTGACCGGCCAGATCAGGGCTGCCGGCGGACTGCAGCGGTGGCATGCAAATTCTGCGGCAGGCGATGATGCCGAGTGTCGGGTCTGGCGCTGGCTGCACACGCAGCGCACACAAACCGCAACTGCGCAGAGTCCGCAGATCCATCTGGGCTATGGCCGCGAAGACCGCTTCGGGTCAGGGCTGGACCTGATGGCCGACGCGCTGGCGGCGCATGCCGATACCGTTGCCGGCGGCCACGACTGGCAGGCCTGGCAGCAGTTATGGATCAATTTTATTGACCGGACAGCAACACGTTTCGGGCATGGCAACCGGATACCGTCGCATGATGCACAATAATTCATTGCGCTGGCGGCCGACAGCGCTGGTCAGCCTCACCATTTTGCTGCATGTGGCGCTGCTGGCGACGCTGGTTGCGGCGCCTCTGGCCGTGGCCCATGCCTGGCGCTGGGTACTGGCGATCATCTTGGCCAACCACTTCCTGATCACGCTGGTCGGCTTGTGGCCGCGCAGCACCTGGCTCGGTCCGAACTGGATCCGATTGCCGCCCGCTTCTGCTGCCCAGGGTGAAATTGCCTTGACCATTGACGATGGGCCGGATCCGGACGTGACGCCGCAGGTGCTCGAGATGCTGGATCGCTATGGCGTCAAGGCAAGTTTTTTTTGCATCGGCGACAACGCTGCCCGTTATCCCGACATGTGCAGAAACATCGTCGAGCGCGGGCATACGCTTGAAAACCATAGCCAGCGGCACCGCCACAATTTTTCGCTGCTCGGCCTGCGCGGCCTGCGGCGCGAGATACAGGCCGGGCAGAATACATTGAGCGCGATCACCGGCTGCGCACCCTTGTTTTTTCGGGCCCCGGCCGGCTTGCGCAACATCTTTCTGGCCCCGGTGTTGGCCGGGCTTGGATTGCATCTGGCGACCTGGAGCCGGCGCGGTTTCGACACCAATACCGCAGATACTGCGCTGGTCTGCCGCCGGCTGACGCAGAATCTGAAAGCGGGCGACATCTTGCTGCTGCACGATGGCAATTGCGCGCAGACCAGCGCCGGCGTGCCGGTGATCATCGCGGTGTTGCCGCTGCTGTGCGAAGCTGCTGCCAAGGCCGGATTGCGTTTCGTCACGCTGCCGGATGCGCTGCAATCCGGATGCCGCGACTAGACAACCGGCCTGTCGTTACATCCGGTACCAACCGATCTGTTCAGCGCAACGATTTAGTTTGCTAGAATCGCGGCACAACCCACCAACGAGTCGCTTTTCCTTGAAACCGCTCTTTCTCTCGCACTTCACGACCACCAGCTGCCTCGGTCGCGGTCTGTCCCAGACCCTGGAGGCGTTGCGCCAGCGCCAAAGCGGCCTGATGCCCTGCGATTTCGATATCGTCGATCTCGATACCTACATAGGCGCGGTCGCCGGTGTCGACGAGGTCAAGCTGCGGGCCGACCTGCAGGCGTTCGACTGCCGCAACAACCGTCTGCTGCAACTCGCGCTGGAGCAGGACGGTTTTGCCGACGCGGTAACAACGGCTATCGGACGCTACGGCCGCCAGCGGGTCGGCGTGTTCCTGGGCACTAGCACCGCCGGCATCCTGCAAACCGAACTGGCTTACCGGCGGCGCGATAGCGTGACAAGCGCACTGCCGGCGGATTTTCATTATGCGGAAACGCACAATACTTTTTCTGCCGCCAATTTCATGCAGCGGTATTTCGGCCTGAGCGGGCCGGCAGCGGTGGTTTCCTCGGCCTGCTCCTCCAGCGCAAAGGTATTTGGTTCGGCGCGGCGCATGATCGAGGCCGGCATCATCGATGCCGCGCTGGTCGGCGGCGTCGATTCGCTGTGCCTGACCACGCTGTATGGCTTCAATTCGCTGGGCTTGCTCTCGGCGCAGCCTTGCCGTCCCTTTGATACGGAGCGCAATGGCATCTCGATCGGCGAAGCTGCTGCGCTGGTGCTGCTGGAGCGGCTGCCGGACAGCGCCGATGCCGACGCCGTCCTGTTGCTGGGAGTGGGCGAGTCGAGCGACGCTTACCACATGTCGTCGCCGCATCCGGACGGCCTGGGGGCGAAAATTGCCATGCAAAATGCCTTGCGCATCGCGCACCTGCTGCCCGAGCAGATCGATTACATCAACCTGCACGGCACTGCCACTGTCAGCAATGACGCCGCGGAAGGCCGCGCGGTAGCCGCCTTGTTCGGTGCATCGACCCCGTGCAGCTCCACCAAGGGCGCCACCGGTCACACGCTGGGAGCCGCCGGCGGCGTCGAGGCGGTGATTTGTGCATTGGCACTGCAACACGGCTTGATGCCGGGAGGCATCAACACCAGCCAGTGCGATCCTGATTTGCCATTGCATTACTTGCTAGACAATGGTGCGCAACGCGTTGATCGCGTGCTCAGCAACTCTTTCGGTTTCGGCGGCACCAATTGCAGCCTGATCTTCGGCCGCGCCAACTGAATGAATTTCCCAGCATGAATACTCTGACCGCTTACATCGACGGCATCGGGCTGCTCGGACCCGGATTCAAGGACTGGCCCAGCGGCCGCGCCATACTGGCCGGGCAGGCCGCCTACCTGCATCAGCCTACCGTGCTGCCGCCAGCAGCCGCGCTACCGCCGGCAGAGCGGCGCCGCTGCGGCCCGATCGTCAAACTGTCGCTGGCGGTCGGCTTCGAGGCCGCTGCTGCGGCCGGCCTGGACAGCGCCGGATTGCCGACCGTGTTTTCCGCTTCCAGCGGCGATGGCGATAATTGCCACCAGATTTGCCAGATGCTGGCTTCCGATGACCGGCAAATTTCACCGACCCGGTTCCACAATTCGGTGCATAACGCGGCAGCCGGTTACTGGGCTATCGCGGCCAAGGCGATGGCGCCGTCATCGGTGTTGGGTGCGCATGACGCCAGTTTCGGCGCCGGCCTGCTGGAAGCCTTGAGCCAGGTGATGGTCGACCATGCCAGTACCTTGCTGATTGCCTGCGACAGCACTTATCCGGAACCGCTGCACCGGGCAAGGCCGGTTCCCGCTGAATTTGGCATCGGATTGGTGCTGGCGCCACAGCGCTGCGCCAACTCGCTGGCCAGGATCCGGGTTGCGCTCACCTCCGCCAGTGCCGAGCAGATGGCCGACAGGGTGCTGGAAAATCTCAGGGCAGCAATCCCGGCGGCGCGCGGCCTGCCGCTGCTGCATGCGATAGCGAACCGGGCCTCGACGAGGCTGGTGATCGATTACCTCGACAGCACCCGGCTTGCGGTGGAAATCGACTCGTGGGCCTAGATCGCGCCTGGATTGCTGCGCACATCCCGCATCAGGGCGACATGTGCCTGCTGCAGCGGGTGGACGACTGGGATGCGCAAGGCGTGCGCTGCAGCGCAATCAGCCATCGCGCGCCCAACAATCCCTTGCGCGCGCATGGACGGCTGGGGGCTGCCTGCGGCATCGAATACGCGGCTCAGACCATGGCGGTGCATGGCGCGCTGCTGGCGTTGCAACAGGCACCGGCGCAGGCACCGGCGAAGGTCGGCTTCCTGGCCAGCGTGCGTGCGGCCAGATTGCATGTCGGCCGGCTCGACGATATTGCCGCCGATCTGACGGTGGAAGCCAGACAATTCAGCGGCGATGGCAATAATGTTTTATACGATTTCTGGGTGCGCGCCGAGGGCCGTATCCTGCTGGAGGGCAGGGCTGCGGTGATCATCAATGCGGCTGCAGTCGCCCATCATGCAGAACCATGACAAGAAAGCATCAACCGTTGCGATCGGAACCACAACCATGAAACAGGCTCTTGTTACCGGCGGCAGTGGCGCCATCGGCGCCGCCATCTGCCGCGGTCTGGCGGCGGATGGCCACCATGTGCTGGTGCATGCGAATACCCGGCGCGCGGAGGCGCAACAGGTGGTGGACGCGATCAGCGCGCTCGGCGGCAGTGCCGAAGTGCTGGTATTCGACGTCACCGATGCGGCGGCAGTGGCTGCCAGTCTGCAGCCCCTGATTGAGGTCGCGCCGATCCAGATCCTGGTCAACAATGCCGGGATTCACGACGATGCAATATTCCCTGGCATGCAGTTCGATCAATGGCAGCGCGTGATCGACGTTTCGCTGCACGGTTTTTTCCACGTCACCCACACCTTGATGATGCCGATGATCCGCAGCCGCTGGGGCCGCATCATCAACATGTCATCGGTGGCCGCGCTCTGCGGCAATCGCGGCCAGGTGAATTATTCGGCCGCCAAGGGCGCACTCAACGCCGCCACCAAGTCGCTGGCGCTGGAAATCGCCAGTCGCGGTATTACCGTCAACGCGGTGGCGCCGGGGATTATCGACAGCGCGATGAGCCAGAGCGCCTTTGATGCGCAGGCCATAGCCCGCATGGTGCCGATGAAACGCGCCGGCCAGCCGGAGGAAGTCGCCGACCTGGTATGTTTTCTGGCCTCGCCGCGCGCCGCGTACATCACCGGTCAAATCATCTCGATCAACGGCGGCCTGCTGTGACGGCGACGATAGGCAGCTAGCGCAGCTTGCGCAGCAGCAGGTACGGCAGGCGCAGCAGGAACCCCAGCAGCAGGCGGCTGTGCATCCAGGTCAGAAGCAGGTTGTCGCGCAGATAGTTGAAATGCGACACGCCGCCTTCTGCGGCGCTGAAATAGCGCACCGGTGCCGCCAGATTGAGCGGTTTGACGCCGTGCCAGCACAGCCGCACCACCGCTTCCGGATCGAAGTCAAAGCGGCGCATCCAGGGCTGGCGCCGCATCACTGCGCGCAACGGCGCAATCGGATAGACCCGGAACCCGAACAGCGAATCGCCGATGCCGGCCCACAGGGTTTCCAGGTTGGCCCACCAGTTCGAGATCCGCCGCCCCTGGACCCGCAGGCGCGGCGCGCTGGCGTCGAACTGCGGCATGCCGAGCACCATGCAGCCGGGTTGGGTGTGCGATGCAGCCATGAAGGCGGGGATCAGCTCAGCCGGATGCTGGCCATCCGAATCCATCGTCAGCGCATGGGTGTAGCCAAGGGCGGCAGCCTGCTCCAGGCCATGCAATACCGCGGCGCCCTTGCCGCTGTTTTCCGGCAAGACAATCACCCGCAGGCCGGCATCGCTGGCCGCCATCGCCTGCAATGGCGCAGTGGTGCCATCGGTGCTGCCGTCGATTACGACCCATACCGGATTCCAGTATTGCCGTGCTGCCCGCACGGTTGCAACTACTTTCGGGCCAGGGTTGTAGCTTGGAATCAACACCAGATGGGTCGGGGAGGGAGAAGTCATCGCAGCGAACGGTAAGGAGTGTTTGGTTAGGATGCGTCAGCGGCGGCTGCCGGCCCCGGTGGTGATACCGGTACGGCAAGCTGGCTGGCAAAATACTGGGCTAATTCCGCCATGAATGCGGCGCCGTTTTCAGGCGGCGGGAAACGCTTGCCCAGGCGCACCCGGTAATGCATCGGCAGACGCGGCTTTTTGAAGAGCGGCCATTGCTTGCTCAGAAACGGCGAGTCGGTTTCAATCAACACCGTCTGGATCGGCGTTTTTGCGCGGCAGGCGATCACGCCTATGCTGCCTTTCAGCGGGCCGATCGGGCGCTGCACGGTACGGGTTCCTTCCGGAAACAGCAGCAGGTGGCTGCCGCGCTGCAAGTTCTGCACCGCCTGCATGACCATCTGCCGTGGCGGAGCGTTGCTGATGTAGCGTGCCAGGCGGGCGCCGCCGCCGAGAAATATATTGCTGAGGATGTCGGCTTTCATGATGCAGGCAACGTCCGGCAGGCGCGAGGCAATCAGGACCACATCCCATAACGAAGGGTGATTAGAGGCGATGATCAGGGATTTATCCTTGCGCAGTGCATCCAGTTCGCGCAAGTCGAAATGGAAGCGGCCCGATAGCGTCAACGCAGCCAGAGTCAGCCGGAACACCGCCATGATCGCCAGACGCCCCAGCGCGCGCCCCAGTCGGGCCGGCAACAGCGGATGCAAAACCAGGGCAAGCAGCGACCAGAGCAGAAAAAACAGGCCGACCCAGAGCGAACCAAGGCAGCAGACCAGGTATTCGTAAGCCGTCAGCAGGTTTCTCAGACAAAATTTCATGGTTTTACTATGTTCTGTTAGTGCGCAACGTTTGCCTGTAAAAAAGCAATGAATTCATCCTCTGCCAGATACTGCATGCCGCTGATTGCCAGCGGGCCGGATCGATAGCATGTGCTGCCGCGGATGCCGGCAGGCATGCCGCCACTGTGCGCAAATCTGGATGCCGGGTTGGTCGGAGGGAAACCGGGGCGCTGTCGAACAATGATTTCTGATTGCTGCTGTCGTTCGGCAGAAGGGTCTTTTTGAATTCGGCATGATACAACATGAAACGGATCCTGCTGCGACTAATTCCCTGGCAAATGGCGGAGACTATTGCGCAGCATTTCTGTTCGAACGGATGCGCGCAGCCAGTGGCGTCTCAATTTTCATGCGGGCCGTGGATGCTTTGTAAAAACAATGGGGTATGCCAGAAAAACGTGATTTATAGCAAGTATTTATTGCGTAATTGAAAATACTGTCATATTTATAGGGATGGCAGAAATTGCCCTGGCGGCGCCAGGCCGGCCCGGGTTTGTGCTGGCACAGACGGTGCGTACCATTGCATTGACTTGCCACAAGAGGCGGCGCGTCAAATGCAGCACACTTATCAAAAAAGCATGATAAGGAGCTGATCATGAGTCTTGACGTCCACCTTCCCGACTTCGATATGCTGGCGTCGCTGTATCGGGACGATCCGGAAGCCTTTGAAGCGTTCCGCCACCACTTGCTGGACGAGGCGGTGCATGCCGCGCCGCCGCTGCAGCGTCCCGCCCTTGAACTGCTGTTAAGCCGCATCGAGATCGCCCGCGCTGGCGCTGCCACGCCGATGGACGCGACAATCATCGCCTTTCGCCTGATGCAGGAGTCGGTGAGCCAGTTGCATACGCTCTGGCAGCAAGCACAGCAGGCGGTCGCCGGCGTGCAAGCCTCGATGCTGATTGCCCGCGTGCGCCGCTCACGCCGCTAATTCGATTGCATGCGTAACCGCGCTTTTGCTCGGTTTCTCTCGCCGGGCCCGGATGCGGCGGCGCCTGCGTGCGCACTGCAAGCGAGGGGCTCCGGTTTCAACTTTATGCATTCGTTTTGGATCTGGCGTTGCAGCAGATCGCCACGCCGACTATACCGGCCGGGCAGCCATCGGTTATCCTTGCGGTCGTTCCAATAACATCAGGGCCGCGCACTATTTGCATTTTCCCGCGCGCCCGCAACCTGCAAAAGACCCCGAAACCATGGCAAATTACGTCTATACAATGAACAAGGTCGGCAAGATCGTGCCGCCCAAACGCCAGATATTGAAAGACATCTCGCTGTCCTTTTTCCCCGGCGCCAAGATCGGCGTGCTGGGCCTGAACGGCTCCGGCAAATCGACGCTGCTCAAAATCATGGCCGGCATCGACACCGACATCCAGGGCGAAGCGGTGCCGATGCCGGGCCTGAACATCGGCTACCTGCCGCAGGAACCGGCGCTCGACCCCGAGCAAACGGTGCGCCAGGTGGTCGAATCCGGCCTGGGCGAAGTGTTCGAGGCGCAAGCCAAGCTGGAAGCGGTGTACGCCGCCTATGCGGAAGAAGACGCCGACTTCGATGCGTTGGCCAACGAGCAGGCGCGCCTCGAAGCGATCATCTCGACTTCCGACGGCGGCAACCTGAACCTGCAGCTGGAAATGGCCGCCGACGCGCTGCGCCTGCCGCCGTGGGATGCGAAGATCGGCGTGCTGTCGGGCGGCGAGAAGCGCCGCGTCGCGTTGTGCCGGCTGTTGCTGTCGAAGCCCGACATGCTGCTGCTGGACGAGCCGACCAACCATCTGGACGCCGAATCGGTCGACTGGCTGGAGCAATTCCTGCTGCGCTTCCCCGGCACCGTGGTCGGCATCACGCATGACCGCTACTTCCTCGACAACGCGGCCGAATGGATCCTGGAGCTCGATCGCGGCTCCGGCATTCCGTGGAAAGGCAATTACAGTTCGTGGCTGGAACAGAAGGGCAACCGCCTGAAGCAGGAAGAGGCGACCGAATCCTCGCGCCAGAAGACCATCGCCAAGGAACTGGAATGGGTGCGGCAGAATCCGAAAGGCCGCCAGGCCAAGAGCAAGGCGCGCCTGGCCCGCTTCAACGAGCTGTCCGAGCACGAATACCAGAAGCGCAACGAAACCCAGGAGATCTTCATCCCGGTGGCCGAGCGCCTGGGTAACGAAGTGATCGAATTCAAGAACGTCAGCAAGGCGTTCGGCGACCGGCTGCTGATCGACGACCTCAGCTTCACGATTCCGGCCGGCGCGATCGTCGGCATCATCGGCCCCAACGGCGCCGGCAAATCGACGCTGTTCAAGATGATCACCGGCAAGGAGCAGCCGGACAGCGGCGCAGTCGCGATCGGCCAGACCGCCCGGGTTTCGATCGTCGACCAGACCCGCGAATCGCTCGACAGCAGCAAAACCGTGTTCGAGGACGTTTGCGGCGGCAACGACATCATCACCGTCGGCCGCTTCGAGATGCCGTCGCGCGCCTATCTGGGCCGCTTCAACTTCAAGGGCGGCGACCAGCAGAAAGTGGTCGGCAACCTGTCCGGCGGCGAACGCGGGCGGCTGCACCTGGCGAAAACCCTGATGCAGGGCGGCAACGTGCTGCTGCTGGATGAACCGTCCAACGATCTGGACGTCGAAACGCTGCGCGCGCTGGAAGACGCATTGCTCGAATTCGCAGGCAGCGTGATGGTGATTTCGCATGACCGCTGGTTCCTGGACCGGATCGCGACCCACATCCTGGCTGCCGAAGGCGATTCGAAATGGAGCTTCTTCGACGGCAACTATCAGGAATACGAAGCCGACAAGAAGAAGCGCCTAGGCGAGGAAGGCGCGAAACCGAAGCGGATCCGCTACAAGCCGCTGACCGTGTAGTTGCGTAGGGCGTAGTGGCGCAGGGTGTTATGGCGTAGGGCGGATGAGCGCAGCGTTATCCGCCGTATGTTTTACAGCAGTAACCGGCGGAAGGCGCTGCGCTTTTCCGCCCTACATACGCATTATTTAAAAAAACATGGGTATATGAAAAAGTAACATGTTTATCGCATATTTTATATGCGATAAGAAATAATACATACCTATGTATATAATAAATAACATTAACGGTAATGCAGGAAGGCAAGCGCCATGAACATCCAGCTCAGCGATGTCAGCCACATCATCCAGCTCTCGATTGCGCCGGTTTTCCTGCTGAGCGGCATCGCGCCGCAGTTGATCGTGCTGACCAACCGGCTGGCGCGCATCATCGACCGTTCGCGCAAGCTGGAAGACTGGCTGCTGCATGCCGAGCCGGCAGCCAAAGCCGAATATCTGGCCGAAATCGGAATACTGTACCGGCGCGCGCATCAGATCAATTATGCGATCACCTTCAGCACCGCCTGTGCGTTGCTGGTGAGTCTGATCATCATGGCGCTGTTCATCGGCGATGCGCTGGGGCTGGCGCTGGATCGCCTGATTGCGGTGCTGTTCGTGGTGGCGATGCTGGCGCTGATCGGCAGCTATTCGTTCCTGCTGCGCGAAATCTTCATCGCCACCCGGTCGCTGTCGATGCGGCACATGCTCAAATACCGGCCGTAACAAAACGGCGGTTCAATCCGTGTGCGGGCGCAACGCGCCGGGAATCCGGTATTGCGTCAGGCCGTCGTGGTCGAGCCAGCGCCGGGTGCTGCGGGCCGCGCGCTCGATCAGATCGCCGGCCTGCGAAAAGTCATACGGCGATACCGCCAGCGGGCACAAGGGCGGCACCGTGAATACCGCGACCCGGTCTGCCAGCAGCTCCAGATCCTGCACCAGCTGGTGCGCAATCAGCATGTTCAGCGCGTGCAGCGCGCAGCCTATCGCGCTGGCCGGCGGCGCCGTCATTGCGCAGGCATAGCCGGTCGGCAGCACGATCAGCCGGCTGGCGCCCAAGTTCACCGCAGCCATGACCGGAGTGTTGCTGGCGATGGCGCCGTCGATCAGGTAATTGTCGCCGAGCAGCACTGCCGGGTACACCGCGGGAATCGCGCAACTGGCCAGTATCGCGTCGACCGCCGGCCCGCTGGAAAGCCGGACCGAGCTGCCGTGCAATTGTTCGGTGGCCATGACATGCACCGGGATTGCGGCTTCTTCCAGCCGCCGGTACGGCAGGTGGAACTCGATCAGCCGGCGCAGGCCGGATGCTTCGACCAGCGAGGACGCATGGGAAAACAGGCCGGCGATCCGGCCCAGGCTGACCGGAAACACATCGCGCCGCTTGAGCTGGCACCAGATCTGTTCGAGTCGGGCGACGCCGTCGAGGGTCGGATTGCCGGCGAAATACGCGCAATTGAGCGCCCCGACCGAAGCCCCCACCACCAGATCGGGGATGATGCCGTGTTCCACCAGCGCCCGCAGCATGCCGACCTGAATCGCGCCGAAGCTGCCGCCGCCGGCGAATACGAAAGCGGTCTTTCCTGTTGTCGTGTCCGTCATTTCCGCCCCAGAATGGCGCAATCCATCTATCTTTCATCATAGGGCATTCAGGCCCGATTATCGATTGCTGCGGCAGTGCGCGGCACGCGCTGTTTGCCAAATTGGTTTGAATTGACGCGCATCAAAAACATTTGCCGGAACGCGCACAGACTGTTCTGAGCAGGGTTCCAATATCGACTGGATTGCATTGCCAGAGGAGATGGCCATGAGCTATGAAGACGACGATCGCGATACGTACGGGATGTACAAGAGCGATACCGGCAAGGGCCCCGGACCTGAGCTGATGGGCGCACACACGCTCATCGGGACCGATGTCTATAACGACAAGGACGAAGAGCTGGGCGACATCAAGGAAATCATGCTGGACATGCGCACCGGCAGGGTAAGTTATGCGGTGCTGGCGTTCGGCAGCTTTTTGGGAATGGGCGAAAAACTGTTCGCGGTGCCGTGGAATGCATTGAAGCTCAATACTTTCAACCAGCATTTCATCCTGAAAATCGATAAGGAGCGCTTCAAAAACGCGCCGGGATTCGATCCGGATCACTGGCCGGATATGGCTAGCCCGGCATGGATCGACAAGATTCATACCTATTACGGCACCCAGCCTTATTCGGATGATCCTGGCATCTGATTTTGCATGCGGAATTGGATCAAGCACATCGAATATCGATCACGGTCGTGCGGTTTCATGAGTGCATTATGTACCTGCTTTGAAAAACATGCCGATGGGCTGCTGTCGGCTATCCAATAAATAGAGGAGGCCATCATGAGTATCGGAACCATCCTGCTGATCGTCTTGATCCTGATCCTGATCGGCGCGCTGCCGAGCTGGCCGCACAGCCAAGGCTGGGGCTATTTCCCGAGCGGAATTATTGGCATTGTGGTCGTGGTTCTGCTCATCCTGCTGCTGCTGGGGCGGCTCTGAAGCCGGGGCCATTTTTTAACCGATGGAGGATGCGCATGAATACCCTTTCAAGCAAACTGGCGCCTGCCTTGTTAAGCGCGCTAACCGTTATGGCGGCGGCCGGCTGTGCTTCCACTTCCAGCACGGGCATGCACGATGAACGCATGCAAGGCATGTACGGCGACCACATGCAAGGCACGTACGGCGACAATGTGCATGGCATGCCAGGCGGCATGATGATGGGCAGGTCCAGCGTCAGACTGGATGGCAGCCATGAAGTACCTCCGGTCAACAGCGCCGCCATTGGCAGGAGCACGATTACGGTGTCGGCGGATAAAGCGGTACGCGGCAGCATCATGACCCAGGGCATCGACGCGACGGCTGCCCATATCCATGAGGGCGCTGCCGGCGTCAACGGCCCGGTTATCATTCCGCTGGCAAAAAATGCCGACAACGCATGGGCAGTCCCGGCAGGCGCGTTGCTGACCGATGCCCAATACGCCAGTTATATGTCCGGCAACCTGTACGTCAACGTTCACAGTGCAGCCCATCCGGGGGGTGAAATTCGGGCCCAGTTGGCTCCCAAATAATTCTGTGCAAGCCAACGGAGCATCGTCATGGATCAGGTCCCGGAGCCACCACCCACCGCACAGGAACTGGATGCGCTGATGCAGAGAATCGATGCTGGCGAAGGCAGCTTCGCCCCTCTGAGCGACGAACAGCGCAGTCAGTTAAAGGCCAGCCTGAGCGAAGAATGGATCGCCGCCTTTCTGGATAAATACCCGGTGCCGATGGCGCTGGCAGCGGCAATCAGCGAATATCGCGCGATAGAAGCGGGAGCGCGATACCCGAACCTGCCGGAAAATGTGCGCGAAGACATCTTGCTGGAGTTTAATGAGCATCACGGCGAGGGCGGCCCCGATCACTGGTCAACGGTTTAAGATCCGGCGCCCGGCTGCCTGCTTGTTTAGCGACATTCTTTGGCCGGGCTGTACGCATGACATACTTTTTCCTTCTTTTGGCGATCACTTGTAGCGCACTGGTATTGACCAAGGAAGGCGTGTCGAACGGCAGTGTCGAGGTCAGCGTCAGACGCAACCGCAAAAGAGGCCGCATCTTGTTCGAGATTCAGGCGCAGGGCTTGATCCGCGCCACGCCGCAACAGACTTGGGCGGTGTTGACCGATTACGGCCGCTTGTCGGAGTTTGTGCCCGGCCTGCTATCGTCGAAATTGCTGTCGCGCCGTGGCAATGAAGTCGTCATCGAACAACAGGGCAGTATCGGCTTCGTGTTCGTGCGGCAAGCGATTCATCTGGTGGTACGCGTGACCGAGCAGCCCTTTTCAAGGCTCGACGTGGCGCTGCTGGCGGGCGACATGAGGCACTATGCCTCGCGCTGGGAACTGGCAGCGTCGCCATTGGACGGCGGCACCCGGATTGCCTACCGCGGTAGCCTGGAGCCGGATTTTTTCGTGCCCTTGCTGCTGGGGCGCGCGATAGTGCAGGCCGATGTGCAGAAGATGCTGGCGGCGGTGGTGGCCGAAGTCGAGCGGCGTTCCGGCGCGAGTCGCTAGCGCGCCAATCGGGACCGGCCGGCGCGATCCGGATGCAATATTTCGCTTTTCCGGCGCTACAGGATAAAATCGGCTGATCCAATTCTTTTCTGACGTCAACATGCACATTCGATTCTGGTACGTTCTTGGCGTTGCGCTGGCAACGAGTCTGACGTTGTCTTCCTGTGAGCGGCTGGGGATTGCCGATCCGGTCAAGGAGTCGGCCGGCCGCGATGCGGAATCCAGCGCTACCGGAGGCGCCTGCCGTCACGCCGGGCGGGCGATTGAAGATTGTTATGCGCGCAATCCCGAGGCCAAACGGGCTGCGGTTTTCAGCGGCTGGAAGGAGATGGACGGCTATATGCGCGAAAACAAGATTGAGGTCATCAAGCCGGAAGTCAAGCCGGAAGCGACCTTGCCTGCGGCCCAGGCAGCCGGGCTTGCGCCAAAGGAGGCAATTGTCAATTAACCGGAGTTTCGGTCGCGGCCAGCACCGTCCTGCGCCGTCATCCAATAACGTGCAACGGCAGTCGTTGCGATCCGCCGACCACACCCAGCGCATCGGAACGTGATGCCGCCATCCATGACAGAACTCCCTGAAGACCACGAGCACGATGCCCCGCACGCGCAGCAGGCGGCGCGGCGCAGCGTTTTGGTCAGCGTCTTTGTTAACCTGATCCTGACCGCGCTGCAGGTCGCGACCGGCCTGTTGGCCGGTTCGCAGGCACTGATTGCCGACGGCATCCATTCGCTGTCGGATTTGCTGTCCGATTTCGTGGTCCTGCTAGCTAGCCACCACAGCAGCAAGGCGGCCGACGCCGACCATCATTATGGCCATCACCGCTATGAAAATGCGGCCTCGCTGGTGCTGGGCGGGCTGTTGCTGGCGGTCGGCCTGGGCATGTTGTGGTCGGCCTTCATCAAGATCGAATCTCCACACACGATTGCCCAGGTTCATATGGTTGCCCTGTACGTGGCGTTGGGCGCCTTGTTGGCCAAGGAATTACTGTTTCGTTACATGCTGGCGATTGCCAAACGGCTGCGCTCCTCGCTGCTGGTAGCCAATGCATGGCATGCCCGTTCGGATGCGGCGTCTTCGCTGGTGGTGGCGATCGGGATCGGCGGCAACCTGCTGGGTTTTGCGCTGCTCGATCCGATCGCCGCGCTGGTGGTCGGTCTGATGGTGACCCGGATGGGCGCCATCTTTGCCTGGAATGCCTTGCACGATCTGATGGATCGCGCGGTGTCGGCAGAAGAGATCGCCGCCATCGAGCAGACGTTGCGCCAGACTCCCGGCGTGCTCGGCTTGCACGATCTGCGTACGCGCCGGGTCGGCGATCTGGCCATCGTCGATGTGCATCTGGAGCTGGATGCCGGCATGACCGTGGTGCAAGGCCACGATATTGCAGTCGATGCGCGCCGGCGGGTGATGGCGCACCATGACGTGCTCAATGTGATGACCCACGTCGATCCGGTGGTGCCGAAAACGCGCAGCGCCTGATCCTTGGTAGCTTCCGCTTACAAATGCAGCGCGCATGTAACACCTGAAACCCGTTCGCCGGACCTACCATAGGCGGAAAGTGCAGGCATCCTGCCGCAGCACCGGAAAGAAGAGGGTTCATTATGAAAAAACAGCATGTTTTATTGGTCTGCGCGTTCCTGGCCGGCCTCGGTTTCGGCCTGCCTGCCGGAGCCGAACCGCCGCCTTGGGCTCCGGCCCACGGCTACCGTTCCCAGCACGCGCATCGCTATGTGTATTACCCGGCGCGCCAGGTATATTACGCACCGGAGACGCGCTCATGGTTCTGGTTCAGCGGCGGCAACTGGCAGGCCGGCGTGACGCTGCCGAGCCAATACCAGGCGTATGTCAGCAGCGGCGGAGTGTCGATCTCGCTCAATGCCAGCCGTCCGTATATCCAGCACGTCTATGTGGAAGAGCATTACGGCCGCCCCTGGCGCGCCGAGCACCGGCATGAAAGGCGCGGGCGCGAAGAATGGCGCCATAACGGTCATAACGATCAGCGCGGCTACGATGGCGATCATGGCCGGAATGATGACAGGCGCGATGGCGGCCGCGGCAACGGCCATGGACATGGCCGCCAGGATTAACTGAAATCCTGTCAGAGCAGGCGCCGCTGCGCCAGCTGTCTGGTGGCGTCGGCCAGTGCTTCGTACAGCGTGCCGGCCGCGCCATCCCAGGCCGCGACTGCCGCTTGCTGTCTGGCCACGGTGGCCAGGTCGCCGCGCGCAATCGGCCCGGTTAGCGCCTGTTCCGGGCCGAGCCGGAAAATGTTCGCCAGGGTCTCGGCAATCAAGGGTTGCGCCATCCGGCGCGCCAGCTCGGGTTCGATGCCGGCGGCGCTGTATGCCCGCAGCGCGGTATCGACGACCGTCGTCAGGTAATTGCAGGCAAACACCGACGCCGCGTGATACAGCGTCTTGGCATCGGCATCGAGCGCCACCGGCTGCGCACCGATCGCCAGCAAGGCCGGCTGCAGCATCTGCAGCGCGCGCGCATCGCCCTCGATCCCGCAAAAAGTGCCGGCAAACTGCTGCGCGACCATTTCGGGATCGGCAAAGCTGCGCACCGGATGCACGCTGGCCACCGCCGCCCCGCAAGCGATTGCCGCTGACAATGCTTGTGAGGACAGCGCGCCGCTGCAATGGAACACAATACTGTTCTGGCTCAGTAAGCCGCGGGCTGCCAGCGCCGCGCAGGCGGCAGCGATCCGGTCGTCCGGCACGCCCAGCAGCGTGACGTCGGCAATCCGCAGTGCCGCCATTTCGCTGCATGCAGCGCCGGCGCCGACGAAGGCCGCGGCGTCGGCGGCGCCGGCTTGGGAACGGGTCAGCACATCCTGCACCCGGAACAGGTTGTTGCGCCCAAGCAGGCGCCCCAGAACGCGCCCGACGCGGCCGCAGCCGACGATATTCAAAGTGGGCTTCAGATTGCCATTCATTTTCGCATCATTTATATACTGATATTGGTATCTTTAAGTATCGCTTGTAATCCGGCTGAAATCGCAGTAAATAATGCCATACTCCCGCCAATAATAATCAGGAGGCGTGGAAGGTGCGCAAGCCATCGAGGTCGACGATCTGGATGGCGCCGTAATCGACGCGCAGCAAGCCGGCTTTTTCCAGCACTTGCAAGGCCTGGTTGGCGCGCTGGCGCGAAGTGCCGGACAGGTAGCCGATTTCTTCCTGCGAAATCTGCAGCTGGCTGGCGCTGCCCGGGTACAGGTGCGGATTGAACATGCCGGCCAGGCAGCGCGCGACCCGCGCATCGACATCGAGCAGGCGGTCGTATTCGACGGTGGCGATGAATTGCCCGAGCCGCTCGTTGAGCTGCATCAGCAGGAACTGGGTAAACGGCAGGCTGTGATCGAGCAGCCAGCGAAACGTGCTGCCGGGCATGCGCGCGATCGTGCTGTCGCGCAGGGCCATCACGTCGTATTTGCGCGGCTCGTCCTTGAGCAGCGAGCCTTCGCCGAACCAGCCGCCGGTCGGGACACCGGTAAACGTCACCGACTTGCCGCTCGCCGACAGGGTGTTAATCTTTACCAGGCCGTCGATGACGCCGACCCAGGCATCGGTTTTTTCGCCCTTGCGGCAGACGAAGCCGCCGGCCGGCACCTGCTGCTCGATGATTTCGGTTTCCACATGCTGCATCTGCAGCGGAGTCAGGCACTGCGCCCAGATCGTCTGGTGTAGCGCATTCAAAAAGTTCGGGCGTGAGGTTGTCATGGTGCGTCGCAATATCGAAAGTCGCTAAATTGTCCTTGAAATGACAGCGGCATTACATCATGCCGCTTACTATCATCCCATAAATAAACGGTACGTTCCTTGTAGCGGATGCTGTAAGACCGACGTAAGCGTGCTGATCGAGACTGGCAGTGCGCACATACATAAAAGAGGTTGGACGATGGTGGAGACAACACACGGTCCGGGGGGCATGACGTTTCCCCGACTATTGCTGCAGCATGCGCAAACCCGGCCGGGCAAACCCGCTTACCGCGAAAAGGATCTGGGCATCTGGCAAAGCTGGAGCTGGTTGCAGGTCAATGAAGAGGTGCGTGCGCTGGCCTGCGGCCTGGCGGCGCAGGGTTTCCAGCGCGGCATGCACCTGGCGATCGTCGGCGACAACCGGCCGCGCCTGTACTGGGCGATGATTGCGGCGCAGTGCCTGGGCGGCATTGCGGTGCCGCTGTACCAGGATGCACCCGCCGCCGACATGGCGTATGTGCTCGACAATGCGGAAATCTCGTTCGTGGTGGTGGAAGACCAGGAGCAGGTCGACAAGCTGCTGGAGCTCAAGGCGCAATATCCTGGCGTGGCCCACATCGCTTTCGAGGACGAGCGCGGCATGCGCCATTACGCGCAGCCGGAGCTGATCTCCTACCGCAAGCTGCAGGATCTCGGGCGCGAGTTCGATCGCGCCCATCCGTCATTTTTTCCGGATGCCGTCAACGCCGGCCGGCCCGACGATGTGGCGGTCATGCTGTACACCTCCGGCACCACCGGCAAGCCGAAGGGCGTGTGCCAGACCCATGCGGCGCTGATCGCGGCGGCGGCCGGCGGCGCTTCGTTCGACCGCCTGACCGAGAACGAAGACATCCTGTCCTACCTGCCGATGGCCTGGGTCGGCGACAACCTGTTTTCGTATGCGCAGGCGCTGGTCACCGGCTTCACCGTGAATTGCCCGGAATCCGGCGAAACCGTTCTGACCGACCTGCGCGAAATCGGCCCGACCTATTATTTCGCGCCGCCGCGGGTGTTTGAAAACATGCTGACTTCGGTGATGATCCGGATGGAAGACGCCGGCGCCATCAAGCGCCGGATGTTCCATCATTTCATGGAGGTGGCGCGCCGGGTCGGAGTCGATATCCTCGACCGCAAGCCGGTCGGCATGCTGGAACGGCTGCAGTACGCGCTCGGCAATCTGTGCATTTACGGCCCGCTGAAAAACGTGCTGGGGCTGAGCCGGGTGCGGGTCGCGTACACCGCCGGCGCCGCCATCGGTCCCGACCTGTTCCGCTTTTATCGCTCGATCGGGGTCAACCTGAAGCAGTTGTACGGCGCCACCGAAACCTGCGCCTACGTCTGCCTGCAGCCGGACGGCAACATCAAGTTCGACAGCGTCGGCATGCCGGCGCCGGGGGTCGAGGTCAAGATCGCCGGGAACGGCGAAGTGCTGGTCAAATCGGCCGCGATGCTCAAGGAATACTACAAGCGCCCGGATGCCACGGCCGAGGTGATCGATGCGGAAGGTTACTTTCATACCGGCGACGCCGGCATCTTCGACGCCGAAGGCCATCTGAAGATCATCGACCGCGCGGCCGATGTCGGCAGGATGCACAAGGGCGACATCTTTGCCCCCAACTACATCGAAAACAAGCTCAAGTTCTTCCCCTTCATCAAGGAGGCGGTCGCCTTCGGCAGCGAGCGCGATACCGTGTGCGCGTTCATCAACGTCGACAGCACCGCGGTCGGCAACTGGCTGGAGCGGCGCGGCATTGCCTATTCCGGTTATGCCGACCTGGCCGGCAAGAAGGAAACCTACGACCTGATCAACGAATGCATCGAAAAGGTGAATGCCGACCTGGCCACCGAAGCGATGATGTCGGGCACCCAGATCCACCGTTTCCTGGTGCTGCACAAGGAGCTCGATCCGGACGACGACGAACTGACCCGTACCCGCAAGGTGCGACGCAAGTTCATCGCCGAAAAATACGCGGTGCTGATCGATGCCCTGTACAGCGGCAAGTCCAGCCAGTTCATCGAAACCTTGGTGAAATTCGAAGACGGCCGCCAGGGCAAAGTCAGTGCGGATTTGCAGATCCGTGACGCCAAGACCTTTCCGCCGCTGCATCAAGCGGCGTAAGCCAGAACCGGGACCACAAGCGTTATGACGACACAAAACAGCATCGCCAGCGGGCGCAGGATCGGCGAAGTGATTCTCGACCTGCAGGGCATTTCACTTTCGTTCGGCGGCGTCAAGGCGCTGACGAATATTTCCTTCGATGTCAAGCAGCACGAAATTCGCGCCATCATCGGCCCCAACGGCGCCGGCAAGAGTTCGATGCTGAACGTGATCAACGGCGTGTATCACCCGCAGCAGGGCGATATCGTGTTTCACGGCGAGCGCCGCCGCGAGATGGATCCGACCAAGGCCGCGCGCCAAGGCATCGCTCGCACCTTCCAGAACATCGCGCTGTTCAAGGGCATGTCGGTGCTGGACAACATCATGACCGGGCGCAATACCAAGATGCGCTCCGGCTTGCTGGCCAATGCGCTGTGGATAGGCCCGGCCCGCAATGAAGAAAACGCGCATCGCCAGAAGGTCGAGGAAGTGATCGACTTCCTGGAAATCCAGCACATCCGCAAGACCCCGGTCGGGCGCCTGCCCTACGGCCTGCAAAAACGGGTCGAGCTGGCGCGCGCGCTGGCCGCCGAGCCCAGCATGCTGCTGCTGGACGAGCCGATGGCCGGCATGAACGTGGAAGAAAAGCAGGACATGTGCCGCTTCATCCTGGATGTCAACGACCAGTTCGGCACCACCATCGTGCTGATCGAGCACGACATGGGGGTGGTGATGGATATTTCGGACCGCGTGGTGGTGCTCGACTACGGCAAGAAAATCGGCGACGGCACGCCGGATCAGGTCATGAGCAATCCTGAAGTGATCAAGGCTTACCTCGGCACCTCGCATTAAAGGCCATCGCGAACACGCCACACCACTGAATGAAAGCGCCATGGCCGCCCTCACCACCCCGACCCATCTCCCGCCTGCGGGAGATGGGAGCGAAGTGAGTCGCTATGCGCGTTTTAAGTTAAAGGGATAAAACGATGCAATTCTTTTTTGAAGTCACCATCAACGGACTGCTCTCGGGCCTGATGTATTCGCTGGTCGCGCTGGGCTTTGTGCTGATTTACAAGGCTTCCGGCGTATTCAATTTCGCCCAGGGCGCGATGGTGTATCTCGCGGCGCTGGCGGTGGTGGGCCTGATCGACCTGGGCCTGCCGATCTGGGCCGCCATCGTCGGCTCCTTCTGCGTGATGCTGGTGATGGGGCTGGCGACCGAGCGCTTCGTGCTGCGCAAGCTGGTCAACCAGCCGCCGATCACCCTGTTCATGGCCACCATCGGCCTGACTTTCTTCCTCGAAGGGCTGGGTCCGCTGCTGTTCGGCAGCGATGTGCGCGCGATCAATCTGGGCATCGTCGATGAGCCGATCGTCGCCATCATGGACAGCACCGGCCTGATCATTTCCAAATTCGACCTGTTTGCCTCCGGCACCGTGCTGCTGCTGGTCACCGTGCTAGCGCTGTTTTTCCAGAAAACAAAAATTGGCCGCGCATTGCGGGCGGTCGCCGACGACCATCAGGCTGCGCTGTCGCTGGGCATTCCGCTGCAGCACATCTGGGCCATCGTATGGGGCGTGGCGGGCTTCGTGGCGCTGGTGGCCGGCCTGCTTTGGGGCTCGCGCAACGGGGTCCAGTTCGCGCTTACCATGACCGCGCTGAAAGCGCTGCCGGTGCTGATCCTGGGCGGCTTTACCTCGGTGCCAGGGGCGATTGTCGGCGGCCTGATCATCGGCGCCTCCGAGAAGCTGGCGGAAATCTATATCCCGCCGGTGATGCAGGATATGTTCGGCGGCAACTTCGGCGGTATCGAAGGCTGGTTCCCGTATGTGTTCGCACTGATTTTTCTGCTGTTCCGGCCGGAAGGGCTGTTTGGAGAAAAGCACATCGACCGGGTCTGAGAACGGCCAGCAGTACGCTTGAAAACGCATAAAAACCATGCAGTACATATGCGCTGCACGCTAGGTGCAGCGCATTGATCAGGAGAAAAGCCCATGTTTTACCGTGAAACCGGCCAGTTCAAGACTTCGTATGTCGCCGACAGCCAGATCTTTCCGATTCGCCAGGACCGGATCGGCGTCGGCCTGTTGCTGGCGGTGGCATTTCTGCTGGTGCCGCTGGTGGCCAGCGAATACTGGTTTTCGGCCTTGCTGATCCCGTTCCTGGTGTTCGCGCTGGCGGCCCTGGGATTGAATATCCTGACCGGCTATTGCGGCCAGCTGTCGCTCGGCTCGGCCGCCTTCATGGCGGTGGGCGCGTATGCCGCCTACAACTTCCAGTTGCGCATCGAAGGCATGCCGATCCTGCTGTCGTTCGTGCTGGGCGGGCTTTCCGCGGCTGCGGTGGGCGTGCTGTTCGGCCTGCCGTCGCTGCGCATCAAGGGCTTCTATCTGGCGGTGGCAACGCTAGCCGCACAATTTTTCGTGGTATGGGTGCTGACCAAGTTTTCCTGGTTTTCGAACAACAGCTCGTCCGGCGTCATCGATGCGCAGAAGCTGGAAATGTTCGGCTATGCGATCGACACGCCGCTGCAGAAATATCTGTTCGTGCTGGTGATCGTCTCGGTGATGGCATTGCTGGCCAAAAATCTGGTCAGGTCTTCCACCGGGCGCGCCTGGATGGCGGTGCGCGACATGGATGTGGCCGCTGAAGTGATCGGCATTCCGCTGATGCGCACCAAGCTGCTGGCATTTGCGGTCAGCTCGTTCTATTGCGGCATGGCCGGTGCACTGTACGCATTCTGCTATCTGGGCTCGGTCGAGCCGGACGGCTTTTCTCTTGATTTATCGTTCAAGATTTTGTTCATGATCATTGTCGGCGGCGTCGGCAGCATCCTCGGCTCGTTTCTGGGCGCCGCCTTTATTTTGCTGCTGCCGATCTTTCTCGACAACCTGCTGCCGCCGCTGGCGACGCTGCTGCATCTGCCGTTTACCAACGCCAGCGTGTCGCACATCCAGATGATGGTGTTCGGCGGTCTGATCATTTTCTTCCTGATTGTCGAGCCGAACGGCCTGGCGCGGCTGTGGCAGATTGCCAAGGAAAAATTGCGCCTGTGGCCGTTCCCGCATTGATCCCGTTTCACCCCTGTATCACGTTTTACCCGTTTAAAAACATGAAGGAGACACGTATGAAATCCATGAAATCCATGCAGCCGATTAAGCAAGCCCTGCTGGCCGCTGCTGCGGCAGCTGCTTTGATGTTGCCGCTCGGCCAGGCGCTGGCACAGGCGAATGAACAGTTCATCGCCATGCCGAGCTATCGGGTCGGCCCGTACGGCGCCAACGGCCAGGCCTATTACGGCGGCATGATCGATTACATGAATTACGTCAACATCAAGGAAGGCGGCGTCAATGGCGTCAAGTTGACATGGGAAGAGTGCGAAACCGAGTACAACAATGCCAAGGGCGTCGAATGCTACGAGCGCCTGAAGGCCAAGGACCCGGTCGCGCACGGCACCGTATTCAACGTAATGGCGACCGGAATTACCTATGCGCTGATTGAAAAATCGGTCCAGGATAAAGTGCCGCTGCTGTTCCCCGGCTATGGCCGTACCGATGCGGTGGACGGCTCGGTGTTCCCGTATGCATTTCCGCTGGTGACCACGTACCAGATGCAGATTTCAGCCATCGTCAAGTATCTGGCCTCGAAAAACAATGGCTTGCTGGCCGGCAAGAAAATCGCCTACATGTATCACGATTCGGCCTACGGCAAGGAGCCGATCGTGGCGCTGGAAGCCGAAGCCGCGCTGGGCAAGTTCAAGGTAGTGCAGATTCCGGTTGCCCATCCCGGCAACGAGCAGGGCGCGCAGTGGCTGCGGATTCGCCAGGAAAACCCGGATTACGTGATTTTCTGGGGCTGGGGCGTGATGAACCAGACTGCAATGAAAGCGGCGCAGAAAGTCGGCTACCCGCGCGACCGGATGATCGGTTCCTGGTGGGCCGGTTCGGAAGAGGACACGGTGCCCGCCGGCGAAGCTGCCAAGGGCTACATGAGCGCAACCTGGAACGTGGCCGGTGACACGCCGCCCGCCATTGCCGGCATCAAGTCGGTGGTGTACGGCGCCAACAAGGGCAACATGCAGGACAAGAGCAAGGTCGGTTCGGTGCTGTACAACCGCGGCGTATCGATTGCAATCGTCACCGTGGAAGCGATCCGCAACGCGCAGGCCAAGTTCGGCAAGGGCAAGACCATCACCGGCGAGCAAATGCGCTGGTCGCTGGAAAACCTCAACCTCAACAATGCGCGCCTGCAGCAGCTCGGCGCCACTGGCTTGTTGCCTGAAATCAAAACTTCCTGCCAAAACCACGAAGGCTCCGGCAAGATCAAGATCCAGCAGTGGGACGGCAGCAAATGGGTCTTGGTTTCAGATTGGATCGAAGGCAACAAGAGCCTGATCCACCCGCTGTTCCAGGCGAGCGCCGCCAAGTATGCGAAAGAAAAAGGCATCACTCCGGGCTGCATGAAGTAATCCCGGGCTCTAAGCGGCCAGCCGGTCCGGCTGGCCGCGCATAGGCAATCAGAAGTAGGGTGCGCCATGCGCACCAATGCAGCCACAGACGGTAATGGTGCGCATGGCGCACCCTACTTCTAACCAGCGCAGCAAAAAGCACAGCAACAAGCGGAGTCGACATGAGCGCAGGACTAAGCATCAACAATATCGAAGTCATCTACAACCACGTGATCCTGGTCCTCAAGGGTGTGTCGCTGGAAGTGCCGGAAGGCAAGATCGTGGCCCTGCTGGGCGCCAACGGCGCCGGCAAGAGCACCACTCTGAAAGCCATTTCCAACCTGCTCTCGGCCGAGCGCGGCGACGTCACCAAGGGCAGCATCGAATACCGCGGCGAGCGGGTCGATCAGCTGACGCCGAACGACCTGGTCAAGCGCGGCGTGATCCAGGTGATGGAAGGCCGCCATTGCTTCGCCCATCTGTCGATCGAAGACAATCTGCTGACCGGCGCGTATACGCGCGACATCAGCCATGCCGAAGTGAAGCTCGAGCTGGACAAGATTTACGATTATTTCCCGCGCCTGAAGACCCGCCGCAAATCGCAGGCCGGCTACACCTCGGGCGGCGAGCAGCAAATGTGCGCGATCGGCCGCGCGATGATGGCAAAGCCGTCGATGATCCTGCTCGACGAGCCGTCGATGGGGCTGGCGCCGCAGATCGTCGAGGAGATTTTCGAGATCGTCAAGGACCTCAACAGCAAGGAGAAGGTGTCGTTCCTGCTGGCCGAACAGAACACCATGGTGGCGCTGCGCTACGCCGACTTCGGCTACATCCTGGAAAACGGCCGGGTCGTGATGGAAGGCCAGGCCGCCGATCTGGCCGCCAATGAAGACGTCAAGGAGTTCTATCTCGGCGTCTCCGGCGCCGGCCGCACCAGTTTTCGCGACATGAAGTTTTACCGCCGGCGCAAGCGCTGGCTGGCCTGACCGTCATCATGCCGGTCTGCCGGCATGATGCAATCGATGTCGTCTTTGCACCTCACCCCATTAGCGCTTTCGCACTTGAACAGGTTTTCCATGTCCCCATATCTCGACGCCCTTGAAACCCGCGCACCCGATGCGCGCGAACGCGAGCTGATGCTGCGCCTGCCGCAATTGATAGCGCTGGCGCAACAGGCACCCGGCTGGCGGCGCATCCTGGGCGACACGGTGGCCGCCGATATCAGTTCTCGCGCCGCGCTGGCGCAACTGCCGGTGACGCGCAAATCGGACCTGAAGGACTTGCAGCAGCAGGCGCTGCCATTCGGCGCGATGACCACCATAACGCCGGCCCGGATGCGCCACCTGTTCATGTCGCCGGGGCCGATATTCGACCCGGAAGGCCAGGGTCGGGATTGGTGGCGCTTTGCGCGGCCGCTGCATGCGCTCGGTCTGCGTTCGGGCCAGGCGGTGCAAAACTGCTTTTCCTACCATTTCACGCCGGCCGCCTTCATGGTCGAAGGCGCGGCCGCCCAGCTTGGCTGCCCGGTGATCCCGGCCGGCAGCGGGCAGACCGAAATGCAGGTCGAGGCAATGGCGGCGCTGCAGCCCGCCGCCTATGTCGGCACCCCGAGCTTTCTCAAGATCATCATCGAGAAGGCGCTGGAAATGGGCGCCGACATCAGCAGCATGCAACGCGCGCTGGTCAGCGCCGAAGCGCTGCCGCCATCGCTGCGCGCCTGGCTGCAACAGCATGGCGTGCCGCATGTGCTGCAGCTGTACGCCTCGGCCGACATCGGCAATATCGCCTACGAGACCGAAACCGACGGCCGGGTCAACCCCGGCATGGTGCTCGATGAAGACATCCTGCTGGAAATCGTGCGCCCCGGCACCGGCGATCCGGTGCCTGAAGGGGAAGTGGGCGAAGTCGTCGTCACTTCGTTCAACCCCGATTACCCGCTGATCCGCTTCGGCACCGGCGACCTGTCGGCGCTGCTGCCGGGCACTTCGCCGTGCGGCCGCACCAATACCCGCATCAAGGGCTGGATGGGGCGCGCCGACCAGACCACCAAGGTGCGCGCGATGTTCGTGCACCCGTCGCAAGTGGCACAGATAGTCAAGCGCCATCCGGAAATCGCCAAGGCGCGGCTGGTGATCTCCGGCGTGATGGCCAACGACATCATGACGCTGCACTGCGAAACTGCCGCCGAGCTATCCGGGGCGACGCTGCAAGCGATCGTCGACACCATCCGCGATGTCACCAAATTGCGCGGCCAGGTGCAGCCGGCGGCGATCGGCATGCTGCCCAACGACGGCATCGTGATCGAGGATGCGCGCAAGTACGAATGAATGGGTTGAAGCGGCGCGGCGGCTGGCGGATTTGGTGGCACAATGCCAGTCCCGTCATTGTTACCGCCAGCGAGATTACCGTATGCCGCATTCCCACACCCAACAGGCGCGCGAGTTGCTCGCCAGTTCCGAGCTGATTTTCGACGAAGCCGCAGTCCAGGCGGCAGTCGACCGGATCGCCCTCGACCTCAATGCGCGCTTCGACCGCGACGACAGCGCGCCGTTCCCGCTGGTGCTGGGCATCATGGGCGGCGCGGTGGTATTCACCGGCCAGCTGCTGACGCGCCTGACCTTCCCACTCGAATTCGACTACATCCACGTCACCCGCTACGGCAACCAGGACCAGGGCGGCCACATCGAATGGAAAGTCGAGCCGCGCGCCGATGTGCGCGGCCGCACCGTGATCGTGCTGGACGACATCCTCGACGAAGGCGAAACCCTGGCCCACGTCAAGCAGCGGCTGCTGGACATGGGCGCGCAGGAAGTGGTGCTGGCGGTATTCGCGGACAAGGACCTCGGCCGCGCCAAGCCGGTCGCGGCCGACTATGTCGGCCTGGTGCTGCCGAACAAGTTCGTGATCGGCTACGGCATGGATGCCTACGGCTACTGGCGCAACCTCGGCTGTATCCGGGCGCTGGCGCCGAAACCGTGACGCACCCGCTGGATGCAATGTTTTACATGGAGTATATGTAAAAATCCTGCCATTGCGACGCAATTTAATTGCGGCACTTTAAAATACGGCATCCAGTATATTTTCGGTGCAAATTCGTGCCGGGCGCCGGCTTCAGGCGCTTTTCTGGTCGCGCAACTGGCGCCGCAGAATCTTGCCGACATTGGTTTTCGGCAGTTCCGCGATGAATTCGATCTGCTTCGGGCGCTTGTAGCCGGTCAGCTGATGGCTGCAGTATTCCTTCAGCGCCTCGGCGCTCAGGGCCGGATTGCGCTTCACCACGAACAGCTTGACCGCCTCGCCCGAGTGCTGGTCCGGCAGGCCGATCACCGCGCATTCGAGCACGTCCGGATGGGCGCCGACCACTTCCTCGATTTCGTTCGGATACACGTTGAAGCCCGACACCAGGATCATGTCCTTCTTGCGGTCGACGATCCTGAAAAAGCCGCGCTGGTCCATGACGCCGACATCGCCGGTCTTGAAGTAGCCGTCCGGCGTCATCGCGTCCGCCGTCTCTTGCGGCCGCTGCCAGTAACCCTGCATCACTTGCGGCCCGCGCAACGCGATTTCGCCGGGCTCGCCGGCCGCCGCGTCAGCGCCGTCGTCGTCCAGCAGCCGCACTTCGACGCCCGGCATCGGCATGCCGATGGTGCCGCTGTGCTTGGCCAGCGTGGCCGGGTTGCAGATCACCGCGGACGCGGTTTCCGACAGGCCGTAGCCTTCGGCGATCGGGCAGCCGGTGATTTTCAGCCATTTTTGCGCCACCGATTCGTGCACCGAAGTGCCGCCGCCGACCGACATCGACAGTTGCGAGAAATCGAGCCTGGCGAACTCGGCGTTGTCGGCCAGCGCATTGAACAGGGTGTTGACCGCCGGGAAAAACTGCAGCGGATATTTTGACAAAGTCTTGACCGTGGCAGGAATGTCGCGTGGGTTCGGGATCAGCACCACCAGGCCGCCGGTGCGCATGCCGAGCAGGCCGCAGGTGACGAAGGCGAACACGTGGTACAGCGGCAGCGCGCAAATCAGCGTCAGCTGGCCGTCGATCGGCTTGCGGTCCAGGCCGTGCTGCATCCAGGCCTGGGTCGACAGCAGGTTGGCCAGGATGCAGCCGTGCAGCAGCGTCGCGCCTTTCGATACGCCGGTGGTGCCGCCGGTGTATTGCAGCACGGCGACGTCGCTGACCTTGATATCAGGCCGCTGCAGCGCCAAGGTGCGGCCCAGCCTGATCGCATCGTTGAAGCGCACCGCGCCCGGCAGCGCATAGGCCGGCACCATTTTCTTGCGCTTGCGCACCACGTAATTGACGATGCGGCCCTTGATGGTGCCGAGCATGTCGCCCATGCTGGCCAGCAGGATATGCCTGACCGGCACATGCTGGAGCGTTTCCTCTAATGTGCTGGCAAAATTCTCCAGGATGATGATCGCCTGCACATCGGCGTCGCGCAACTGGTGCTCCAGCTCGCGCGGGGTGTACAGCGGATTGACGTTGACGACGATGAAGCCGGCGCGCAGGATCGCCGCCACCGCGACCGGGTATTGCAGCACGTTGGGCAGCATCACCGCGACCCGGTCGTTGCGCTGCAGGCCGCGTGACTGCAGCCAGGCGCCCAGCGCGGTCGAGAGGATGTCGATGTCGCCGTACGTGATCGCCTTGTCCATGCAGACGTAAGCAGGGCGCTCCTTATACAGACGGAAGCTTTCTTCCAGCAGCGCCACGATGGAGCTGTACTGGTTGATGTCGATGGTGGCGGGAACGCCGGCCGGATAGTACTGCAGCCACGGGCTGTTGTTCATGTGTATTCCTTGCGCTAGGGGGTTGCCTGGGCGATGTGTCCTGTTGCGTCAGGCCGGTCGGGCGACTTGTTCTCGGACTGAGCCGGAAGCAAGCACACCGGCATTTTAGCCGCACAAAGGGCGTTGCGGACGTCGCCGGAAAATATTTTTGACCGATCGTGCTATTTTTATTCGGAGCGAACCGGCGGGGACTTGCCTTTTCGCGGGTTTTGCAGTGAGAATTCAAAGTTAGGCAGGAGGGGAAAACTCAATTTGGCTGAGCTTTTCCGCTCTACATGCTTTTTCGCCTTACGGCGCTGGGTGGCTTTTCGTGTAGGGCCGGTGGAATGAGAAGTTAGAATCCATCATATCTGCACTTCGCCTTTCAACGAGTTAATGAAATGTCGAGCTCCTATTGCACTTTCATCGAGTTTTTTTAGAAGTAAATGCGTTCGGAGTAGGAATGCAAAAGCTTCAAGGTTTTCGATTACATTGAGTGATGCTGATAGATCAACTTCGAATGTCTTCTTGTAACCTGATGCATCTTCCTCTAGATGTAACGTGAGCTTTGGTCCTTCTTGAGTGAATTCGGTTGAAACGCTGCCACCATTACTAATCTTCATGCTGAGTTGAGCTCCGAACCCAAGTGCAGGAATAGTGGCTTCTATGACGTTTACAAAAGCAGCGACAAGATCAAAGTACACCTCGACGTCTTCAATCTTTGGGACCTCATAATGATGTTCTAGTCGATTTCTGAATGTATTAAGCTTTTCAATGGATCTCGATCGAAATATGCCAGCTTTCTTTAGAAGACCGAGCTTCCTATCAACACCAAGTCGCTTCTCTCGATAAAGATTATCTAAATTCAAAGCGCACAAGAGGAAGTCAAGCTGACAGTCAACTGCACGTTTGAGATTGGACGTTGCATTGACAAGGCTATGCGACGAGCTAATGGTCCTCAAATCGCGCTCTGCGAATTCAACGAAATCTCTCGGCAATAGCTCGAAATAAGGGAGGTTGATTTCGCCACCCATCCCACCGTCACCTTCAAGTTCTTCAACATATTTTTCAAAGAACGCGACAATTTCTTTTTCCATGGCTACCTGAAGAGAGTTAACGAGATTTAATTTCTATTTTGCAAATATATCCGACCAAATTTCAATGGGCAATGCGTTTCGAATCCTTTGAAATCCTTTTAGCGATAGTGTGCGGCACATCCAACAAAAAACCCGGAACCAGTCCGGGCTTTCGTGTGGCGATTTGGCTGCCTACATATTCCGCCGGTACTGCCCCCCCACCTCGAACAGCGCGGTGGTGATCTGCCCCAGCGAGCAGACCCGCACCGCTTCCATCAATTTCTCGAACACGTTTTCATTGTTGATCGCCGCCTGCTGCAGCACAGCCAAGGCTTGCGGGGCTTCCGCCGCGTGGCGGGCCTGGAAATCGGCCAGGCGGTTCAGCTGCGACTGCTTTTCGGCGTCGGTCGAGCGCGCCAGCTCTATCTTCTGCGGCGCCTGGTGCTGGTGCGGGTTGCGGAAGGTGTTGACGCCGACGATCGGCAGCGTGCCGTCGTGCTTCATGTGCTCGTAGTGCATCGATTCTTCCTGGATCTTGCCGCGCTGGTAGCCGGTTTCCATCGCGCCGAGCACGCCGCCGCGTTCGGCGATCCGTTCGAACTCCTGCAGCACCGCTTCTTCCACCAGGTCGGTCAGTTCCTCGATGATGAAGCTGCCCTGGATCGGGTTTTCGTTCTTGGCCAGGCCCCATTCGCGGTTGATGATCAGCTGGATCGCCAGCGCCCGGCGCACCGAATCGTCGGTCGGGGTGGTGATCGCCTCATCGTAGGCGTTGGTGTGCAGGCTGTTGCAGTTGTCGTAGATCGCGATCAGCGCCTGCAGCGTGGTGCGGATGTCGTTGAAGTCGATTTCCTGCGCGTGCAGCGAGCGGCCTGAAGTCTGGATATGGTATTTCAGCTTCTGGCTGCGGTCGTTGGCGCCGTACTTGTCGCGCATCGCGACAGCCCACAGGCGGCGCGCGACCCGGCCCAGCACCGTGTATTCCGGGTCCATCCCGTTGGAAAAGAAGAACGACAGGTTCGGCGCGAAATCGTCGATGTGCATGCCGCGCGCCAGATAGGCTTCGACGAAGGTGAAGCCGTTCGACAGCGTGAATGCCAGCTGCGAGATCGGATTCGCGCCGGCTTCGGCGATGTGGTAGCCGGAGATCGACACCGAGTAGAAATTGCGCACCTGGTGGTGGACGAAGTATTCCTGGATGTCGCCCATCACCTTCAGGCTGAATTCGGTCGAGAAGATGCAGGTGTTCTGGCCCTGGTCTTCCTTCAGGATGTCGGCCTGCACGGTGCCGCGCACGTTCATCAGCACCCATGCCCTGATCTTGGCGGCTTCGTCGGCGGTCGCGTCGCGCTTGTTGTCGGCGCGGAATTTTTCCAGCTGCTGGTCGATCGCCGCGTTCATGAACATCGCCAGTATCGTCGGAGCCGGGCCGTTGATGGTCATCGAGACCGAGGTGGTCGGGCTGCACAGGTCGAAACCGTCGTACAGCACCTTCATGTCGTCGAGCGTCGCGATCGAGACGCCGGAGTTGCCGACCTTGCCGTAGATGTCGGGCCGGATGGCCGGGTCGGCGCCGTACAGCGTGACCGAGTCGAAGGCGGTCGACAGGCGTTTCGCGTCCATGCCTTCGGACACCAGCTTGAAGCGGCGGTTGGTGCGAAACGGGTCGCCTTCGCCGGCGAACATGCGGGTCGGGTCTTCGTTTTCGCGCTTGAAGGCGAACACGCCGGCGGTAAACGGAAACGAGCCGGGCACGTTTTCCAGCATCAGCCAGCGCAGGATTTCGCCGTGGTCCTCGAACCGCGGCAGCGCGACCTTGCGGATCTTGGTGCCGGACAGCGTGCGGGAAACCAGCTGGGTGCGGATTTCCTTGTCGCGGATCTTCACCACATATTCATCGCCCGCATACGATTTCTGCATGTCGGGCCACATCGTCAGCAGCTTCTTGCTGCCGCCGTCGAGCTTGTTCTCACGTTCGGCGATCAGCTCGTCGAAGTCGGCGCCCTTGCCGGCCGCAGCCAGCATGCGTTTGCTTTCCTGCAGCTGCTGCCGCTCGCGCGCCAGCGTCACCTGCTTGCGGGTGAATTTGTGATAGCCGCGCAGGGTGTCGGCGATTTCCGCCAGATAGCGGCTGCGCGCCGGCGGCACGATCACGTTCTTGCCGCTGGAGAACTTTGCGGCGACTGGGGCCAGCTGGCTGGCGCTGGCTTTCAGGCCGGCGGCGATCAGTTTCGGCAGCAAGCCCTGGTACAGCGCGGTCACGCCGTCGTCGTTGAAGCGCGACGCCTGGGTGCCGTACACCGGCATCTCGTCCGGTTTTTGCGCGAACAGTTCGCGGTTGCGCTGGTATTGCTTGGCGACATCGCGCAGCGCGTCTTGCGAACCCTTGCGGTCGAACTTGTTGATCGCGATGAAATCGGCGAAATCGAGCATGTCGATTTTTTCGAGCTGCGAGGCGGCGCCGAACTCCGGCGTCATCACGTACATGCTGACATCGACCAGCGGCACGATGGCGGCGTCGCCCTGGCCGATGCCGGAGGTTTCGACGATCACCAGGTCGAAGCCGGCCACCTTGCAGGCGGCGATCACGTCCGGCAATGCCTGCGAGATTTCGGAGCCGGCTTCGCGCGTGGCCAGCGAGCGCATATAAACACGCAACTGCGCCCGCTCCGGCGGGCCCCACGGATTGATCGCGTTCATGCGGATGCGGTCGCCCAGCAGCGCGCCGCCGGACTTGCGGCGCGACGGGTCGATCGAGATCAGCGCGATATTCAGTGCGTCGCCCTGGTCGAGCCGGATGCGCCGGATCAGCTCGTCGGTCAGCGACGACTTGCCGGCGCCGCCGGTGCCGGTGATGCCCAGCGTCGGGGTTTTGAGCGCGGCCGCAGCCTGGTGCAGCTGCGTCTTCAGCTTGGCGCCGGCCTTGCCATTTTCCAGCGCGGTGATCAGTTGCGCCAGCGGTCGGTGCCTGGCGGCAATGTCGCCGCCTTGCAGCGCAGCCAGTTCGGTCGGTGCAAAGCCCGACAGGTCGACGTCGCAAGCCTGGATCATCGCCAGGATCATGCCGACCAGCCCCATGTGCTGGCCGTCTTCCGGGCTGAAGATGCGGGTCACGCCGTACGCGTGCAGATCATTAATTTCTTCCGGCACGATCACGCCGCCGCCGCCGCCGAACACCTTGATGTGCGCGCCGCCGCGTTCGCGCAGCAGGTCGATCATGTATTTGAAGTATTCGACGTGGCCGCCCTGGTAGCTGGAAATGGCGATGCCCTGCGCGTCTTCCTGCAGCGCGGCGGTGACGATTTCGTCGACCGAGCGGTTGTGCCCGAGGTGGATCACTTCCGCGCCGTTGGCCATCAGGATGCGGCGCATGATGTTGATCGACGCGTCGTGGCCGTCGAACAGCGAAGCCGCGGTGACGAAGCGCACTTTATTGGCGGGTTTGTAGTCGGTCAGCTTGTCGGCGATGGACAGGTCGGTCATGAAGGTCTCCGGAGTGGCGGGATGGTGCGCATTCTTCCATGACGTTTACGTAAACGTCACGAAAAATTGAGTATAGCGCGAAAAAAACAGTTTAAATGTCATTCCGATGCCAGTCTTTTCAGGCCATCGCTTGTGCATCCCCGGGCGCCGGTAACCCGCAGCGGCCTGGTCTGGGAAAAATATGAATGTCGCTATGAAAATGATGGCGGCCCTGCATTGTCGCTACCGTTTCAGGATGTGCGCGCCCAGCCATTGCCCGCTGCGGCATAGCCGGTCGGTGACGTCGAGCACCAGTTGCCGAATCGCTGCTGCGGCGTTGGTGAGCGGAATTTTTTTCGACCCGCACAGGGTCAGCGTGCGCGAGACGGCGGGGCTGGATATCGGATAGGCGCGCATCGTGCCGCGCTCGATTTCGGACAGGACCGGTGCGGTCGGCAGGATGGTCGCGCCCAGATCGGCCAGGATCGCCGACTTCAGGATCGCCACCGAATTTATCTCGATCACCTGCTCGATCGACAGGCCGGCGCTGCGGGCGATCTGCTCGATGCGCGGGCGTACGCCATGCTGATGCCCGGGCAGGATCAGCGGCGTTCGGGCGACCTGCGCCAGCGTGACGGAGCCTCCGGCAACGGCGAAGGCGGAATCGCTGCGGGTGATGTACATCATGTCTTCCTCCACCAGCGGCGTGCTGGCGAAGGCGCCCAGCTGGCCGTCGTCGAACAGCACCGCCAGATTGATGCGGCCCGACTTCAGCTGCTCGATCAGGTTGCCGGACAATTCCTCGGTCAGCTGCAGCTCGATTTCGGGATAGGCCGCGCGCACGGCGGTTAGTATCGGCAGCGCCAGCGCGCCGGACACGCTTTGCGGCAGACCGAGCGCAACCGTGCCAGCCGGCGTGTGCAGCGACTGGTTCACCGCCGATCTGGCATCCTCGACCTGCTTCAGGATTGCTTGCGCGTGTTCGTAGAAGGTCTTGCCGGCGTCGGTCGACAGCACCCCTTGCGAGGAGCGGTGCAGCAGTTGCGCCCCCAGTTCGTCCTCCAGCTGGCGCAATTGCTGGGTCAGCGCCGGCTGGGCGATGTGCAGCACGCGCGCCGCGCGCGACAGCGAGCCGTGATCGACGATGGCGACGAAGTAACGCAGCTGGCGCAATTCCATGGGAGCAGTGCCTCTTAGGCGGCCGGTTTGAGCGCCTTGCGCTCGATGCTGGACGACAGGATCAGCGAGGTCGAAGTCACGCCGCAGCAGGCCAGCTTCTGGATCACCGCTTCCAGTTCGGCCACCGATTTGGCGACTACCTTGACGATGTTGCAGTCGTCGCCGGTAATCGAGTGGCATTCGACGATCTCCGGCACCCGGGCGGCGACATCCGCCACCGGGTGGTCGTGGTTGCGGTTGGCGACCCGGACGAAGGCGATGATGCCGTAGCCGAGCGCGGCCGGATTGACCTTCGCATGGTAGCCGCTGATGACGTTTGCCGCTTCCATGCGCTTGACCCGTTCGGCCACCGCCGGCTGGCTCAGGTGGACCCGGCGGCCGATTTCGGTCAGCGTGGTGCGGGCGTCAGCCTGCAATAGATCGAGGATTTTGCCATCCATCGCGTCGAATTCGATTCCCATCATAAATCCGTGATATTTCAATGAAAACAAATGTAATCTAGACAATCTACCTTGAATTGTCTATTCAAATCCGCTTTTGACGGGCTTACAATGTATTTCTGTCGGGCGTTGCCGAAACGGCCGCCGCAATCTTACTTTGGGGAAACTCGCATGAGTTGGGATACCTACGCAATTTTTGCCGTCACCACGCTGGTGGTGTGCCTGACGCCGGGGCCGGCCGCGCTGCTGATCGTGGCGCAGGGGATTTCGAACGGGTTTCGTCGTTCCTACTGGGCCATCGCCGGCATCGCACTGGGCAACGCCGCCTATTTCGCGCTGTCGGCAACCGGCATCGCGGCGCTGATCCTGGCCAGCAGCACGCTGTTTTCGGTCATCAAGTGGATCGGCGTGGCTTACCTGTTTTATCTGGGCATTGCCGCCATTCGCAATCAATCCAGCGCCCTGACCGTGACTGCCGAGCGCGCCGATGCAGTGCACGGGCTGCGCGCCTTCTGGCAGGCGCTGGTGGTGGAACTGTCGAATCCGAAGGCGCTGCTGTATTTCGTCGCCCTGCTGCCGCAATTCATCCATCCGGCCAAGCCGCTCGGCCCGCAGTTGCTGATCTTCGGCGTCACCTGCCTGGCGCTGGACGGATTTTCGTACGGCCTGTATGCGTGGCTCGGCAGCAAGGCGCAGCGCTTCAGCGCCAATGCGTCCTTCGTGCGCAACAGCAATCGGGTCTCGGGCAGCCTGCTGGTCGTGGTGGGAGTGATGATGGCAACCTTGAAGCGGGCCGTGCACGGTTGATTTGAAAACGGAATAAGGATTGCCGTTAAAATATACAGGATAGTGTATTTTTTAATGCCGCATATATTACGTGCTGTAATAGCACTGTTTTTTGCCATACCCAATAGTTTAGGATATATGGCAGGACTTACGAAAAATCAATAAATGTGCAGGGTGCGCCATGCGCACCGGCCTAGCTTAAAAGAATTCCATCATGTCGTTCGACACCTCGGACTTCAGTTCACCTGCTGCCACCAGGGCTTCGTAATAGCAAACCTGGTTGCGCCCATGGGTTTTTGCATGGTACAGCGCCAGGTCGGCATGGCCGAGGATGACCACCGGCGTTGCGTTCAGGCCGATGTGGGTAAAGCCGATGCTGACCGTGACCTGGCCGACCTGGGGAAAATGATGCTGTTCGACATTGCTGCGAAAGCGTTCGAAAATGCGCTGCGCATCGTTCAGTTCGGCGGCCTGCAGCAACACCACGAATTCCTCGCCACCGAAGCGGAACAAGCCGTCCTGCGGCCGGAACGAGCTGCGGATCAGGTTCGCCATCAACAGCAGCACTTCGTCGCCATACAGATGGCCGAACATGTCGTTGACGTTCTTGAAATGGTCGATGTCGATCACCGCCAGCCATTGATTCCTGCCCGCATCGGGATGCCGGCGCTCTTCCAGCGGCAAAGCGGATGTCGCGTCCTGCCGCGCCAGAGAACGCAATGCTTTTGAAAAATTCTGGTCGAAGGTCTTGCGATTGAGCAGATTGGTCAGCGAATCGCGCTGGCTGTAATCGAGCAGGTTGCGATGGTTGGTATAAATGGCGATGAAGGCATGCGCCATTTCGAGCACCTTGCTGTCGCCGACGACCGGATTGCGCAGTTCCAGGCAGGCGCTGAAACAGCCGTCCAGCCAGACCAGCAGCCACAATATCCGGTCGCCGTCAGGCGTGGTTTTTTGCGCGCTGCTTTGATGCTGGTGGCGCACCGCAGCCGCCAGCTCCGCATCCAGCGGCTCCGATTCCTGGCTGCATTCGGAGGCGGCGCATTCCACGCAGACATGCAGTTGGCAGGAGCTGGGCTTGAGACGCACCTCGTCGCGCACCCGCAACACTTCCAGCTTGCGCACGCCGCGGGCCGCTGTCACCTCCTCCAGCGCCGCGATCAGCGCCGCGTCCAGCAGCGCATGGTCGCGCTGCCCGGTGAGGGATGTCATGTGTTGCAGGAACGCTTTCATCCTCGACTCCTGGTGCGTATAGGTACAAAGCGGGTCCATCCGATGCGCGTGCGCGAGCATCTCGCTGCAATCTTGCGCAGATTGCTCACGGCTGGGCCTGGTTGTAACCGGTGATGTCTTTGGTTGGTGTAAATATCGAGTACGAAAATATTCTTGATGCGAGGCAAATTTTACAAAATGACAATTCTAGCTGAAACCGGGATTTTAGTGCGAATCAATTTTTTGCGATTTTCAGAACCGGATTCATGCTGAAATCGATTGCAGCAAGGGATTCTGGCGTCAAGCGCCAGGCTGCAGTCAGGATTCAGGAGCAAAAAATATTTTTCTTGAGTAATTTCTGCACTGATTTTGCATGTTATGTAAAAACGAAATTAGCCCTGTTTCGACTGATGGTTAGTTGCTCACTTCGCTGAAGGCCGTTCGAACCAGGGCCATACTATTGTCGGTCGATGCATTATCAATAATGATCACTTCTTGCACCTGGGGCGGCACCGAGTGGATGCATTCCGCAATAAACGCCCCCAAGTTGTAATTCACGATAACTACGGAAATCAAAGTTTATTCCTTGTCATATTTTCCAGCTTTGCCTCCGAGTCCATGCCATATGCCGAGCGTCATCATTTTCCAATGCGCCGGCCGGGGTTGCGCAAATAACGAATAAAACACATATTTCAGGCATAAGCGCCAGCCGTCGACACACTTCCAGTTCAGCGGCACCCATGATTCCTTATATAAGAGAATCGCATTCCGGAAATGATAATAGTGCCGTAACGGGCTGTGCATCGGGAATTTTCGGCCGAAGAGTGCAATGGGGCTATCCCCTAAGCTGTGCGCCATCCCCGCTGCGCACACGCCAATACTTTGATAACCGGATTTTCGTGCACGCAAGCCCCATTCGATATCAACATAATCAATGAACAAATCTTCGCGCATGCCGCCTATTCGATCAAGTACCGGCATCGGAATCAGGCACCCGGAAGCAATTAAGTAGTCTACGGGAACCACCGTTTCCTCTGTTTGGCAACTGCAACGCTCCAGTCTCAAGCCGCGCACGCGAATAAACGGCGGCGGATTCTCTTGACGCATATCGATATAGCGCGGGCCGGCACAGGCAACTTTGATGCCCTCATTTTGCTGGTTTTCTATCGCTGCCGCCAGGGTCGCAACCATCGAACGGCCTGGAACACTATCCTGATCGGAGAGCAAGACATAATCGCCTGCCATTTCCCTGGCCCGGGCGATGCCTATGTTTTGAGCGGCGGCAATGCCGGTATTCGATGCCAGGAAAATAAATTCAATCTGGCCGCTGCAAGTACGCTGAAGATGATCGCGGGTGGCGGCGCTCGAGCCATTGTCGACCAGCACGCAGATGCTTACCTGCGGCAAAAGAGAGTCCAGAAGTTCAGCCAGCTTCTGAATGTCGGGCTGATAGGTCACGATAACGGCGATGATCTTCATAGCCGCCCATTCTCTAGGTCTTTCTGTTTCGAGATTGTTTGCTTGAAAAATATCTTCATTCAGGCGGTCTTCCACAGAGTCAGTAATTCATCCACGTAGCGGGTAATGGATTTTGGCTGCCGGTAATTCGCGCTAAGACGAGCAGCCAGGCCGGGCTCATTGACGAGGCGTAAAAGCTGGGTGGCAAGCGCCGAAATATTTCCTGCCTCGAACAACAGGCCATTGTCTTCGTGCCGGATTGCCTCCGAAATGCCGGGATAATCCGAAGCGACCACCGGGCAGCGGGACGCCTGCGCGGAATAAATCACCAATGGATTGTTTTCATACCAGAGCGATGGCACAACCAGCGCATCAAGGTCTGCCATCACTTCCGCGATTTTGGCGTTGGAGAAGGTTCCGCAAAACTCTATGCCGGGTTGATCGGCAGCGAGCCGCTTCAGTTCATCCGAATATTCGGAGAAATCTTCCAGGTTTCCGTATATCTTCAGCACCGCTTGATGAATAGGCAGATTCTTAAAAGCCTGGATCAGGATATGGCAACCCTTGTGGTGGGCCAGGGAGCCGATAAAGCCAAGCCTGAACGGTTGTCCGGGCGGTGCTCGCGGCGCATCCATTTCGCTTTCGTTGAGATTGATTCCATATGCGGATTGCATGATCAGATGCGGCGTCACGCCGTTGTCAGTCAGCATCTGTTGCATCAGGCGATTCGGCGCAAGAATCCTGTTCAGCCGGTTTAACCGGGCAACATTGATGCCCCGCCGGGCGCCGACCGCTTCGATTTCCGCGTGATGAGGATATGGCGGCAAAAGCCCTGATTGCGTCGCGCGCACCAGCAGGTCAACCGCACTGGAGGGTAGCAATGTGGCTATTTTTCCCACAAGGCCTTCCTGCGTGAGTTGCGCCAGATGCTTGACGCAGTTTCCCGCAAATGGGCTTGGGCCGTGACACGGGCGGCCATTGTGCAATACCAGTTGAGCGGTCGGACAGATAGGCCAGAAATCGGTTGCGGTCATGAAAGCCGGAATGCATGCGTCTACCGCATGGTCGATCAAGCCGGTGCCGAGCAGGCTCAGGTGAAAAAAGTGCACCACATCCGGCTCGAACCTGTCCAGGACCTGTTTGAAATACGCTGCGGCAAGGGGATTATCGTAACCAAGCCGGCGCTTTGAAGGCTGTCCAGCGGCCGTACTGTATACATGATAAAAGCGGTAGACCTGAATTCCTTCAAACAGATATTCATCAAACCGCTCTTCGTCAGCTAAATTCCGATCGGTCGGATATCCGGTCAGCACACGGACTTCATGTCCACGCGCAATCAACTCACGCGCTACTGAATAAGTGAGTACTTCGGTGCCAAATGTGAATTGCGGGAAAAACTGATGTACTGTGAGCAGAATTCTCATGCGCCACCGATACGAGAACGGGTCACGATGCCACCTTGGCCAGCTCCATGCGCATCCATTCCGCAGTACGGGAGATGCCCTCCTGCATCGATGTCAGCGGCGCCCAATTCAACTCTGCGCGTGCCAGATCATTGCTGAGTACGCTGACCGGAACATCGAATGGACGGCTCGCAAGATAGCGGCGCTGGATCGGTTTTCCAAGTGCGTTTTCAATCAGTCCGATCAGCGCCGACAGGCTGGTGCCGACACCCGAGCTAATGTTGAATACGCTTTTCGATCCGTCATACGCCACCGCCCGCGCAAATGCTTCCGCCACGTCGCCAATGTAAATGTAATCCCTGGTAACGCTGCCATCACCCCAGATGTCAATCGGAATGCCCGCAATCGCATGATGGAGAAATACGCCGACCGCGCCCTGGGCAGTCTCTATGCGCTGACGCTCGCCATACGGATTGGCAACCCGTAATGTGACTGACTTGATGCCATGCAAACTCTCGTACATCTTCAGATATTTTTCGATGGCAAGCTTGGTGATGCCGTATGAAACGAGCGGATCAGTCGGGTGTTTCTCATCGATCGGCAGATAGATTGGGTTGCCGTATACGGTGCCGCCCGAAGAGATGAAAACGATTTTTCGGATGTTGCGGGCTACCATGGCGTTGAGCATTTGAAGCGTTGCTACCAAATTGCTTTGCACATCGTAGATCGGATCATCGTTGGAGCTTTTGGGCAGAGTGGTGGAAACCAGGTGTAAAACCACATCGACACCGTCGATGGCATCGCTCACATCGTGTGTGCTGAGCAGGTCGCCTGTGATCCATTCGACCCGTTCCGAGCTTGTGAACGTCCGATAAGGTGCAATCCGGGGGCGTTCAAAAATCTTGAGCTCGTGACCATCCTTCAATAGACGGTCCGCAATCGTCGAACCGATAAAGCCGCCGCCACCGAAGATAATAATTTTCATTATTTAAATAGTTCCACAATATGAGGTGCCAGAAAAAGGCTTTCATTATAGTCACCTCATGCGGAAGAGGAGATGACACGTAACGCCGATCCTGAATTTGGCCGGCATCGAATTCCAGATCGGGTTATCCGTCGGGTAATTGTTATTTGAGGATAATCAGACGCCGTCCGCCCCAGTCGCGATTTCCGCCTGATATATCGAACAGAGTTGCTGGATTCCTATACATGGCAATCCCGAATGAAGAAGTTTTTTCATAAGCATTCCTGTTTATCGAAAATGACTGGAGCCAACTTGTGCCGGCAGGCAGTCGGGATGAAGATTTGTCAAGCAGAACATCGCCAGGCTTATCAATAATGCGTCCTTGCGCGTCATTCAAATGCAATGCCAAGACACTATCGATCTTGGCATCCTTCTGATTGCGCAACAAGACTGCCACATTCAATGTGTCGACTGATTGCTCCGCAACGCGAACGGCAAGAACAGCAATCCCGTTATTGAAGGTTGCCTCATCACCAACCTTAATCACCCCGGATGAAGACAGAAATGCATTTACTGCAGATGCATCCATTGCAGAAATGAGTGAAGGGCGGAAAATGGACAAGCTGATCGAGATCAATGTCAGCAATACAAAAGAGGCAGTGCTTGAACGTCCATAGGATGGAGCAGAAATGTTTCGTTCAGCAGATTGCCTGGATTCCCACCAGAATAAAATTTTCTTCCTGAACGGCTGCTCCACCCCCAGAAATAGCAGCGCGGCAAGAGTCAGGCAAAGCAGCCAGAACAGCGCGTAACCGAGCATTCCGAAAGCGCTTAGCTTGTCAGCATAGGGGTCAAGATAATTAATTACCAAAGCGTGTATCAGATAGAGCGCGAAACTGATTTCACCGAGAAAAACAAAAATCCTGAGGGACAATAGTTTGCAGATCGGGCCGCGACTCAACGCGAACACGGCAATCAGCAAGGCCCAGAACAACCACAAACCTTCATGTGCAAAGTAGTAGGCAGCAGCATTGCCGAGGCTTTGCTGGATCCCTGAGAAATTGGCTGCCGCGACCAGGGCTACCACGATTGCTAAAATTGCACCAATTTCAATCACAAGCCACTGCGCCGGAGTCCAGGTCGATGCAATGCCGTGACGCTGACGAACGAAACGGGCCACCGCAATGCCGATGGCAAACTCAAAGATGCGCACCAGCGGGTTGAAATACACCATACCCAGCAGCCCCACGCCAAGGTAGGCATCCTCGCCCGGCAAGCGTAGTTGCTGCGCAACGACCAGAATGGCGATAATGACGGTCGCCAGCGCGGCAATAGTCCAGTGCCAATAGCGTCCCCACAGCGTGATCAGCAGGGGAAACGCCAGGTAAAAAAAGAATTCCGCCGAAATGCTCCACGCAACCCCGTTAAATGACAGCGCCCAATCGTGCAGAGGTATCCACGCCTGAACTAGGAGTAAATTGCTGACTAGCCGCAATAGCCCGCCGGCACCGGGAAAGTAGCTTTTCCGGTCAAAGTGAAAGATCAGAAATATCCAAAGAAAACAGGTGGTGACATGCAACGGCCAGATACGGGCAAAGCGGGCAATGAAGAACCGCTGAATTTCCTGTTTGTTTGCAAATGACGGGTAGTTATAGGCAAGAATAAAGCCGCTCAAGACAAAGAAAAATGCGACGCCTTGATTCAGCGGCGCGGCGCTGGCAATGCCCAAAGAGCCAAAGATATGGTCAGCATGGCCGATTACAATCATCGCCGCCGCAAAGAAGCGTAGCGAGGTTAGCGCGTCGAGTTTTTGGGGCCTGTTCATGCCAGGAAGTGCCTCTAATAGTGAAAGATGGTCGGTGATCGTCGAGTGCGTTGCATCATATCCCCGAGTTGGGCATATGCAGCGTACAGCTTTCCAAGCAAACACTCTATCGCAGGCAGGTCGGCTTTTAACCCGATACCGGACGCTTCAAAGCCCGCTTTAAAGTCCGTAAACCGCAAATGTTTCCCTCGCCATGATCTCGGAAGACCGCTCGTATCGGGTTGTTTTTGATAATTCCTGAAGGTGGCCGGGGGTTTCGACCAGCGTGCGCAACTTCAGCGTCAAGTCATCGATATCGCCGCGTGCAAAGGCCTCGCCATTCAGGCCCGGCTCAAGAAATTCCGTCATTCCGGCTACATCGGAGACCAGGACCGGCGTGTGCGTGGCCAGCGAGTTCAATAACACCAGCGGGCTGTTCTCGTACCAGCGCGACGGGATCACCAGCAGATCCATGTCGCGCAGGATGTCGGCCATCTGTTCTTTGGCAAAGGTGCCCATGAAGCGCACGTCGAGATCATGTGCCAGCGTTTTGAGCATTGCCATGTAGGCCGGGTCCTGGTCTGCAGGGCCGTATATCCTGAGCTCTGCCGCTCCTCGCTCCAGGCGCGCAAAGGCTTCAATCAACAGATCGGTGCCTTTGTGCGGAGCAATCTGCCCGATAAAGCCGATTACCTGCGGTTGGCCGGGGGCCCGGACTGGTTTCGGGCGACGGTCGATATCTACTCCAAACCAGATTCCCTGCATCGGCACCCGGATGCCATTGGCGATATATGCCTGCTTCAGGAATGCGGTCGGCGCGACGGCCGCTTTGTAGCCGGCATTGTACAAGCTGCCCAATGTATCGGGCCGGCGTGCGATATCCTCGATCAGGCCGTCAATCGGACCGCCACGCAGGCCCGGCAGGCGGCGCAGCAGGTTGGCGCCGCCTGCCAGCCACTGTGCCGATTGCGGTGTCGCACCATGGCGCATCCAGCGATTCGCATGCGGGCTGCGCGACGCATCCTTGATATGGCAGGCAATGCAATTGGTTCTGGACGGCGAAGGGCCTTTGCAAAGATCGCCATTCGCGGCCTCCAGCTTATTGTTAAGGCAGAAGCCGAAAAAATCCGTAAAAGTGGCAAAGGTGGGCACACCCATGGCCTGCGTCACTTCCAGCAATGCTGCGGTATGGTTGATCAGATGGGTTACATGTACCAGATCCGGCCGCAAATCCTGCAACACCTGTTCCAGTGCAGGGCGCATCTGCGGCTGGTAGTAGGTTTCCTTGACGCGGCTGTGCGGAATCTGGTTTTTGTCGATGCAAACCACCGGAATACCCTGGTATTCATATCGGGTCAGCAAGCTTGTCGCCGCAGCCTCGCCCTGAAAGATCGCCGACACCACGGTGACGTCGTGCCCCCAGGACTGGTAATGACGCGCCAGCTCAAGCGTATAAGTCTCTGTGCCGTAGAAGTGCTCCGGGAAAAAACAATGCACAAAAAAAACTATTTTCATTTGGCAGCAGGCCCGGCGATAACGTCCTGATAAATCGTGCCGTATGCTGAAATCATGGCTTCCACAGAAAAATTCCCTTGCGCGCGAGTGCGCTGGAAGGCACCGATCTGCGCGCGGTCAGTGGGGAATTCAAGCAGCCGCACGATAATATCGGACAACATTTCGGCATTTTCTGGTTCTGCCAGCAGGGTCCGGTCTGCCACTATTTCCCCTATTGCGCCAATATCGTAGCCCACCACCGGCACCCGCATATTCATCGCAAACAGGCTGACCTGGCCGAAACTTTCTTTCCAGACCGGCGCCACAAAGACCGACATGCGGCGATACAGGTTTGGCAGCTCATCGTAACTGACGTATCCCGTGAATTCAAAATTGTCAGTCAGTCCTGCATCGGCAACCACTTGTTGGAAGGGTTCCAGCAAGCTGCCGCCGCCGATGATCAAAACACGAGTAGCAGGGCGTTTTTGGACTGCTTTGATAAATGGAACAATGGCGTTCTCGTTGAGTTTGTCCGGTTCCAGTCGATACACCATCCCGACGCAGTCATCAGCCTGCGGTTCGTCGGATGGGCGGTCAAAGTGCGAGAAATCCGAGCCTGGATAGACCGTGACATGGGACGGATGATTGTGACCGAATACATTTCGCACATAGTCGCTGACATAAACATAGCGTCGAACCGCCTCGGACATGAAGGGCGCTATCGGCGTATTGATGTTCTCGATTACCGGGATGCCCAGCCGGTTTGCTGCCGCTATCGCCTTCGCGTACCAGGGTTCATCGCAATCGCCCCAGTAATGAACATGAATCAGGTCCGGCTTGCGCTGCGAAAAATGGTCAACGAATAGTTGCGCATTTTTGGGATGGCGAAACTCCGTAATGTCCACTCCGGTATAAGCAGGCGGCGAGGGAATGAAACTGGTCACGACGCTGTGTGCATAATGCGTGCCAAGATGCTCATGCAAGTCAATTACCAGGCGCGATGAGCCGCCGGTCATGAAGTTCGCGATGACATGCAGCACATGCGGACGGTCCTCGATGGCGGGAACAGGCTGTTGCACCGCATAGGCAGCGCTCTGGTTCGAGTCGGAAGGCGGCACCGGATTGCTTGCCGCGACGCCCATTTTGAGCCGGTTCGTCAGCGGCGCCAGTTTTGCGCGCAGTCGCGCCGGCGTCGCCATCGCCCCGATCAGATACGCAATGCGGGCCAGTTTGCGCGGGCTCCAGGGTTGCAACAGAACGGCGTCCCGCAGCCGGAACAATTTACTGTTCCGCATTGCCAGCAGCGCAGCTTCTGAACGCACGAGTTCCATTTTGATATGGTGCCGCGCAGTCTCCGAACGCGCGAGTTCCGCCTCGACATTGGCAAGTATTTCCCTTGTTTTCTGGCCGCGCCGCAATAAATCCTGGCTATGTTCCCACGCCTGGTAGGTTGCAAAGCGCTGCTGATTCAGATTTTTTTCTGCCTCCAGCGTGACCTGAATAAAATCCACCGAGCGGTCAAATTCGCACAAGCCGGCACTCTGTGCAAGCGGTGCATGGGAGCAAATGGCAATATAGGCCAACGGCTTGTCTGCCGCCGTTTTGGAAGCAAATTCATCGAATCCGGTCGTGTCGCGCTGAGGGTTTGACTGTTCCGCAATCAGCACACTCGGCGCCACCCACTGCCGCAGTATGCGCACATGGGCAAAGTGCGGACTCAACAGTTCCAGGAATTCCGTTTCGCTCATTTCCCGCAGATGGTACGGATTGTCGCCGTACATCGCCGTTACTTCCGGATTCGGGGTGGAAATCACAAACTGGCCGGTCGGTGTCAATAAGCGCGCAACATTGCGTATGGTTTCGATTTGCGTCGGATGCGTCACGTGCTCGATCATCTCGAAACACGTAATCAGATCAAACGATTGATCCTGCAATCCTGCCCCCAGATCATCCCTCCGGTCGAAATTCAAGATCGGATTGCGATGTGTTTGCCTGGCCCAGCGTAACGCTGCGGCATCGATATCGAGCCCCGTCACGGACTGCGCGACTGTGGCCAGCAGCGCCGAGCCATAGCCGGTGCCGCAGCCAAAATCGAGCACCCGTGCATTGGCCGCAAAGGCCTTCGCAAACAGATAGCGTGGCAAATGTTCGTATTCAGCGATTTTCGACCAGGTGCCCGGCACATAGCGCTCCTGCATGAAACCCGCAAAATCGCTGCCGGACGCGGTGCAGACGATACCGGCGTACTGCGCCAGTCCATCGTTGAGCGCAAAGGACTCGTCCGGATAGCGTTGCCGGTTCGGCCCGGTCTCGTCATGCAAGCCTTGCACCTCGATCGAAGCAAAATGCAGCCGCTGCAGCAGGACCGTCAACGCCTGGGCCGAAAAATACACCAGATGAGACGGCGGATGACGATACGCCCAGTCAGCCGGCCGGGCGACCGCCGTCAGCGAGCGCGCATTCGGCGTCGAAATAATCACCTTGGTCCTGGGCGTGATCGCCCCTTTGGCAAACAGCGTATAGAAAAGATGGTAGGGGTCGGCCAGATGTTCGATCACATCGAACAAGATGATCAAATCGAACGCATGCGGAATCAGCTGATCGATATCATCGACCACGAAAATCGCATTGCCGTGGCGCTCCATAGCCACTTGTCTGGCGTGCGCCGAAATTTCCACTCCAAAGCATTTCCAGCCGCGCTGGTGCGCCTTGGCCAGATGGGTGCCGTAGCCGCAACCAACGTCAAGAATCGACAAACCGGCGGCATCCGCGCCAAAAGAGTCCAGAACAGCATCAAAAAACGGTAGCACCGGCGCTGTCTGCGCATCGTAATTCTGGTAACCGCCGCGCTCGCCGCCCTCAAACCAGGCCGCACGGTCATAGTAGGCCCGCAGCGCTGCCTTATCCGGCACCGGAAACACGAAATCGGTCGCGCATTGCGGGCAACGTAAAATCCGGTGGCCGTCCACTGCGCATAAATATTGCGTGTCAGATGCAGCGCATACCGGGCAGGCAGCGCCGGAAAGGTCTTGCGCGAACGATGCCGCTTCAGAATCAGGATGTTTTAACAATTCAGTTCTCAGTGTCATGTAGTGTCATCAGGTTGCTGCCGGTAGCGGCTGCCAGCTGATCGGATGAATGAATTTGCCCCAGGTCGGATAGTTCGCATCCACCGTAAAACCCGGCAATATCCCCGTCATGCCATAGCAGATCGCCAGGTCCTGCGAATATGCGGCCAGTGCAATGCGATAATCGCCGGGTGCCAGGCACAGCGCATCCAGCGTGATTTGCCCCATGACGGTTTCGCCCTTCCGGCATGCCGGCCACACCACCGACGCCTCGCGGCTGGTCTGGCCAATCAGCCAGTCGCCATCGGCGCGGTAAATGCTCAGGCCGAAAATACTCGGCTCCAAAGCCGCCAGCGCAGCCAGAGTGAAACAAATCGTCACCTGCTCTCCAACCGCGAACTGCGGCGTTGTCTGGCCGTCTCTGTTGGACACCCGCAACTCGGTAAAGTGCGCCAGCCCGGTATCCTGCTGGGTGATGATTGCATCTTTCGGCAACGCATCCGCCGCATTCCCCAGCGAAGCGACGTAATAATCGCGGCCTACCTGCACCGGATCGCCAGCCTGCATCAGGCGGCCCTGATCGAGCCAGATCACGCGGTTGCAGAGCAACTGCGTGGTGCTCAGATCGTGCGACACGAACAGGATAGTGGTGCCATTGTCCGACATGCTGCGAATGCGTGCCATGCACTTGTTTTGGAATGCAATATCGCCCACGGAGAGCGCCTCGTCCACAATCAGGATGTCCGGCTCGACCGCTACTGCAATCGAAAAGGCCAGCCGCATATACATGCCGCTGCTATAGGTCTTGACCGGCTGCTCCAGATGATCGCCAATATCGGCGAACGCCACAATCTGCTCGAAGCAGGCCTCGGTCTGCGCGGTCGTCAGCCCCAGGATCGCTGCGTTCATGAAGATGTTTTCGCGCCCGGTGAATTCCGGGTTAAAGCCCGCGCCCAGCTCCAGCAGCGCCGCCACCCGGCCGCTGACCCTGACCGATCCGCTGCTCGGCGCCAGCGTTCCGCACAGAATCTGCAGCAGTGTCGACTTGCCGGAACCGTTGCGGCCGATAATCCCCACCATTTCGCCGCGCCGCACCGAAAACGAAATATCCTGCAACGCCGCAAACTCGCTGTACAGCTTTTTGCGCGAACCAAACAATCCCTGCAACAGGCGATGATGCGGCTTGTGATAAATCTGGTAGCTTTTGGACAGCGCGCCCACTTCGATCACGGTTTCAGAGAACATCTGAAAACCCTTTCCGCGTTTTCTGGAACCAGGCAAACCCGGCCCAGCAAACCAGCCCGCTCAGCAGCATGAACAGACCGAACAGCGGCCAATCCGGTGCTTTGCCCCAAATCAGCACATTCCTCACCTGTTCAATGATAAAAGTCAGCGGATTGGCGTAAATCAAAGGGCGGTATGCCAGCGGCAGCGCCGATACCGGAAAGAACACCGGCGATAGAAACATCAGAATCGTCGTCAGCATCCCCACCGTCTGCGCCACATCGCGCACATATACGCCGAACGCCGCCAGAAACCAGGACAAGCCCATCGTCAGCAATACCAGCGGCAGCAACATCAGCGGCAGCCATACTATCGTCCACTGCAGGAAGCCATGAGTCGCAACGTAGAACGCCAGCCAGACCAGCAGGCTGACAGCGCCATGAAACAGCGTCGAGCCCAGCGCCACCCATGGCAGAATCTCGAGCGGAAACACCACTTTCTTCACATAATTGACATTGCCGACGATCAGGGACGGCGCCCGGTTGATGCACTCTGCAAACAGGTTAAACACGATCATGCCGGCAAACAATACGACTGCAAATTCAGTTCTGCTCTCGCTGCCGCCGCTCCAGCGCGCCTTGAACACCACGCTAAACACAAATGTGTAAATCGACAGCATCACGATCGGGTTGAAAAAGGACCACAAAATGCCCAGCATCGAGCCGCGATAACGGCCCACCACCTCGCGCCTGGTCAGCGCCAGGATCAAGCGCCGGTGCGTGGTGAAACTGCGTAGCATCGCCTGCGGCGACAAGGAAAACTGTTGCATCGAGGTTCCGGGAAATACCGCATGAATGGGTTGCGCTGACGGCAAATGCACGCAAAATCGGGGTGCTTCCTGGCAGTCAACACGACAACGCCAGGGGGGCAAATCCCCGCCGGTAAAAACCCAACATTATAACGAACGTTAGCGCCAGCCCGGAGCTTGGCTTTAACCTTGCCAAGACGAATGGCATGAAGGCTATTGTTGAGCAACCAACACACCATATCGTCCACGAAAAACACGAAAGACACGAAAAACTTTTTA